>CAJOMV010000055.1 GCA_905235805.1 uncultured Ruminiclostridium sp.
AATGGCAGAAAAAACAGTCCGTGCTCGACAGTATCTACGCTGTCAATGAGTTTGGAAAAGGACTTGCGCTGGGCATCAGGCTCATGCAAGTCGGCATAAAAGGCTCATAATAGCACAATGCCCGCTGTACGATATGTACGGCGGGCATTTTGGTTCCTCGGACGAGTTGAATAATTGAATGGTGCGCTGTTCTATTGTTATTCAAGCGAAACCGGCTCACGCCTAAGTATTTTCTGCCAGTTTCTCCTTCCGTAAAGGAATCTCACTATATGCACTGTATGAGAATTTTCGTCTATGATATAAAACGCCAGATAGTTCTTAACGGGTATCATCCTGATCTTCCACTCTTTCAGGACAGGGTCATCAATGATCTGATGCTTCTCCGGAATAAAGGAGAGTTTTCCTATTTCCTCCTCGATCGTATCAAGGAGGTTGTCAGCGGCTGACGGATTAAGAAGCGTGAATTCAATATGATCCGCCGCTTCAATGATGTCCTGCTCGCCTTTAAGCGTGATATGAATACTGTATGTCATTTCCTGCGGCGCTCCCTGATACTTACCATAGCTTCGGAGAACGGTCTGGTATTGCCTTTCTCAACGTCCGAAAGACCGTCTTTGATAAGGTCGTACAGTTCAAATCTTCCCACAAGTGATTCATAAGCCTCGATACTCATAACAGCAAGATCGCCTTTGCCGTTTTTGGTAATGAATACCGGCTCGTCGTAGGTGTGGCAGAATGTTGATATTTCGTTGTAGCCGTTTCTGAGGTCAGCGCTTGATCTGATATTTGGCATAACGACTCCTCCTTTTGTAACTTATAACAATATTATACACGAATTTTGTTATATTGTCAAGTATATATATAATCTGGATTTAGTAAATCGTGATTTGATAACAGATGAGTTTAATGTATTATTAAAAAGCACAACAGACACCCCACGTTCTTCGTGAAGTGCCTGTTGTTTTTTGTTCCCGGAGCCGCCTGATTGTCACATTTGCACAATACCGTTTGTGCAATATAACAACATTGAAGTGACCCCAATAAGTCATAATATTACCGCTTCTGGCTCTACAATCGTGATTTTTCCATGTGACCTCGTGTGATTTTCCACTGATTTTGGGCTGTTTTTGGGCATTTTCAGCCTCATTTTTACAGTTAAAGACGCTAACGAAAGATATAAGAAAAGCCTGTTATAATGCGGCTTTGCACTTAAAACAGGCTTTCTTTGTGTGGGGTGGGGAGTGGGATTCGAACCCACGATCTTCAGTGCCACAAACTGACGCGTTAGACCAGCTACGCTATACCCACCATATAGGTAACAGCACATGACTGTTAATATATTATACACCAAAATTTGTGGTTTGTCAATACCCAAGCAAAATTTTTTTGACTTTATTTTGAGAAAATCTTCTTTACATTTATAATTTAATGTGATATAATTATTATATATCGTTTTATGGGAGTGATGTTTAATGTACGCAATGAAGCTTATCGCACCGTGCAAGGACTATATCTGGGGAGGCACGAGGCTGCGTGACGAATACGGCAAGAAGTCGGATGCGGACAAGGTCGCAGAGAGCTGGGAGCTGTCCTGCCACAAGGACGGCAGAAGCGTGATAGCGAACGGCGAGTACGCCGGCAGGACGCTTGAGGAATATATCGAAAAGGAAGGGAAGCAGGTGCTCGGCACGAACTGCAGGCGCTTCGAGTACTTCCCGATACTGATAAAGCTGATAGATGCGAAGGATAACCTCTCCGTACAGGTGCACCCGAACAACGAGTACGCGCTGAGGGTAGAGGGCGAGTACGGCAAGACCGAGATGTGGTATGTGGTCGATGCCGAGGAGGGCGCTGAGCTCCTCTACGGCTTCAAGCATGAGATTACCCGCGAGGAATTTGCTGAGCGCATAAAGAACAACACACTGCTGGAGGTAACGAACAATGTTCCCGTGCATAAGGGGGACGTGTTCTTTATCGAATCGGGAACTCTCCACGCCATAGGCAAGGGTATTCTCATAGCGGAGATACAGCAGAACAGCAACACGACCTACCGTATCTACGACTACGGACGCGTGGGAAAGGACGGAAAGCCCCGTGAGCTGCACATAGAGAAGGCGTGCGAGGTAACGAAGCTGATACCCCCGACAAGACCGACGAAGCCGCAGGGAGAGCCTGTACAGAAGGACGGATATACCGAGACCCTGCTCGCGACGTGCGAGTATTTCAACGTGAACAAGCTGGATATTGAGACAGTCGCGGCGCTTGAAGCCACAGACGCGTCGTTCAATTCGGTGCTTGTGCTGGACGGCACATTCACGATAGGCGGACTGGAGCTCGGCAAGGGCGACAGCTGCTTTATCCCGGCTGGCTGCGGAAAATACGAGATAAAGGGAAAAGGCGAGGTAATACTTACCGACATAGTATAAAGACAGGGTGACGGAATGAAGTATTTTATAGGTATAGATATAGGCGGCACCAACCTTTCGACAGGTGTCGTTGATGAGAATTACAAGATAGTCGGCAGAGGTAAGATAAAGACCGGGAGCGAGCGCTCGTATGAAGAGGTCGTCGCGGACGTAATCGAGAGCGTGAAGCTCGCTGTCGCGGACGCAAAGGTGGATATGGAGGACGTGCGCTGGATAGGCGCGGGCTGTCCCGGCACCTGTAACACCGAGACAGGCATAGTGGAGTATTCCAACAACCTCCACTGGCACAACGCTCCGCTCCTTGCCGACATCGAGAAGGCTTTCGGCAAAAAGACATACATCGAGAACGACGCGAACGCTGCCGCATTCGGAGAATTCCTCGCGGGCGCGGCGAAAGGTTCGAAGAACGCTGTTATCATCACGCTCGGAACGGGTGTCGGAGCGGGCATAATAATCGACGGCAAGATATTCTCGGGTACGAACTTCGCGGGCGGCGAGATAGGGCATACTGTTATAGTGATAGACGGCTATGAGTGCACCTGCGGGCGCCGCGGCTGCTTTGAGGCGTATTCCTCGGCGCGGGGACTTGTGAGAATGACCCGCGAGGCAATGGAAAAGCACCCTGCCAGCAAGATACACCAGCTTGTTGAGGCGGACGGCAGGATAAGCGCCCGCACCGCGTTCAACGCAGCGAAAATGCTCGATGAGGACGGACAGGCGGTAGTCGACCGCTATATCAAGGCTCTCGCCTGCGGCATCACCAACACGATAAATATATTCCAGCCGGACATCTTAGCGATAGGCGGCGGTGTGTGCAATGAAGGCGACAATCTGCTTATCCCGCTGAAAAAGCAGGTAGCGGAGCAGATCTACTCCAAGAACAGCAAAAAGAACACTGAGATATGCCTTTGCAGTCTCGGCAACGATGCCGGCATAATCGGCGCGGCAATGCTCGGCAAGAGCTACGAGGGCGGCATACTGAAAAGCGTGTTCGGCATCTGAAAGGAAAACAAGCAGCAATGAGAAGCGATCTTATGAAGCAGGGGGTGAGCAGACTCCCGCATCGCTCACTGTTAAAGGCGCTGGGACTTACCGACAGTGAGATGAACAAGCCGTTCATAGCGGTAGTGAGCGCAGCCAGCGACTATGTGCCGGGTCATATGCACCTCAAGGAGCTTTCGCAGGCTGTCAAGGACGGTATCAGGAACGCGGGCGGCGTGCCCTTCGAGTTCTGTACGATAGGAGTCTGTGACGGACTTGCCATGAACCACGAGGGCATGAGATATTCGCTCTCGTCGCGTGAGCTTATTACCGACAGCATCGAGATAATGCTGACTGCGCATCCTTTGGACGGCATTGTTTTCATACCGAACTGTGACAAGATAGTTCCCGCGATGATACTCGCGGCTGCGAGACTGAACCTCCCGTCGATATTTGTCAGCGGCGGTCCCATGAGCTCCGGCAATGTATGCGGAAAGCGAGTCGGACTTTCCGAGACCTTCGAGGTAGTGGGCAGGTACGCGGACGGCAAGGTGTCGGACGAGGAGCTCATGGAATGGGAGAACAAGGCATGTCCTACCTGCGGCTCCTGCTCGGGAATGTACACCGCGAACTCCATGAACTGCCTTACCGAAGCCGTGGGACTTGCGCTCCCGTTCAACGGCACCGAGCCCGCTGTGAACTCCGCGCGCAGGCGTCTGGCGAAGGAAACTGGCGAACGCGCTGTAGAGCTGGTGAGGGAGAACATCAGACCGCTGGATATACTGACGAAGCGCAATATGCTGAACGCTCTCGCGACGGATATGGCGATAGGGGCTTCGTCGAACACAGTGCTCCATCTGCTTGCGATAGCGCATGAGGCGAAGGTGGATATCACGATAGATGATATCGAGGCTATGAGCCATAGGATACCGCAGATAGCCAAGCTCAACCCCGCGAGCAGCATCTTCATAGAGGATCTGAACGAGGTCGGCGGCATACAGGCTGTGCTGCATGAGCTGTCAAAGAAGGAACTGATAGACCTTGACGCAATGACCGTGTCGGGAACGCAGCGCGACAGGCTCGCAAAGGCGAAGTACGCCGACGGCACCGTGATACACGCGATAGAGACCCCTATCCGAGCGGACGGCGGTATCGCCATACTTAAGGGCAATTTAGCACCCGAGGGCGCTGTGGTAAAACAGGGCGCCGTAAAGCCGGAGATGATGGATTTCACCGGAACGGCTAAGGTGTTCGACGGCGAGCAGGAAGCGTATGACGCTATCCTGAACGGCGGCATTGTTGCGGGCGATGTTGTGGTGATCAGGTATGAGGGACCGAAGGGCGGACCGGGAATGCCGGAAATGCTCTCCCCGACCGCCGCGATAGCGGGCAAAGGGCTCGACGGCAGTGTAGCGCTCATCACCGACGGGCGGTTCAGCGGTGCGAGCCGCGGCGCGTCGGTGGGACACATCTCTCCCGAGGCAGCCGAGGGCGGACTCATCGCGTTCATCGAGAACGGTGACAGGATACACATAGATATCCCGAACCGTTCCATAGAGCTGCTCGTCCCGGAGGACGAGATAATAAAGCGCAGGGAGAAGGGCATACTTCCTCCGAAGGAGCTCAAGGGCTACCTTAAGCGCTATGCCGCGCAGGTGCGCAACGCAAGCGTCGGTGCGGTGTTCAAGGATAACTGAACATGAACAGTCTTCCCCGTGAGAGCGGGGAAGAAGTTGTCATAGGGAGAAATCAAGATCTATGATCAAAGACAAGTATCTGCCTTATTTCCTGCCTGTCAGGGCGTTCATATTCTTTCTCGTTTTTATCGAGAGCGCCTTTTATGTAGGTCACGGAATGCAGGCTGTCAGCAACTGGTGGTCGATAGTCGCGAGCGCGGTAAATATCGTCACGATAGTAATGCTCGTCCTTCTTGCGAAGGGTGCGGGAAAAAGCTATGCCGAGCTGATAAATTACAAAAAAGGGAAAAAGAGCGCAGTGAGGTATCTGCTCATTCCGCTGGGAATAATCGTTATCGGAATGGCGGGAATGTATCTCGCGGGCTTGATCTGCTACGGAACGATACTCCCGAAGGCAGCGCTCGAAGTGATAGCACCGATGCCGCCGGTGCTGGCGGTCATCAATATGGCGGTACTGCCGCTGACGGTGCCGTTCGCGGAGGACGGTCTGTATCTCGGCTGCGGAGTGAACTGCATCGGCAACAAGTACGCCGCGGTATTGGTGCCCGCGTTTTTCTACGCTTTTCAGCACTGCTTTATCCCGACACTTTTCGACGCGCGGTATATGCTGTACAGGTTTCTCAGCTTCCTGCCGCTGACGATCATGCTTTGCTGGTATTATCGGAAGAAAAGGGATCCTGTGCCGATAATGATAGGTCATGCGGTACTCGATGCCGCGACAGCTTCGATGATACTGATGACCTCGGTGATACCGGGATTTTATGAGGAAATGTGCAGTATGGCGGCCGGCACAGTCGTTCAGTGACCGGGCTGACGGGAGATAGCTTTGGAAAAATTTGTATTAAAGTCACCATATAAGCCTACGGGAGATCAGCCCGAGGCGATCGAGAAGCTCGTGAAGAGTATAGAGGACGGCAATCGTGAGCAGGTGCTGCTGGGCGTTACGGGCTCCGGCAAGACCTTCACAATGGCGAACATAATCGAGCGGATAAACCGCCCGACGCTCGTCCTCGCGCACAACAAGACCCTTGCCGCACAGCTCTGCAGCGAGTTCCGGGAGTTTTTCCCCGACAACGCAGTGGAGTATTTCGTGTCGTATTATGACTACTACCAGCCGGAGGCGTATGTTCCCTCGACCGACTCATATATCGAGAAGGATAGCGCGATAAACGACGATATAGACCGTCTGCGCCACTCTGCGACCTTCTCGCTCGCGGAGCGCCGCGACGTTATCATAGTCGCGTCGGTCTCCTGCATCTACAACCTCGGCAGTCCCGACGAATACCGTTCCAACACGGTGTCGCTGCGCAAGGGCATGGAATTCGGGCGCGACGAGCTTGTGAAGCGGCTGATAGAGATGCAGTACGAGCGCAACGACGTGAATTTCATACGAAACAAGTTCCGTGTCCGCGGCGACACAGTCGAGATATTCCCGGCGGGCGCGACGCAGGAGAACGCCATACGCGTGGAGTTCTTCGGCGACGAGGTGGACAGGATATCCGAGTTCGAGGTGGTCACCGGCATAGCAAAGCGCGAGCTTATCCATGCCGCGATATTCCCGGCGTCGCACTACATCGTGGGCAGGGACAAGCTCGAAGCCGCCCTCGTCGACATTGAGGAGGAAATGGAGCAGCAGGTGGAGAAATTCACCTCCGAGCATCGTCTTATCGAGGCGCAGCGCATAGCGGAGCGTACCAAGTACGATATGGAGATGCTGCGGGAGATAGGAATGTGCAAGGGTATCGAGAACTATTCCCGCGTTCTTGCGCGCCGTCCGCCGGGGAGCACTCCGATAACCCTCCTCGACCACTTCCCGGAGGATTTCCTCCTGCTGGTGGACGAGAGCCATGTCACTCTTCCGCAGGTAAGGGGAATGTACGGCGGCGACTCCGCGAGAAAGAAGAACCTGATAGATTACGGCTTCAGACTGCCCTCCGCTTATGACAACCGCCCTATGAATTTTGACGAGTTCTATGCCAAGATCAATCAGGCGGTATACGTTTCCGCGACTCCGGGAGCCTTCGAGAAGGAGCACGCCGCGGTCATAGCCGAGCAGATAATCCGCCCGACGGGACTCCTCGACCCGGAGATAATAGTCAAGCCCACCGACGGACAGATAGAGGACCTCGTCTCGGAGATAAACGAGCGTATAAAGCGCAATGAACGTGTGCTCATCACGACGCTCACCAAGAAAATGGCGGAGGATCTTACCAAGTATCTCGAGCGGCTCGACCTGAAGGTCCGCTATATGCACCACGATGTTGACACCATTGAGCGCATGGAGATAGTCCGCGACCTGCGTCTCGGTGAGTTCGACGTGCTTGTGGGCATAAACCTGCTCCGTGAGGGTCTCGACCTGCCGGAGGTATCGCTCGTGGTGATACTCGACGCCGACAAGGAGGGCTTCCTGCGCAGCGAATCCTCGTTGATACAGACGATAGGACGAGCGGCGAGAAACGCGAACGGACAGGTGATAATGTACGCCGACACCGTGACGGGCAGTATGGAATACGCGATAAACGAGACCAATCGCCGCCGCGAGATACAGATGCGCTACAACGAAGAGCACGGCATAGTACCGAAGACGATAATCAAGGAAGTCCGCGATGTCATAGATATATCCGCGAAGGAGGACAAGTCCGGCGGCAAGCCGAAGTCCAAGCTCACCGCGAAGGACAAGGACAAGCTTATAACGCAGTACACCGCGATGATGAAGGAAGCGGCGAGGGTGCTCGATTTCGAGCAGGCTGCGTTCTTCCGCGACAAGATAAAGGAATTAAAAGAAGGCAAGGAACAAAAGAATGGCAAACGATAAAATAATCATCAGGGGCGCTAAGGAGCACAACCTGAAAAACATAGACGTAACTATCCCGCGTGACAAGCTCGTGGTGTTCACGGGACTGTCGGGGTCGGGGAAATCCTCCCTCGCGTTCGACACAATATACGCGGACGGACAGAGGCGCTATATGGAGAGCCTCTCGTCCTACGCGAGAATGTTCCTCGGACAAATGGAGAAGCCGAATGTGGAGAGTATCGAGGGCTTGTCGCCGGCTATTTCGATAGACCAGAAGACGACCTCGAACAATCCCCGCTCCACGGTAGGGACGGTAACGGAGATATATGACTATCTCCGACTGCTGTACGCGCGTATAGGTGTCCCGCACTGCCCGGTCTGCGGGCGTGAGATAAGCCAGCAGACGGTAGATCAGATAGTTGACAGGATAAAGGAGCTGGGCGAGGGCACGAAGATACAGGTGCTCGCCCCGATAGCGAGAGGCAGGAAGGGCGAGTACGCGAAGGAGCTTGAGAGCCTTCGCAAGCAGGGCTTTGTCCGTGTGCGCATAGACGGGATAATGTACGACCTGTCGGAGAAGATAAAGCTGTCGAAGAATATAAAGCACAATATCGAGGTAGTTGTGGACCGCCTTGTGGTGAAGGACGAGATAGACTCCCGCCTCACCGACAGCCTTGAGACAGCGGGAAAGCTCACCGACGGACTCGTGTACATCGACGTGGTGGACGGCGAGGAGCTGCATTTCTCGCAGAACTATGCCTGCCCGGAGCATAATATCAGCATCGAGGAGCTTGTCCCGAGAATGTTCTCGTTCAACAATCCCTTCGGCGCCTGCCCGAACTGCACCGGTCTGGGAATGTTCCACACGGTGGACCCGGAGCTTGTGGTACCCGACAAGAACAAGACTATCCGTGAGGGTGCTATACACGCGATAGGCTGGAATTCTCTTGACGAAAAATCGATAGCGATGATGTACTACAATGCGATATCTAAGCACTATGGCATATCCCTCGATGTTCCGGTAAAAGAACTGAAAAAAGAGGAGCTTGACAAGTTCCTCTACGGAACAGGCGGCGAGCGCATAAGGGTGGACGTGATAGATTCCTTTGGCGGCGGATACCGCAATTCCGATTTCGAGGGGGTTATCAACAATCTCGAGCGCCGCTACAAGGACGGGAGCGATGCCGCGCGCGCGGAGATAGAGCAGTATATGCATGACACCGAATGTCCGGTTTGTCACGGAGAGCGCCTTAAGCGCGAATCCCTCGGCGTTACCGTGTCCGGCATCAATATCAGCGACCTCTGTAAGAAGAGCATATCGGACGCGTATGATTTTGTGGATAAAATGGAGCTATCCAAGCGCGATCAGATGATAGGAAAGCTGATACTCAAGGAGATAAAGTCCCGTCTGAACTTCCTGAAAAGCGTGGGACTGGAATATCTGACACTTTCACGCGCGGCGGGCTCGCTGTCGGGCGGTGAGAGCCAGCGTATACGTCTCGCGACGCAGATAGGAAGCTCGCTGATGGGCGTACTGTATATCCTCGACGAGCCGAGCATAGGGCTGCACCAGCGCGACAATGATAAGCTGATAGGCACATTGAAGAATCTCCGCGACCTCGGCAACACCGTCATAGTGGTGGAGCACGACGAGGACACGATGCGGGCGGCGGACTATATCGTGGATATAGGACCCGGCGCGGGAGTGCACGGCGGGGAAGTGGTCGCCTGCGGTACAGCGGACGAGATAATGGAATGCAAGAAGTCGGTCACGGGTCAGTACCTTTCCGGCGCGAAGCGTATTCCGGTGCCCTCCGAGCGCCGCAAGCCCGACGGACGTTACCTGAAAATAATCGGTGCCGCGGAAAACAATCTCAAGAATATAGACGTGGAGATACCGCTGGGTGTGTTCACCTGTGTTACAGGAGTTTCCGGGAGCGGCAAGAGCTCCATGGTGAACGAGATACTGTATAATTATCTTGCCGCGACGCTCAACCGCGCCCGCACTCATGTCGGCAAATGCAGGGAGATACAAGGGGCGGAGCAGCTCGACAAGGTCATAGCGATAGATCAGGCACCGATAGGCAGAACTCCCCGCTCCAATCCCGCGACATATACGGGCGTGTTCACGGATATCCGAGACCTGTTCGCCTCCACGAACGAGGCGAAGATGAAGGGCTACGGCACGGCGCGCTTCTCGTTCAACGTAAAGGGCGGACGCTGCGAAGCCTGTGAGGGCGACGGTATAATCAAGATAGAGATGCACTTCCTGCCGGACGTATATGTGCCCTGCGAGGTCTGCAAGGGCAGGCGCTACAACCGCGAGACGCTTGAGGTTCGCTACAAGGGCAGGAATATCTACGATGTACTGGAGATGACGATAGAAGAGGGCTGCAAATTCTTCGAGAATGTCCCGAAGATATACCGCAAGCTGAAAACGCTGTGTGATGTGGGGCTGGGATACGCGAAGATAGGGCAGCCTGCCACAACGCTGTCGGGCGGCGAAGCGCAGCGCGTGAAGCTCGCCACCGAGCTGGCACGGCGCGCGACCGGGCGGACGGTGTATATACTTGACGAGCCTACCACCGGACTGCACTCCGCCGATGTGCACAAGCTTATAGAGGTGCTTCAGAAGCTCGTAGAGGGCGGGAATACCGTGATAGTGATAGAGCACAATCTCGACGTGATAAAGACCGCCGACTACATCATAGACCTCGGACCCGAGGGCGGTGATAAGGGCGGCACCGTCATTGCTTCCGGCACACCGGAGCAGGTCGCGAAGGTAAAGGGCTCCTATACCGGACAGTATCTCAAGAAAATGCTAAAGAACAAGTGAACGAAGACCTCTCCGCATCACACAGACGGTGCGGAGAGGCTTATTGTATTAAAAAAACAATAAAAATTTACCAAGAATACTTGTATTTTTTTGGAAAATATGATATAATAAAACGAATATGAAGTTCCACAGAAAGGAAAATAAATATGAAAAAGATCGCTGTACTCGGTTTCGGAGTTGTCGGCTCGGGGACCGTCGAGGTTTTCTGCAAGAACAAGGCGGCACTGGAGAAGAAGGTCGGGGAAGAGCTTGACCTGAAATATATCCTTGAAATAAGGGATTGTCCCGATGAACGCTTTCGGGACAAGTTCACCAAGAATTTCGATGATATCCTGAACGATCCCGAGATCAGCGTAGTCGCTGAAGTCATCGGCGGCGTGAAGTACTCCTACGGTTATGTGAAGAGCTGCCTCGAAGCCGGCAAGAGCGTAGTTACCTCGAACAAGGAGCTTGTGGCGTCGAAGGGTGCGGAGCTGCTGAAAATAGCCCGCGAGCATAACGTGAACTTCTTCTTTGAAGCGAGCGTGGGCGGCGGCATACCGATAATCAGACCGCTGAACCAGTGCCTCTCTACCGACGAGATAGAGGAGATCGCGGGAATACTTAACGGTACAACGAACTTTATCCTCACCAAGATGATAAAGGAGAATATGGGCTTCGACGAGGCTCTTAAGATAGCGCAGGAGCTCGGGTACGCCGAGCGCGATCCCTCAGCCGACGTGGAGGGTCACGACACCTGCCGCAAGATATGCATACTCGCGTCACTGGCGTTCGGCAGACACGTTTATCCCGACAATATCCACACCGAGGGCATCACGAAGATAACCCTCGAGGACGTGAAGTACTGCGAGAGCATGAACAGCGTGATAAAGCTGATAGGCTTTGCGGCAAAGCGCGGGGAAGATGTCGCGATAATGACCTGTCCCGCTGTGATAAACGAGGAAAGCCAACTCGCTGGAGTGAACGATGTTTTCAACGCGATACTGGTGCGCAGCGAAGCGACGGGCGATGTGCTGTTCTACGGCAAGGGCGCGGGCAAATTCCCTACAGCGAGCGCGGTGGTATCCGATATCGTGAACGCTCTCAAGACCGACCACACCTCCAAGACAATGCACTGGGAGGACAGTGCGCAGGATTTTGTCATTCCTTACAAGAAGCTGAACAACAAGTTCTATGTCCGTGCTAAAGCCGACAGAAGGACCGCTGAGGATATATTCGGAGAGGTCCGCTGGCTGTCCAGAGACGGCGCTCCCGACGACGAATGCGCGTTCGTGACGGGCGAGCTGAACGAAGCGGACTTTGAGGAGAAGTGCGGAAGGCTGAATGTTCTCGGAACACTGCGTGTTCTGGATTATTGAAATACCGAAAGGAAGTAATTGCAATGTCTGAACCGAAGTACAGAAGAATACTGCTCAAGCTGAGCGGAGAAGCTCTCGCGGGCGACAAGAAAACGGGACTCGATCTCCCGACGATAAACTCAATATGCAAGAGCGTGAAGCGCTGCTATGACGCGGGCGTGCAGATAGGTATAGTTGTCGGAGGCGGCAACTTCTGGAGAGGACGCTCGAGCGAGAATATGGACAGGGTAACGGCGGACCATATAGGAATGCTTGCCACGACAATGAACGCTCTCGCTGTGGGTGACGCGCTCAAGGAGCTGGGCTGCGACGTTAGAGTACAGTCCGCGATAGCGATGAACGCTATCTGTGAGCCGTATATCCGCGAAAAGGCACTCCGACATTTCGAAAAGGGCAGAGTGGTCATCTTCGGCTGCGGAACGGGAAATCCCTTCTTCTCCACAGACAGCGCGGCTGCGTTAAGGGCTGCGGAGATCAACGCCGATATCGTACTGAAGGCAACAATGGTGGACGGCGTATATGACAAGGACCCGCTGAAATTCGACGATGCGGTGAAGTATGAGACCCTCCGTCACAAGGATATCCTCGTGAACGGACTGCGCGTGCTGGACGGCACCGCCGCGGCGATGTGCATAGAGAACAATATCCCGCTCATCGTATTCGACCTGCACCGTCCCGACAATATCTACGACGCTGTAATGGGCGAAAAAGTCGGGACACTTGTAAGCAATCAGTCATAAAAACGGTAAGTCGTCATTAAATTCATAAAAGGAGCGTTACTATGAAAGAAACACTGAAAAACACCGAAGAAAGAATGGAAAAGTGTGTAAAGTCCATGGAAAAGGAGTTCTCCACTATCAGAGCGGGACGTGCCAATCCTGCCGTGCTCGACAAGATAACGGTGGACTATTACGGGGTGCCTACACAGATAAACGCTATGGCTGCGGTATCCGTTGCCGAGGCGAGGATACTTGTGATACAGCCGTGGGACGCTTCTTCCCTGAAGGCTATCGAGAAGGCTATCATGGCGAGCGATATCGGGATCACTCCCACAAATGACGGCAAGGCTATCAGGATAGTGTTCCCGCAGCTTACCGAGGAGCGCAGAAAAGAGCTCTCCAAGCAGATAAGAAAGTACGGCGAGGAAGCAAAGGTAGCCGTAAGAAACTGCCGCCGCGACACCATGGATAAGTTCAAGACCATGAAGAAGAACAGCGAGATCACCGAGGACGATGTCAAGGACGGCGAGAAGAAGGTGCAGACTCTCACAGACAAGTACTGTGAGAAGATAGACAAGGTCTGCGCCGAGAAGGAAAAAGAAATAATGACAGTCTGATCGGGGCGCACAATGGAGGAAAAAATACTTCCGCGCCACATCGGCATCATAATGGACGGCAACGGCAGGTGGGCAAAAAAGCGTCACCTGCCGCGCACCGCCGGTCATGTACAGGGGGCGAGGGCGTTCCGGAAATGTCTGCGCTACTGTGCCGATCTGGGAATAGAATGTGTTACCTTCTACGCGTTCTCCACCGAGAACTGGAAACGCCCGCAGGAGGAGGTGGACGCTATAATGAAGCTGTTTTCCGACTATCTCGATGAAGGTCTCGGTATGTCGGAGGACGATATCAGAATGAAATTCATAGGTGACCCCTCACCGCTTTCAGAACCGCTGAAGGCGAAAATGCAGGACCTGACGGAACGCTCGTCCGCAAACAAGGGAACTATCTGCTGTATCGCTGTCAATTACGGCGGAAGGGACGATATCGTCAGAGCAGTCCGCTGTCTTGTCCGGTCGGGAGCGTCGGCGGAGGATATCACCGAGGAGAGCGTTTCCGAACAGCTCGATACCGCCGGACTTCCCGACGTCGATCTGCTGATACGTCCGAGCGGGGAGCAGCGCATATCGAATTTCCTGATATGGCAGGCAGCGTATGCGGAGTATGTTTTCATGGACGTTCTCTGGCCCGATTTCAAGGAGAAGGACCTTGACCTTGCGCTTGAGGAATATGCGCGCAGAAACCGCCGTTTCGGCGGGATATGAGAGTGAGTTGATCCGATGACGAAGCGTCTGCTGACGGCAGCCATAGGAGTGCCGTTCGCGATACTTATTATATATCTCGGAAGTCTGTCCCCGCACATTATTTCCGCTGCGACGGACATCATTTCTGTAATGGCGGTCTTTGAGGTGCTGTCGGCTGCGAAATACACGCGGTACCGCAGCATAACAGTGTTAAGCCTTCTGTTCTCGGCATTGCTGCCCCTGTTTTTCTGCTACGACGATCTGAGACCCTTTGCGATACCCGTATCGTTCATGTTTCTTGTGATGATCTTCGGAGCCACGCTGATGCGGCACAAGGAGATAAAGTTCGAAGAGCTCGGGTTCATCGCGTTCATATCTATCTGCATACCCTTCGCGATCTCGACGCTGGCGTTCTTTTACTTCCAGTGGCCGGAGCACGCGATATTCCTTGTGGTCTATACGCTGGTATCAGCGTGGGTAGCGGACGGCGGAGCGTATTTCATCGGTACGGCATTCGGAAAGCACAAGCTCTGCCCCGAGATAAGCCCCAAAAAGACATGGGAAGGTTTTTTCGGCGGGCTGATCACCACAGTCATAGCGGCAGTACTGCTCGGGTTCGGATATGAGCTTCTCGACAATCTGCTGACGAATGAGCAGCACTTTACGGTGAACATCTCCCTGCTTGTGATAGTTGCCGTGGTATCGACATTTCTGGGACTTATGGGCGACCTTATCGCCTCACTGCTTAAGCGGCAGTGCGGGGTGAAGGATTTCGGCGAGATATTCCCGGGACACGGCGGGATAATGGACAGATTTGACAGCGTAATGCTCGTTGCGCCGTTCATTTACCTGATGTTCAAGATGTTCTTTCCCATTACTATGATAGTGTGACATGATGTCCCTCGCTTTACGGCGGGGGATAACGATTATGAAAGGGTGTTAGTATGGGCTCCGACATGACAGTGCCTATAGACGACGGTCTGCTGAATATCCGCGTGGGCGCAGTGATAATGCGCGGCGGCAAGTTCCTTATGGCGGGAGCTGAGAATATAGACTATCTGTACTCCGTCGGAGGACGGGTACAGTTCGGCGAGACTGCCGAGGAAGCCATAGTCCGCGAGGTGTATGAGGAAACGGGCGTGAAAATGGAGATCGACCGCCTTGGTTTTATCCATGAGAATTATTTCGTGGATTCTCACTTCAAATCGAGATATGACAAGACGATATACGAGATATCGTTCTTCTTTTATATGAAGGTGCCGGAGGACTTCGAGCCGGTATGCGAGAGCTTGGACGGCGGCGGGAACAAGGAATTCCTCGTCTGGGTCACACCGGACGACAAACGAAAGATTTTCCCGGATTTCTTCCGTACCGAGCTCGGAAAACCATTTGAAGGAATAAAGCATTTTGTGACAGACGAAAGGAGACTCTGATATGGCAAGACATCCTCTGGATTATGCCGCTTTTGCAAAGATAGCCGAAAAAACAGACTGGGAGCCCGAATTTTCACTGAGCTTTTTAGGTAACAACAGCAAATACATGATAATTGTACTTAAGCAGGGAGTTACCTTCCAGAGATACGGTCAGCCGGAGGAGCAGACAGGAGAGACGTGGTACGAAAGCCTTGACGCGCTTTATGACGCCGATACTATCGACGATATCTGCCTGCGGCGTGACTGGGAGCGGATCGAGAGTATTGTCGCGGACTTCCGTTATGAGCTCTTCGAGGAAGAAGACCTTGCGAGTTTTCTGAAAGACCACGGTATCACAATAGAGTGAAGAATTATTACGGAGGGTGAATGCCTGTGAATGATGAGAATAAAACGCTGACGATACTCGGCTCTACCGGCTCCATAGGCACGCAGACCCTGGATGTATGCCGTATGCACGGGTATAAGGTGAAGGCATTGACCGCGAACAGCAGCACGGACTTGCTGGAGAAGCAGGCGCGTGAATTTCACCCGGAGACGGTGTGTGTAATGAACGAGGGAGCTTATGCCGACATGAAGGAAAGGCTCGCGGACACCGGGATAAAGGTCACCTGCGGGAAGGAGGCTCTCTGCGAGACCGCGGCGATACCCGTCGATATGGTGATAAACGCGGTAGTCGGCATGGTGGGGCTTGAGCCTACACTTGCGGCACTGAACGCGCACAACCGCGTGGGTCTCGCAAACAAGGAGACGCTGGTAACGGGCGGCGAGCTCGTCAAGGCTGCGGAAAAGTCGAATAATGTCGATATAGTCCCGATAGACAGCGAGCATTCCGCGATATTTCAGTCATTAATGGGCAATTCCCAAAATAAAATAGAAAAAATAATACTTACCGCGTCGGGCGGACCGTTTTTCGGGTATACTAAGGATATGCTGCGGGGTGTGACCATGGAGCAGGCGCTTCACCACCCGAACTGGAGCATGGGTCGGAAGATAACGACCGACAGCGCCACCCTGATGAACAAGGGGCTGGAGCTTATCGAAGCTGTGCGGCTGTTTGACGTGACACCGGAGCAGGTGGAGGTGGTAGTCCACCGGCAGAGCATACTCCACTCGGCGGTGGAGTACGAGGACGGCGCAGTGATAGGTCAGCTCGGTGTGCCGGACATGAAGATACCGATACAGTTTGCGGTGACATATCCGAGAAGGCTGCCCTCCTGCTCGCGGAAGCTGTCGCTGTTCGATGTGGGTACTCTTACCTTTGAGCGCGCGGACGAGGAGACCTTCGTATGTCTCGCCGAGGCGCGTGGGGCTATAGCGAAGGGCGGCACTGCTCCCACGGTGCTCAACGGCGCGAATGAAGCTGCCGTGGCGGCGTTCCTTGACGGTAAGATTCCGTTTTATCGGATAGGCGAGCTTGTGAGCGCCTGCTGCGCCGCCGTACGGTATACCGCGGAGGTCACTCTCGGCACGATAAATGACGCTGACAGGGCGGCGCGTGAGTATGTTGACAAGGAGATACAGAAAGGCGAATAAATGGCTATACTCAGCAATATCCTCAATGTTGTGATAACACTGCTCGTATTTTTCACGATAATACTGATACATGAATTCGGGCATTTCTTCACTGCGAAGATGTTCGGAATGAAGATATACGAGTTTTCGATAGGAATGGGTCCTCGGCTGTTCAGCAAGACCACAAAGACCACCACATGGTCGTTCAAGCTTCTCCCGATAGGAGGCTCGGTGCAGCTCGGGGAGGACTTCGAGAGCGACGACCCGAACGACTTCCGCAATAAGCCGGTATGGCAGCGCATGATAGTGATAGCAGCGGGCGCGATAATGAACCTGATACTCGGCTTTGTGGTGTGCGTGGTGAGCGTGTGCGCCTCCGACGCGATAGCGACTACGAAGGTGTCGTATTTTAACGAGGACGCAGTCTCTTCGCAGGTAATGCAGATAGGCGACGAGATAGTCGAGATGAACGGCATGGCGATATGGACGACCACCGATATCTCCTATTGCCTTCAGAACAAGGTGGCACATACAGACCAGACCGGCGGCAATGTCTACTATGACATGACTGTCATAAGAAACGGTCAGGCATTGAAGCTCTCGGTGCCGTTCGAGCTTGTCGGCAGCGACAGCGAGACAGACTCCGCGGGTATCAAGGTGGATTTCAAGGTCTACCCGCAGGAGAAGAATATCCTCACCGTCACAGCGGCAGCGGGGAAGACCTTCCTCACAGAAGCGCGTCTGATATGGATATCCCTCTTTGACCTGATAACCGGCACCTACGGCATAAACGACCTCTCGGGACCGGTGGGGGTAGTCTCCACTATGGCGAGCGCGCTGAACGAGTCGATCAAGCTCATGAGCTTCAGCTCGTTCCTAATGCTGATAGCGTTGATAACCATAAACCTCGGCATATTCAACCTTCTGCCCATTCCCGCTCTCGACGGTGCAAGGTTCCTGTTCCTTCTCATAGAAGCGATACGCGGCAAGCCCATTTCGGCGGAGAAGGAGGGCTGGGTGCATTTCATAGGCTTCGCGGCGCTCATGCTCCTGATGCTGACAGTCACCTTCAACGACGTCATCAAGCTCTTCACTCAATAACGACGGACGACAGCTCCTTGTGCTTAAGCACAGGGAGCTTTTGTGCAGTTTTATGTTGTTATAATCAATCAAATTTTTGATAATAACTCGCGTTCGTTGTCTAATGTGCCGAATGATAGCGAAAACTGTTGACTTGATTGTTTTTTCGTGTATAATATAGTGTGTAAAAGAAAGAATACATTCAGGTATTGGCTTTTTTTCATGTATGGAGGTACTTTATGAAGAAAAAAATTACAATAACCGCGCTTATATGCGCACTTGCCCTCACCGCGGCAGGCTGCAACAGCGGCAGCGGTACAACAGACACTACGACCACAACGACAACAGCGGCTGCAGCCGGACAGACCGAGACCGCCGCCACAGAAGCTGACGGAAATGATACCGCGTCGGCAGAGGTAATGAGCTATGCTGATTTCATGGCAGCCGAGCTGGAAGCAAAGGTAACGGTCGAGACCTATGTCCAGGCAAAACAGGGCTGGTGGGAGAATAACGGCGTCGGCAACGCTACCTTCTATACCCAGAATGAAGAGGGCGCGTACCTGCTCTACAATATGCCCTGCACCAATGAAGAGTATGATAAGCTCACTCCCGGCACAAAGATCAGAGTAACGGGCTACAAGGCTGAATGGTCGGGCGAGATCGAGATAATGGACGGTGCTTTCGAGGTGATCGACGGCAATTATGTTGCCGCAGCAACCGATGTAACAGCTCTTCTCGGAACAGACGCACTTTCCCTTGAGATGAACAAGTTCGTATCCTTCAAGGGTATGACAGTTGAGGCAAAGAACGATGAAGGCGCAGCATTCCTTTATAGCTACGACGGCTCGGGAAGCGACGGCGACGACCTTTATTTCGATGTTTCCAAAAACGGACAGACATACACCTTTACAGTAGAATCCTACCTCTGCGGCAAGGACACCGATGTTTACAAGCAGGTCAAGGAGCTGAAGGTCGGCGACATTATCGACCTCGAAGGATTCCTCTACTGGTACAACGGCGCAAACCCTCATATCACATCTGTAACAGTGACCGGTTCAAGCGAGAACGGCAGCGTTATGAGCTATGACGAGTATGTTGCGGCAGAGCTCGATTCCGAGGTCACCGTTGAGACTTACGTTCAGGCAAAGCAGGGCTGGTGGGAGAACAACGGCGTAGGCAACGCCTCGTTCTATACACAGTCCGACAATCACGGCGCATACTTCCTTTACAATATGCCCTGCACTATCGACGAGTATAATGAGCTCACTCCCGGCACCAAGATCAAGGTAAAGGGCTATAAGGCGGAATGGTCGGGCGAGGTCGAGATAACCGACGCGACCTTCGAGATCGAAGACGGTAGCTTCATTGCCGAAGCGGAGGATGTCACCGCGCTTCTCGGCAGCGATGAGCTTGCAGACCACATCAATGAGTTTGTATCCTTCAAGGGCATGACAGTTGCGGCAAAGCAGGACGCGAACGGCAATGACGCTGCGTTCCTCTACAACTGGGACGGCTCCGGCGAGCGCGGCAGCGACCTCTACTTCGATGTGACGCTCGGCGGCAATACATATACCTTCACGGTAGAGTCTTACCTCTGCAGCGAGGAGACGGAGGTTTACAAGGCAGTCGAAGCACTGAATGTCGGCGATAAGATCGACCTTGAGGGCTTCCTCTACTGGTACAACGGCGCAAATCCGCACATCACCTCGGTAACACCCGCTGCCGAATAATTATAACAGGCATAACAAAGCCCCGGTCAAATGACCGGGGCTTTTTGATATTGGTAAGTGCTTTACAGCTCCTCGTAATTGCCGAGGAAACGGTAGAATTTCATTTCGTGCTCTAGTCCCGTCAGAAGCTTGAGCACCTTTTCTTCTTTGATGCTGCCGATGAAGTCAAGGTAGAAGATGAAGTCGAAGGCGTCGTCCTTGAGGTAGGCGAGGGAATCGGGCATAGGCTTACTCTCTATCCGGCAGAGGTTGAGCCCGCAGTACGCGAACTTGGTGAGCAGTCTGTACAGGCTTCCGGCGGTATGCGGAACGGTGAGACAGAGGGAAACGATACTCGCGTTGTCCGGTACCTGAAGATCTCTGGATATCATAATAAAGCGGGTGTAGTTATCCTTTATGTCGATGATATCCTCCGCGAGTACATCCAGTCCGAACAGCCTCGCGCAGGAAGCGGAGCATATAGCCGCCACAGTCTTGTCGTTTCCCGCGGCTACCGATTCGGCAGCTTTTGCGGTCGAGCCTGCTTCCTCGACAGCGAATTTCATCTCCTCGAGGTAATTCGAGCACTGCTTCAGCGCCATTTCATGCGACACGGCTACCTTTATATCGGACAGCCTCGCGCCCTTTTTGGCGGCAAGCACATGGTTTATGCGTATCTTTGTGCCGCGGCAGATGTAGAATTTGTGCTTTATCATGAGGTTGTAGGTCATGCTGACATCACCGGCGGTGGAGTTCTCTATGGGGATAACGCCGTAGTCGATCTCGCCGTTTTCCACAGCCTCGAACACAGCGGAGAAGTCCTGAAAATACGTTATTCTGCAGTCCCTCCCGCAGAACTTCCTGCAAGCGTCGGCGGTATAGCTGCCCTTTGTGACGGCTCCGACAGTGGGGGAGGATATCTCGTTTCCCACAGTGAACGGTTTTATCTCCGTGAGCATCTGCTGCTGACGGCACTTGGATATATCCATCAGCGTGGTAAAGAACAGCTTCGCGCCGTCCTGAAGCTCGGGGGATATTTTCCCGCAGGATTTTCGGAGGACTTCTTCCTCACGTCCGCCCTGGAATATCTCCATATTATGCTGCCGCTTGTACTCCGCGACATCTACCGCTACTGCGGCACGTTTCTCGAAAAGCTCGGCGATCTGATCGTCGATACGGTCAATCTCATCTCTGAGTTCTTTAAGCTCCATTTTAACTCCTTGGTCCTGCACATCCGGCGGGAAATGTATCTTTATTCTTCTCCGCCTACTATCTCTTCTACCGTATCTTCCTCTTCACCGTTATTATTTTCATTGTCTGTCGGAATTTCTTCCGTCTCCGCAGCCTCAGTTGTGGTAACAGTGGGCGTTACCGCGTAATAGACGGTAATTATCTCGTTTTCAGAGATGTAGACCTTATCGTCTATCTCCTTGCTGCACCTGATTACATAGCCCGCCTTGACTTCGGAGGTTTCCTCCGGCTGTATCTCGTATCTTACGCCCAGCTGGGTGAGCTTGTCGGTATATTCGCTCAGTCTCATGCCGATGTAATCGGGCAGGTAGGTGTAAGCAGCGCCCTTGCTGACCTTGATGTGGATAGTGGTACCGGAGCGCACCTGTGTCCCCGCGGGGATATCCTGCTCATAGATGATGTTTTCGGCATATTCGTCGGAGTAGTCATACAGCGCCTCGAACTTGAGCATCGAATACCTGTTCTCGAACGAGGTGTTGAAGAATCTGTTCACGAAATCCGGCAGCAGCAGTATATCTTCCTTTTTCCGGGTCGTGGTCGTTTCACTTGCCGTAGTTACGCGGGTCGTGGTAGTTTCCTCCGGCTCGGTCTCTGTGGGAACGGTGGTGGTAACAGCAGTCCTTGCCTTGGCTGCCTCCTGTGAAGCCTCATCAGCGAAGTACAGTATCGCGATTATGAGCGCCGCCACAAGTGAGAAGAATATCACAATGCCGATGATTGAGCCGATATTCGACATTTTCTTCTGTTTTTCCTTCTTTTTGCGTATCTCCGCCTTGGTGGGAGCACTGCTGCGCTTTTTCTCGGGAGCGCGGTGCTCCGGCTCGAGCTTGACCGAGACCTTCGGGGTAATGGGACCGTCGCTCTCGGGTTCATCGTTCCCGGTATCGGGTTTGAAGCCCATCTCATTGTACAGCATCTGTGTCAGCGTCTCGATATTGTGGATACGGACGGTGCGATTTACGAGCATTCCGTCCATGACAGCCTCGGAGACGTTCGCGGGGATATCCGGATTCAGCTCCGCGGGCGGCTTGAGGGTGTCCTCAGTCTTTCTGGATACAGCGTTCGGCGGTGTTACGCCCGTCAGCGCATAGTAGAGCACAGCGCTGATAGCGTATATATCCGTCCAGCTGCCCTGTCTCTCGGAGAGGTCATACTGCTCGCACGCCGCGTAGCCGTCGTACATCTCGCTGTTTATCTGCGAATCGGCAGTTCTTGCAGCCGAGATGTCCACAGAGGTCATCATCAGCCTGCCGTCCTTGGTGACGAACAGGGTGGAGGGACTTATACCGCGGTGAACAATGCCCTTCTCATGCAGGGTGTCGAGCGTATCGAGCACGGGACGCAGCATTTCGGAGATATCGCTCCATGCGAGCTTTCCGCCGTTTTGCTGAATGTATTCGTCGAGCGGCTTGCCCTTTAGGTGCTCCGATACGACATATCCAGTATTCCCCCGCGCGAACAGCTCGGTCTCGGTTTTGAGGCTGCTGCCCTTCATGTCGGAGATGAGGGTCTTGTGCAGGTCGGCAAATTCCGACAAATAGGACTTGAACAGGGGCAGCGAGCCTTCCTTCACCTCGACGCTTTCACCGTCCTCCCCGCGCTTGCACAGCGTATCGGGAAGGAATTCCTGTATCTCCGCGGGAACATTTTCCGTAGTATCGAAGGCAAGATATACCACGCCCTCGCCGTTTTTTGATATCATTTTCCCCACAACGTATCTGTCCTCCAGCAGTGTGCCCGGTGCGAGACAGTCGGCGGGATAGGAGTTGTTGTCAATATAACCGCAGATCTTGCAGGGACCCTTGTAGAGCTTTTCAGCCATACAGCCCATGCAGCGTTCGATTTGCTTCTTCATTGTTTATTTGCTCCGTTTCTCTTGTCTGTATATAATATATATAAATCTGTATTCAAAGCAGGGTGAGCTGTTCGCCTGTAACCTTAGTGCCGAGGCGGTTCGCCCACTTCTCGGTATAGAACGAGTAGTAGGATATCCCTTTTTCCGCCCTCATCTTCACAAACCTTGGCGTCAGGCACCACACGGCGGAGGGAATGCTGATGACGAACGGGTACAGCGGTCCGAGGATAAGTGACTGTACGGTATGACCGTACTCATGCACGGTTATCTCCTCCCGCAGCCGCCCGTCAAGGGACTCCGAGATAAATATGAATATACCCACGGAGGCGCTGTCACGCCGCTTCCACACGGTAGCGACGCAGCCTCGGTATATGAAATGCTTCTGCCCTATCAGCACAAGGAACATACAGCCCCCCGCGGCGGTCTGGAGAATGCCCCATGTGCATTGCAGAAGCGTAATGATAAGCCTTTTGACAATATTCATATATAGTTTATTTTACTCCATTATCGTGTTAATGTCAATTGTAGGTATGCACAAAACCTTGACTTGATAACGGGTATGTGGTACAATAATATTACTAAACCAAAGACAGGAGCAAAGAAAATGCTGTTCGGAAAGAATAAAACCAAGTCGGGAATGGATATAAAAAGCCTTCACGCGCTGGACAAAAAGCCTGTGAAGTACGTCACCGAGCGTGACAGCGAGACCTACCGTGAGCTGCGGCTCGGGGAAGAGGGCGCGATTAACGTGAGCGACACAGAGTTTACTGTAGTCTGCGGCGGAGTGAACGTTATCCGCTGCAAGCTGACGGAGGTGAATGCCGCGGAGCTGATGAACAAATCGGGTCTGACGGTCAAGGGCTTCGATCTCGACAGCGGCAGGGAAAAGAGCATAATAGCCTATTACAGCGACGGAACGGTGAGCGCGGACAGAAAACGCTGACATTTTCCGGGTTTTTTCGTTGTTTTTCGGTGCCGAAAACCGCCGTTTCACGAATATCATCACGCATTCCCCCGTATCCTGCGGCTTTTTGTCGCAGAATGGGGGAATTTTTGTGTGGAAACGGCTGTATAAAGCTGATATAATGTACTTAGCGGAAAATATCGGAAAATCGCCGATACGGTAAGTCAGAAAAGGAAAGGGGGAGCACCCTCGACGGGTGCGAGCAGAAGATGAACATATTTCCCAGAACACCGCAGGAAAGCAAGTCCGAGAACGCGGTCAACAAGGTGGTGGAGCTCCCCGTGAGCTCGATCGTGCCAAATCCCGCACAGCCCCGTGTCATATTTGACGACTACGAGCTGTCACGGCTTGCGGTCAGCATTCAGCAGAACGGTATCTTGCAGCCGCTCACGGTCCGCAGGATAGAAAACAGCCTGAATTACGAGCTGATCGCGGGGGAGCGCAGGCTGCGCGCCTGCAAGCTGCTGAATATGACGTTCGTGCCGTGCATAATCATCACCGCCTCCGTAAAGGACAGCGCCGTGCTTGCGGTGCTCGAGAATTTGCAGCGGCAGGATCTTACATTCATGGAGGAAGCGTACGCGATCAAAAACCTGATAGATTATTACGGGCTCACGCAGGAGGAGACCGCCGCAAGGCTCGGCACGGCGCAGTCTACTATCGCGAACAAGCTGCGCCTGCTGAAGCTGACGGACGAGGAGAAGGCTCTTGTGGTGCAGTACAAGCTCACGGAGCGTCAGGCGCGTGCGCTCCTCCGCCTCGAGTCATCTCAGCGACCCGACGCGATACACTACATCGGAGCCAATCAGCTCAACACCTCACAGACCGACGCGTACATCGACGACCTTCTCAAGGGCAAACCGAGCAAGCCGAAGGTCACGCGCCGCTGGACCTTCCGCGCGGTAAATCTGTACATCAACACCTTCAACAAAACGATAGACGCCATGAAGGAAGCAGGGATAAACTGTGAGACTACCAAGAACCGCACCGAGGATTTTGTGGAGTATGTGGTGAAAATACCGCTGAAGCAGATAAACTGAACGCAGCAGGGGAACGATACGCTTCGTTCTCCTGTTGTTTGTTCGTTGACTTTTTGGAGATGTTATGGTATAATAATAAGATATAAGCGCGGAACAGGAATAAGGAGAAAAAATGCAAGAAAGCGACAGCATTACAAAAGTGAAGAGCGTGGGGGAAAAGCGCGCGGCGACCTTTGCGAATATAGGGATATTCACTGTCGGAGACCTGCTTAGGTATTTCCCGAGAGACTACGCGGATTACAGCGTCACTGTCCCTATAAACGAGCTCATGCCCGAGGACACCGCGGTATTCCGTGCGACTGTCACCAAGAAGCTCCGCCCATACATCTCGTACAAGTATTCGATATACCGTGTCACCGTCAGCGACGGCACGGACAGTATGCTTCTCACTTTTTTCAACAGCAAGTACAGCTTTGACCGTCTCATAGAGGGACATGAGTATATTTTCAGCGGAAAGATACGCGGCACAGTGCTTACGAAGGAGTGCACCTCCCCGACCTTTATAGAGAGCGGCAGCACGAATATACTTGTCCCGAAATACCACCTGACGGAGGGCTTGAGCGATAATATCATTTCAAACTGCATGAAGTACGCCTTCGAGAAGTGCGAGACCACGGAGGCGCTCCCCGCGGAGCTGATAGAGCGGTATGGGCTCATGGGTTACAAGGAGGCACTGAAAAGCGCTCATTTCCCCGACAGTCACGACACCCTCGACAAAGCTCGCAGACGTCTCGCGTTCGAGGAGCTGCTGACTCTTCAGCTCGGCATGAAGCTGATGAAGCAGCGCAGCCGCCGCACCGCACCTGTAGTCATGTCCGACGAGAGCATAGACGATTTCTTTGCGGGTTTGAAATTCACCCCCACGGGCGCGCAGATGCGCTCGATAAAAGAGTGCATCGCGGATATGAAGAGCGGCGCTCCTATGAACAGGCTCCTGCAGGGCGATGTGGGAAGCGGCAAGACTCTCGTCGCGGCGGCTCTCTGCTGCTTTGCGGCGAAGAACGGCTGTCAGTCTGCTCTTATGGCACCTACGGAGATACTCGCGAAGCAGCATTACGAGACTCTCGCGGGATTTCTTGAGCCCCTCGGCATCGGTGTGGCGCTTCTCACCGGCAGCACCGTCAAAAAGCCGGTTTACGAGGCGATCGAAAACGGCGCAGCGGAAGTGGTGGTGGGAACTCACGCGCTGATACAATCCGGCGTAAATTTCAGGAAGCTGGGACTTGTCATCACCGACGAGCAGCACCGCTTCGGAGTGCGTCAGCGCACAGTGTTGTCCGCGAAGGGAGACGCCCCCCACACCCTCGTAATGTCTGCCACGCCTATACCGCGCACGCTTGCGTTCGTGATATACGGCGACCTTGACGTGTCGGTGCTGGACGAAATGCCCAAGGGGCGTATACCGATACGCACCTACGCGGTGGATTCGGGATATCGGGAGCGTATCTTCAGGTTTATCATCAAGTATATAAACAACGGCTTTCAGGCGTATATCGTCTGTCCGTTTGTCGAAAAAAGCGAGGCAATGGCGGATAAGAAATCAGCGACGGAGTATTTTGACGACCTGAAAAAGACATGGTTCTCGGATATCCCGATAGGGCTCCTGCACGGCAAAATGAAGCAGGCGGAAAAGGACAGCGCCATGGCGCGCTTCAAGAGCGGCGAGATAAAGCTGCTCGTCGCGACGACGGTGATAGAGGTCGGGATAGATGTGCCGAACGCGGTCATCATGGTGATAGAGAACGCCGAGCAGTTCGGACTGTCGCAGCTCCACCAGCTCCGCGGACGAGTGGGACGCGGCAGCGAGCAGTCCCACTGCATACTCATCACCGACAGCACCTCTGACTACACGAAGGCGCGCACCGATATTATGGTGAAGACTACCGACGGCTTTGAGATAGCGAACGAGGACTTAAAGCTCCGCGGACCCGGCAGCTTCTTCGGCGCGGCACAGCACGGACTTCCCGAGATGAAGGTCGCGGACGTGAGCAGTGACGTGCTGCTCGTACACGAAACGGGACAGCTCGCGGAGGAACTCCTCGCGGCAGACCCGAAGCTCACCGCTCCGGAGAACGCGGGTATCAGGAGACTTGTGCGGGAGCTGTTCAGGGAACGGGAGATATTCGGTATAAATTAAGGAGACAAAATGGAATATATGCTGACGGCGCCGTGCAATTTCGGGCTCGAAAAGACACTGGCGTTTGAGATAAAGCGGGCGGGCGGACAGAATATAGTCACCCGCGACGGCAGGATAGATTTTCTCGGAGGGGAAGAGGTAATCGCAAAGGCGAACATAACCACCCGCACTGCCGAGAGGGTAGGGATAGTCCTCGCGCGCTTTCATGCGGAGACTCTCGACGAGGTGGTGGAGAACTGTCGGAATATCCCGATAGAGCAGTTCGCCGGACGGGACGACAAGCTCCATGTCCTGCAGGGGCATTCCCTGAATTCGGCGCTGACGAGCGTACACGCTGTGCAGTCCCGCATCATGGTGGGACTTGTGCGGAGAATGCAGGAGAAATACAAGCTTCAGCGGCTCCCGGAGACAGGTACTGAGCTCAGGATAGATTTTCTTCTGCTGAAAAATGAGCTCACAGTGACGCTCGACACCTCCGGCGCGAGCCTGCACAAACGCGGCTACCGCGCATTGTCGAACGCCGCTCCGATAAAGGAGACCATTGCCGCGGGGATGGTCGACCTTGCGCATATAAGGGATACGGATACGGTGGTCGACCCGTTCTGCGGGAGCGGCACGATACTGATAGAAGCTGCTATGAAAGCGGCGAATATAGCTCCCGGACAGAGCAGAAAATTCTCCGCGATGTACTGGCGCTGCTTTGACCGGAAGGTATGGGACAGAGCGTTCGAGGAAGCCCGCTCCGCGGTGAAGCAGGACTGCGCTTTCGAGGCATACGGCTATGACATAGACCCCGAGGCGGTGAAGCTCACAGAGGAAAACGCGAAGAAAGCGGGCGTCGATAAGTACATAAGGGTAAAGGCACGGGATATCGGGGATTTTCACTACACGAGTACCGCGGTGAAGGTGCTTACCAACCCGCCCTACGCGGAGAGAATGGGTACCTCGGAGGAGGTCCGGGAGATATACCGCACAATGGGCAGGGTGCTTCTGCCTCGCGGCGACAACAGTCTCTACATAATAACATCGATAGAGGATTTCGAGGAGCTGTTCGGCGAAAAGGCTGACAAGAACAGAAAGCTGTACAACGGAATGATACAGTGCAGACTGTATTCATACTATATCGGTTAAGCGGGGAGGCGGCGCGGTGCATTTCGCGGAAGCTAAAGGTATACTCAACGGCAGCGGCGGTCACTGCGGAATGAACATCTACCGCGGCTGTACGCACGGCTGCATATACTGCGACAGCAGAAGCCGCTGCTATCAGTTCACCCATGATTTTGAAGATGTCGAGGTAAAGATAAACGCTCCCGGACTGCTGGACGCTGCGCTGCGCTCGAAGAGAAAGCGCTGCATGATAGGAACGGGCGCCATGTCCGACCCGTATATGCACTGCGAGAAGAAGCTTGAGCTGACGCGCAGGTGCATGGAGACAGTGTGCCGCTATGGCTTCGGGTTCGCGGTGCAGACAAAATCCGACCTGATACTGCGGGATATCGACCTGCTTGACGAGATAAACAGGGACAGCAAGGCTGTCGTACAGATGACGCTCACTACATATGAGCCGAAGCTGTGCGGCATACTGGAACCGAATGTCTGCGATACGCGGCGCCGTATCGGGGTGCTGGAGCGCTTTGCCGAGCGCGGAATACCTGTATTTGTGTGGCTGTCGCCTATACTTCCGTTCATCAACGATACCGAGGAGAATATCCGCGCGATACTTCGGGAGTGTGTGCGGCTGAAGGTAAAGGGGATAATGTGCTTCGGCATGGGCGTGACACTGCGGGAGGGTGACCGCGAGTATTTCTACGCGGCTCTTGACAGGCATTTTCCGGGAATGAAGGAGAAGTATATCCGCACCTACGGGGATTTGTATGAAGTCCCGAGCCCGTACAATGACAGGCTCATGCGTATATTCACGGACACCTGCCGCGAAAACGGCATACTCTGCTCTCCGAACGAGTGCTTCGCGTATCTGAACGAGTTCCCGGAGCGGCATGAGCAGCTTTCTTTTTTCTGAACGGAGTGACACGATGAGCGATGATAAGATATATGATGTCCTTGTCATAGGCGCCGGACCCGCGGGAATGTTTGCCGCGATAACGGCGGCAGAGAACGGTGCGTCTGTGATCATAGCCGAGCGCAACGAAAAGGTCGGCAGAAAGCTCGCGATAACCGGCAAGGGCAGGTGCAATGTCACGAACGACTGTGACGCGGAAACGGTGATGAAAAATCTCCCGAAAAATCCGAAATTCATGTACAGCGCGCTGAGCGCGTTCCCGCCGTCGGAGACCAAGGCGTTCTTCGAGGGCGAGGGAGTACCGCTCAAGACAGAGCGCGGTAACAGGGTCTTTCCCGTCTCCGACAAGGCTTATGATATAGTGGACGCGCTTTTCGGGAAGCTTAAGAAGCTCGGCGTAAAAATCGTACATACGCGCGTCAAGGAGGTTACCGCGGAAAACGGGCATGTCACGGGAGCGCTGACCGAAAGCGGCAGGATATCCGCGAAAAATGTGGTTATCGCCACCGGGGGAATGTCCTACCCGGTGACCGGCTCTACGGGTGACGGTTACAGCTTTGCGAGAGCGCTCGGGCATACGGTGACGGAGATAAAGCCGTCGCTGGTGCCGCTTGAAACGAGGGGCGGCTGTGCGGAGATGATGGGACTGTCGCTGAAGAATGTGACGCTCATAGTGAAGGAAGCGGGGAAGAAGAAGCCGGTGTACAGGGATATGGGTGAAATGCTGTTCACCCACTTCGGCATATCGGGACCGCTGGTACTGAGCGCGAGCTCGGTAATGGGCGATGTAACGGAGGGCAGGTACACCGCGTATATAGACTTCAAGCCCGCGCTCGACCCGGAAACGCTTGATAAACGGATACTGCGGGACTTTGACGAGCGCCGCAATATGAAGCTCGCGAACGCACTCCGCAAGCTTCTTCCCGAGGCAGTGATACCCGCAGTGCTGAAAAGCGCGGATATAGACAGCGAAAAGCAGGTAAATTCCGTCACCGGCGCGGAGAGATCGCGGCTGAGGGGAACGGTCAAGGCATTTCCGCTGGAGATCACCTCATACCGTCCGATAGACGAGGCTATAATCACCGACGGCGGAGTATCGGTCAAGGAGATAGATCCCGGCACCATGAGCTCGAAGCTTGTGGGCGGGCTTTATTTTGCCGGAGAGGTGATAGATGTCACGGGCTTCACGGGTGGCTTCAATCTCCAGACAGCCTTTGCCACCGCTCATGCCGCGGGTCTTGCCGCGAGCGGGAGATAAATGTCCCGAAAACGGCACATATAGCCCGGGATTTGTTGACAAAATACAATACAATGTGTATAATAAAAAGACACACAATCGGAAACCTATGCGGAATGAAAGGAAATGAAAATTGGCTGCAAGTTTACAGGAATTGTTTGAAGATCTTAAATTAAGTGAGAAGGCGGCAGAGGGAGAAGTACTTTCCGTGATCCACATGGAGGCAAACAACACTCTGCTCATTCAGCTTGCTCTGAATGAGAGGGTGCCCTTTTCAGTGCTGTTTGAAGATGCCGACAAGATAAGAGAAGCGCTCGGCTGCGGAATGGTCAGCATATATCCGAAGTATCCGAAGGAGCTGTTCGATGAGGACGCGCTTTTGGATATTACTGTATTCCTCCGCCGTGAGGGCTTCAATGTCAACGGCTATTTTGACGACGCGAAGGCTGTCATCGACGGCGAGGACGCAAGCATCGAGCTCATGCACCACGGGCTCACTGTCCTTAACGCGGAAGGGATAGACAATCAGATCAAGAAGTTCGCGAGAGGCTTCTACGACGTTTCGATAAATGTGACATTTACCGGAAAGACCGAGCTTGACATAGACGAGTATTCCAAAAGGATAGCGGAGGAGGACGCCGCACTTCCCGTTCCGCCTCCCGCACCGCCACCGGAGCCTCAGGACAGCGGGATCGGCAGTAAGCGCTCCTCATCCTCCTCTTCCGGCAGCACACCGCCTTCGCCTTCGCAGAACGGCGGCAGCGGACAGAGCTATTCCGGCGGGAAAAGACCGTACAGCGGCGGAAAGAAAAACAGTATCGTTTATCATGAAGAGCCGGTGGCTGTCCAGCTCCCGTTCGCACATGAGCTGTTCCGCGACGAGGCGGAGCTTTTTATAGGAAAGCCTATCAATGATCCGCCAATGAGAATGGCTGATCTTGTGACGGAGAACGATAACGTGACCGTATGGGGCGAGATTTTCTCCGTAGAGGACAAGGTCATCAAGGACGGTATGTACAACAAAAAGACCGTTTATTTCACAGACCACACCTCGTCGCAGACTCTCAGCATCTTTACTCCCGGAGATCAGGCGAGCTTCTATTCGTTCATGAAAAAGGGCGTTACGGTGCTTGTAAACGGCAGTGCCGTTGTGGATAAGTATACCAGGGAGTTTGTGATAGAGCCGCGCTCGATAATCAAGGTACATACGGTAGAGAAAGCAGACGTCGCGGAGGTCAAGCGTGTCGAGCTCCACATGCACACCAATATGTCCGATATGGACGCGCTCACTCCCGCCGCGGACCTTGTCATGCAGGCGTACAAGTGGGGTCACCCTGCCGTAGCGATAACCGACCACGGCAACGCGCAGGCATACCCCGAGATAATGAATACCGTCGATAAGATACGCAAGAATGACCCCGATACGAAGTTCAAGCCTATCTACGGAATGGAAGCGTACTTCGTGAACAACGAGGCTCCGCTTGTAGAGGGCTGCACCGACAGGAGCGTTGACGACGAGATAGTTATCTTTGACGTGGAGACCACAGGCTTCAACCCTTCCTCCTGTCGCCTTACCGAGATAGGCGCAGTCAAGCTGAAGAACCTTGAGGTGGTCGAAGAGTTCCAGACCTTCGTAGACCCTGAGCAGCCTATCCCCGAGAATATAACCCAGCTCACAGGCATAACACAGGAAATGGTAGCCGACGCGCCGAAGGAAAAAGAAGCCGTAGAGATGTTCATGAAATTCTGCGGTGACGCTCCCGTAGCGGCACATAACGCGAAATTCGATATGTCGTTCATCACCGCGGTAAGCGACCGGCATCGTCTGGGCTTCCGTCCGCACAGCATAGACACTCTCGCGATGTGTCAGTCTCTCATCTCCAACATCAAGAACCACAAGCTCAATACGGTAGCCGATTATTTCGGTCTCGGCGACTTCGGTCATCACCGCGCGAATGAGGACGCGAGAATGCTCTCGCTGATATACCAGAAGCTTATCGCGGAGAGCCGCAAGGGCAGGGACATAAAGAAGCTCGGCGACCTCAACTCCATCATAGGCACAGATGTAAAGAAAATGCCTATGTACCACATGATAATCCTTGTCAAGAACAACCGCGGACTCAAGAACCTGTACCAGCTCATAGGTCTGTCGAACCTGAACTATTACAGGAGCCGTCCGCGTATCCCCATGTCAGAGCTGCGGGTGCACCGCGAGGGTCTGATCATAGGAAGCGCCTGTGAGGCGGGCGAGCTCTATCAGGCGATAGAGAACAACAAGGAAGAAGAGACGATAGAAAATATCGCGAAGTTCTACGATTTCCTTGAGATACAGCCCACATCGAACAATTTCTTCCTTATCGACAAGGGCATAGTTAAGTCGGAGCTCGCTCTCCGCAATATCAACAAGCGTATCTGTGATCTCGGCGATAAACTCGGCATACCGGTAGTGGCTACCTGCGACGTGCATTTCATGCGCAAGGAGGACATGATATACCGCGAGATACTCAAATCCGGCATCGGCTATGACGACGCGGACAAGCAGCCTCCGCTCTATTTCCGCACCACGGACGAAATGCTGGAGGAATTCGCTTACCTCGGCGAGGATAAGGCTAAGGAGGTCGTCATCGACAATACCCGCATGATAGCGGATATGATCGAGGATATCAGACCTATCCCGAAGGGAACCTACCCGCCCACCCTCGACGGAGCGGAGGAGGAGCTCCAGAAGCTCTGCTGGGACAGGGCAATGGAATGGTACGGCTATGAGGGCAAAATACCCGAGCTTGTCGAGAAACGTCTGCATAAGGAGCTTGACTCGATAATAAAGTACGGCTTTGCAGTCCTGTATATGATAGCGCAGAAGCTTGTGGCGTTCTCGGAGAAGAACGGATATCTTGTAGGCTCCCGTGGCTCTGTCGGTTCGTCGTTCGTAGCGATAATGTCGGGTATCTCGGAGGTCAATCCTCTTGTACCGCACTATCGCTGCCCGAAGTGCAGATACAGCGAATTCATCACCGACGGCTCCTACGGCTCGGGCTTCGACCTTCCGGAGAAGAACTGCCCGCACTGTGATATCCCGATGATACGCGACGGTCACGATATCCCATTTGAGACCTTCCTCGGCTTCAAGGGAGATAAGGAGCCCGATATCGATCTGAATTTCTCGGGAGAGGTTCAGGGCAAGGTACATAAGTACACCGAAGAACTGTTCGGCGCGGATCACGTCTTTAAGGCGGGTACCATAAGCGCCGTTCAGGACAACAAAGCGATAATGTATGTCAAGAAGTACCTCGAGCATAAGGGCATGACCGTCAACAATGCCGAGATGATGCGCCTTGCCAACGGTATGATAGGCGTCAAGAGCACCACTTCCCAGCACCCCGGCGGCATGGTCGTCGTCCCGAACGACTACGACATCTTCGATTTCAGTGCTATCCAGCACCCCGCGGACAAGACCGAGGGCGACATGGTAACGACGCATTTCGACTTCCATGCGCTGCACGATACGATATTGAAGCTCGACGAGCTGGGACACACCAACCCGACGCTCTACAAGCACCTCGAGGATATGACGGGGCTTAAGATAGCGGATATCTCGACTTACGACCCGAAGGTATACAGCCTGTTCTCATCACCGGAGGCACTCGGCATCGACTCCGACGAGACCGGTATAAAGACCGGTACCTACGGGCTTCCGGAATTCGGCACGGACAACGCTATCGGAATGCTGCTTGAGACCAAGCCGACGAAGTTCTCCGACCTGCTTCAGATCTCGGGACTTGCCCACGGTACCGGCGTATGGCGCGGCAACGCCCGTGACCTCATCATGGACGGCACCTGCACTATAGGTGAGGTAATAGGAACGCGTGACAACATCATGACCTATCTGATGCACCACGGCGTGGAATCGGGGCTCGCGTTCAAGATAATGGAGATAACCCGAAAAGGCAACGCGAAGAAGCTGTTCGACGACACCATCTATCAGACCTTCCGGGACAACAATATCCCGGAATGGTATGTCGAGAGCTGCAAAAAGATAGAGTATATGTTCCCGAAGGCTCACGCGGCTGCGTATGTAACGGCTGCGGTGAAGCTCGGCTGGTTCAAGATCTACCGTCCGCTGGAATTCTACGCGGCGATACTCACAATGGAAACCAAGAACCTCGACATGGATCTTCTGCTCAAGGGCAAGGACGCAGTGCGTTCGAGAATGCAGCAGATACTTGCGGGAGACGACGCTGCCGACAAGTCGGCAAAGAGCAAGTACGAATCGCTCAAGATAGCGTATGAGACGCTTTGCCGCGGCATAAGCTTCTTACCCGTGCATTATCTGAAGTCTCACGCGACTGCGTATGTCATCGAGGACGGGAACCTCCGTCTGCCGTTCTGCATAGTGGACGGCTGCGGCGGCAGCGCCGCGAACGCGCTGTACGACGGCATACACAGTACCGACCTTGTGAGCATAGAGGACCTGACGGGAATACCCGGGATAAACAGCAGCGTCATCGACAAGCTCGACGCGATAGGCGCGTTCGAGGGTCTGCCGAAATCGGCGCAGGTATCGTTCTTCGATATGTAAACAAAGAGGGCTTGTATGAGTTATCTCATACAAGTCCTCTTTTTATGTGTTCTTATCTACCGTGTGGAACTGTTTTAAGTTTCCGGTCTTGTTGCTGCGCTCCGCGAGCACCGCTTCAACGTCCTCCCACGCAAGTCCGCGTTCCACGCACATTACCATGATGTGGTACATCAGGTCGGCGATCTCGTTTTTCAGCTCATTGTTGTCCTTGTTCTTTGCCGCGATGACCATTTCGGTGCATTCCTCGCCGCACTTCTTGAGTATCTTGTCGATACCCTTCTCGAACAGGTAGCAGGTATATGAACCCTCCTGCTTCTCACTTTTCCTTTCCACGACGGTCTCGTAGAGCTCCTTAAGTACGTTTTCCATTTTTTTAATATCCTCCAAATATTATTTTTCTCTTTTTCCAGAATTTCTCTGCCAGTCCTATATACTTTTCTGCAACATCATCATTCATAGTGTTTCCGCCGTTTTCTATGAGTTCGTTTACAAGTTCCTCGTCAATAAAATATGTTTTACCGCAATAATCATATATATCCTTAAATTTATTCAGATAATCGCTGAGCGCTTTTCCATTTTCTTTCTTATAACTTATATAACGTCCCAGTGAAGAATTATTATTATAAATATAATACTTATTCATTAAATACAAAAATGAATCAAATCGGTCAAGCCCTTCGTATTTGTTCTCGTTTTTCAGCCACAGTCCATTCTTTTTGAATTGCTGGAGCTCGCCCATTGACTGCATAAGTGAAAAGTTTACAAGCGTGTGATGCGTTTTTCGGCAATTTTCCAGTTGCGACATTGCCTCTTCATCATTTTTTAGCAGTTCATCGTAAATATTACTTTTGAAATTGAAAACCGTATCACCCGAAAGTCTCTCGCTGGCTTTAAAATACCGAATACCGTTTTTTACGTCTTTCTCCGTTCCTTTTTTCAGAGCAAACAATCTGTTCGGGTGATCGGGTAAAGGGTGGGAGCAATAAAGAGATATATCATCTTTTACCGTAGTATAGAAAACAAGGTCATCAAGCTCATATTCATCAAAGGGGGAAATACCCTTATAAACAGCTCGGCAAAAATCCCACGCTTCGGGCGAAGAGTCAGGATCAAAACAAATGGGCTCATTGTTCCATTTTTGTACAGGTTCAATTTTTTTAGTTAAATCCATTTTCCGCCCTTTCTATATTCGATCTAAAAGCACAACCGCCTCAACATGATAAGTCCGTGAAAACAGGTCAACGCCCTGCACGCTGACAGTCCTGTACCCGTGTTTTCCGAGGTACGCGCAGTCTCTCGCGGCAGTAGCCGGGTCGCAGGATATCATGACTATCCGTTCGGGCGCGAACGAAACGATATTGTTGAGGGTCTTTGTATCGCAGCCCCTTCGTGCCGGGTCGAGAATCACGACATCGGCTTTTACGTTGTTTTCGCGGAGCAGGGAAGTGACCGAGCCCGCGTCCCCGAGGTGAAATTCAGCGTTTTTGAAGCCGTTCAGTGCTGCGTTTGCTCTCGCGTTTTCCACGGCGCTGGGAACTATCTCCACGCCGATGAGCTTCTTCACTCTGTCCGCCATAGTCAGTCCGACTGTTCCGATACCGCAGTACAGGTCGATGAGCGTTTTCCCGTCGGGCTCTGCGAGCTTTGCGGCTTCTGTGTAGAGCCTTTCAGCCATGGGGGTATTTACTTGGTAGAAGGAGCGGGGAGAGATGATGAATTTCTTCCCGAGCATAGTGTCGGTTATGTCATTAGTGCCGCAGAGGGTTATTTCCTCGTCACCGTAAATTACGTTTGTCTTTTCCTTGTTTATGTTCGCGGTCACGCCTCTGATATCGGGGAACCGTCTCATAAGCTCCGCGCCTATCTTCCGCAGCTCGGGAACATTCCTGCGTACCACGAGCACGACATTTATCTCACCCGACCGATACCCTCTGCGTATGCAGATATGCCGTACAACGCCGCTGTGCTCCTCCTCATTGTAGGGGGAGAGCCTGTACTCTTTTATCAGTTCAAGGGCGGCATTCTTTATCCCACCGAACACAGGCTGCTCGAGTCTGCATTCGTCGCAGGGTATTATCCGGTGACTTCTCTGCGCGTAGAAGCCGCAGACTATATTCCCGTCCTTGTCCCGCCCGACGGGATATTGTGCCTTGTTGCGGTAGCCGATGAGCGTATCGTTCGGGATAATGGGAAGAAACTCGGGTCCAAGTCCTCCTATGCGGGTAAAAGCGTCCCGTATCATATCGGACTTTGCGGAAAGCTCCGCCTCATATGAGATATGCCTGAACACACACCCGCCGCATTTTCCGAAGGCGGGACAGTCGGGCTCGGCGCGGTCGGGGGAGGGAGTGCGTATGCTTTCGATCCTGCCGTAGCAGTAGCTTTTTCCGCACTTCACTATCCTCACATCGAGCTCATCGCAGACTGCGGTGAACGGAACGAACACGACCATACCGTCATATCTTCCGACGCCGCTGCCCTCGTTGGTAAGGCTGTCTATCCGCAGCGGAACGATATCGTTCTTATTCATTCTTTTCGAGTGCCTTGTTCTTGAGGTAAGCGTTTATGAAGCCGTCGATATCACCGTCCATGACAGCCTGGATATTGCCCATTTCGTAGCCTGTTCTGTGATCCTTTGCGAGGGTATAGGGCATAAAGACGTATGAGCGTATCTGCGCGCCCCACGCTATCTGGAGCTGCTCGCCCTTGATATCGGATATCTTTTCGAGGTGCTCTCTTTCCTTTATCTCAACGAGCTTGGAGATGAGCATTCTCATAGCGTACTCACGGTTCTGAACCTGACTTCTCTGGGTCTGGCAGGCGCAGACGATACCGGTAGGCTTATGGATAAGGCGCACCGCGGAGCTTGTCTTGTTAACCTTCTGACCGCCGGCGCCGCTGGAGCGGTACACCTCCATTTCGAGATCCTCCGGACGTATCTCGACGGAGGTATCCTCGTCGATCTCAGGCATTACCTCAAGGCTTGCGAAGCTGGTATGCCGTCTGCCGGACGCGTCAAAGGGAGACACGCGCACAAGTCTGTGTACGCCGTTCTCGGACTTCAGGAAGCCGTATGCGTTCAGTCCCTCGATAAGAATGGAAGCGCTCTTGATGCCCGCTTCTTCGCCCTCGAGGTAATCGAGCAGCGACACCTTGAAATTGTGGCGCTCTGCCCAGCGGTTGTACATTCTGTACAGCATCTCCACCCAGTCCTGTGCCTCGGTGCCGCCCGCGCCCGCGTGGAAGGTTAGTATAGCGTTCTTCGAGTCGTATTCTCCCGAGAGCAGGGTAATGAGCTTCTGCTCCTCGAGCTGCGTTTTTGTGCTGTTCGCGAGCTCCTTTATCTCTCCGAGCATGGACTCGTCCTCTTCATCGTTCGCAAGCTCTGCCATTGTGATAACGTCATCGAAATTCTCGCACAGCTTGTCGAACTGCGCGAGCTTGGCTTTCAGCGCGCCGAGCTTGCGGGAGACCTTCTGTGAATTCTCCTGATCGTTCCAGAAATCCGGTCTTGCCGTTTCTTCTTCGAGCTTGGCGATCTCTTTGCGGAGGCCGTCGGGATCTATCGCGGCTTTGAGGTCGGCAAGCTGCGGCTTCAGGCCTTCAAATTCCTGTATCAATTCCTCGTATTGCAGCATAATGATTCTCCTTTATCATAAAAGCATATTCTTTAATATTATACTACATTTTCCCCGATTTGTAAAGTATTTCCGCGTTTTTTCCGCCGCGCTGCGGACAAAATAGTGAATTTATTGTTAAATTGTGTAAAAATTAAGACGAATTTTTCGTGATTTCTATTGATTTGTGCCGTATTTTGTTGTATAATTAATGATGTGATTTTGTATTTTTCCGCGACCTTCAATCGTCAATACATTCACCTTGACCGATGGGAGATAATATATGCATTTCAGGATATTCGGAAAACTGCTGGCTGACGACGGGAATTTCCGCCGTTACCGCCTCATATACGGGGCATGTTTTGTCGTACACGCGTTCTATGCCATTCTGTTCGGGATAGTAGGAGTTCCCGAGCTGATGGTATTCAATATATTCAGCACGGCGCTGTATGCCTCGGGAACGCTGTTCGTCCGCAACAACAAAGGGACGATAGTCTGGATGCTCCTGCTGAACTTCGAGATAATGATGCACGGTATCTGGTGTGCCGACCTGCTCGGTTATCAGTATCAGTTCAGCCTTTATACCCTCGCCGTGATCCCGATAACCTACTTCATCACCTACCTTGACCCCGAGTTCACTCATCCTATCACCTTTTCATCGGTACTTGCCGCGCTGAACGGTCTCAGTGTCATGATGTCCCTGTTCGGCAGTGCGCACCGCACTCCGCGGTACCACGATATGCTCACCGAGTTTTCGCATATCATAGCTCAGGTGAACATGTTAATGACTGTATTTCTTCTTATATCGTTCTCAATGCTTTTCACAGGAAAGATAAACGGCGACCTGAACAAGCTCCGCGAGCAGAACGACGCGCTTGATTATCTCGCAAATTTCGATCAGCTCACAGGGCTCCGCAACCGCAACCATATCCGCGAGACGTTCAAGGAGTATATCGGGAAGGACGAGCCTTACAGTGTCATTCTCGGTGACATAGACGATTTCAAGCACGTCAATGACACCTACGGACACAACGCCGGCGACGAGGTCCTGAAAGCAGTCTCCGCCATAATAAAGAGCGATGTCGGCGAAGAGGGTGTTGTATGCCGCTGGGGCGGTGAGGAGATACTGATACTTGTCAAGGGCAGCACCGAGAAGGGGCTCACGGTCATCGGGAGGATACTTGACGATATCCGCGCCGCTAAGGTCAGCTCGGAGACGGTAACGATATGTGTCACGATGACCTTCGGGCTTTGCGGATACCGTGACGCGGAGAATATCGAAAAGCTGATATCTCTCGCGGATAAGCGCCTCTACATAGGAAAGAACAGCGGCAAGAACAGGATAATCGCGAACGGATAAGCGGGTATAAGCAATGGCAAGAAAGGATAATGTAACGCGCCACCTGACGAGCGCGTTTATAATTATAATTTCGGCGGCAGTGGTGATATGGCTGCGGTCGGGCACCGAGATATCGAATATGTTCATGCGCCTTACGGTAAGCGGCATAACGTATTCCACGACGGATTTCTTCGTGATAATTGCGGCGGGACTGTGCGGTTACCGCTACGGAAGCCTGATTTTCCTTGGCACCGTGGTCGCGCAGCTGATACAGGGCGGCGGGCAGATAAACAGTCTATTCTCAATACTGACCTACCTGCTGATAGCGCTGATATCGGGTGTATTTGCCGAAAAGCGCTGGTACAAGAAGCTCTGGAAAACGCTGATAGTATTCCTTGATTTTGTGATACTTCTCGGCGGCTCATGGTACATCATGTTTGCCCAGATGAACAGCGGACAGACCTTTTACAGCAATATGTCGCTCCCGATGCTGTGCATCAGCGCGATGCCGGAGTCATTTGTCGCCGTGGCAGTGCTTTTCGTGTTTTTCAGATTCGTACCCGACAATATAAAGCAGAAGGTCGGTATAGCCTACCTGTACACCGAGGAATACGAGCAGTCTGCCGAATATATCAACAGCAAGCACTCCGTACTGATGAAGCAGGTCACTGTGATGACCATGGCGGAAGCGGTATTGCTCGGCGTGTTCGCTATCGTGATATCGAACGCGCAGATAAGCGCGCTGACGGATAATCAGCGGTATATGATGCGCTACCGTGATGACAGCACGGCAGATACATCGGAAGATACTGCGGCTGACACGGAGAGCACGGAAGAGAGCGATGCCGAGGAATTTGAATTTCTCACGGACATAACGGAGGATCAGCTCGAGCAGCTTTCGGAGCACCTCGCGCCGGATACCCGCTATATGCTGATAATGAGCCTCCAGCTCGGACTGTATGTGATAAGCATAGCTATACCGATAGGAATGTTCTTCAACGACCTTATGGTGCGCAGGGTAGTCCTGCCCATAAAGACGCTCTCCGATGAGATGAACAGCTACTTCTCCGCCGATGATGAGGAACGGCAGCGGATAGCGGAGCGCTTCGGGAGCTTCCGGCTCACCGGAAAGTATAATGAGATAGGCGAGCTCCGGCAGTCCATGCAGCGCATGATATCGGATATGTCGGACTACATCGAGGCGGTAAAGAAGGAGCACGCCGAGCTTGAGGTCGCGGAGGCGAGAAGCGAGGCAAAGTCCGAGTTCCTGTCGAATATGTCCCACGAGATACGCACTCCGATAAACGCAGTGCTCGGAATGAATGAGATGATACTGCGCGAGAGCAGCGAGGAGAACGTGATAGAGTACGCTGAAAATATCCGCAACGCGGGCAGCACCCTCCTCGGGCTTGTGAATGACATACTTGATTTCTCGAAGATAGAAGCGGGGAAAATGGATATAATCCCCGTGGATTATGATCTCGCCTCAATGCTCAACGACCTTGTCACGATGATACAGACCCGTGCCGACGCGAAGGGGCTGGAGCTTATCGTGAAGGTCGACCGTGAGATACCCGATTATCTTCACGGCGACGAGATAAGGATAAAGCAGGTCGCGACGAATATACTGACCAACGCGGTGAAGTACACAGAAAAAGGCTCCGTCACCATAGATGTCGGCTATGAAAAGACCGACAGGGAGAATGTGATAGGACTGCGGTTCACGATAGCCGATACCGGCATCGGGATAAAGCCGGAGGACATGGACAAGCTGTTCACCGCTTTTGAGCGTATTGAGGAAGAGCGCAACCGCACCATAGAGGGTACGGGGCTCGGAATGAACATCACCCGCCGGCTTCTGTCCATGATGGGCAGCAAGCTCGAGGTGCAGAGTGAGTACGGCAGGGGCTCGGTATTCTCCTTCACGGTGGAGCAGTCTGTCACCGATCTCACACCGATAGGCGACTATGAGGAGTCCTACCGCAACACACTTGCGGGAAGAAAGCAGTACAAGGAAAAATTCACAGCTCCCGACGGCGAGATACTTGTTGTGGACGACACGAAGATGAACCTGACGGTATTCCGCAGTCTGCTGAAAAAGACGAAGCTGAAAATAGACACCGCGGAGAGCGGCGACGAGTGCCTCAGACTGACGGCGGAGAAGAAGTACGATGTCATTTTCCTCGATTTCAGAATGCCCGGTAAGGACGGCATAGAGACGCTCAAAGAGCTCCATTCGCGCACCGGTGACCCGAACCTGAAGACCCCGGCGGTCTGCCTGACGGCGAACGCTGTCTCCGGAGCGAGGGAAACGTATATAGCTGCGGGCTTTGACGATTATCTTACGAAGCCAATAAATCCCGACAACTTAGAGGCTGTGCTGCTGAAATACCTCCCGCCGGAGAAGATACAGAGCGCCGGTGATGGTGAGGGGCAGCCTGAGGCTGTTCCACAGCTCCCCGAGTGGCTCACTGCTGTCGGAGAGATAGATACCGCGGAGGGAGTAAAGCACTGCGGGGATACGGACGCGTATCTCGAAACCCTGTCAGTGTACGCGGAATGCGCTGCCGACAACGCGGACGAGCTTGAACGACTGTGGCGTGAGCGCGATATACCGGGCTTTACGGTAAAGGTCCACGCCCTGAAGAGCACCTCGCGCGTGATAGGAGCCTCGGAGCTCGGAGGACGTGCGGAACGCCTTGAAAAAGCGGGCGACTCGGGAGACATAAAGCTCCTCGAAGCGGAGACCGACGCGCTGATAGCGGATTACCGCAGTCTTGGCAGCGCTCTTGCGCCGCTCGTAAAGCAGGAGCAGGCGGACGACCTGCCGGAAATGCCGGAGGAAAAGCTTCGGGAAGCATACGCGGCGATACGGGAGCTCTCGGAGATGTTCGATTACGACAGCGTAACCTTCATTATGGACTCCCTTTCGGAGTACAGAGTGCCGGAGGAAGAGCGCGAACGTTATGAGACGCTGAAAAAGGCGGTCTCGAAGCCGGACTGGGATATGATAAAGAACGTACTTGCGGAATAAGGATAAGAGACGGAGGAACGGAAAAATGGAAAAGAATGTGCTGCTGATAAGCGACGGCGGCGGATTTATGATAGAAGCCCTCGCAAACAATCTGAAAAAGATATCGGGCTTCAGCATAACGAAAGCCACACCTACGGTGGAGGACATCAAGGACAATGTTAATGAAGCGGACGTGATACTGCTTTATTCGGGTGAATTTATCCATGAAGCCGCGGCAATGCTGACATATCTCAAGGATATCTGCACGGCGAAAAACAAGATACTCTGCGTTATCGGCTATGAAAAGGAGCTCGAGGCTGTGGAGAAGGTGATACCGGATTCGCTCGTCACCCGGAAATTCCTCCGCCCGTTCGATATGAGAAAGCTTGCGGAGGAGCTGGAGGCGGCTTCAACGGCGGGGAGCTTCGCGGTATCGGACAAAGCTAAGCATATACTTATGGTCGATGACGACGGCTCATTCCTGAAAATGATGCAGTCATGGCTCGCTCCCTACTACCGTGTTACGATAGTGAATTCGGGAATGCAGGCGATAACCTTCATAGCGACGAACACTCCCGACCTTATACTGCTGGACTATGATATGCCCATTACTCCCGGTCCGCAGGTGCTGGAGATGATAAGAAGCGAGCCCGCCTCTGCGGGTATACCGGTGATATTCCTGACCGGAAAGGCGGACAAGGAGAGCGTCGAGCGCGTAATGCGCCTGAAGCCGCAGGGTTATCTGCTGAAAACGATGATGAAGCAGGATATCCTCGACGCGGTCGATCACTTCTTTGTGACTAACGAATGGAGATCAATGCAGGGATAATACGAAAGTACCCCCGGACTGCTGAAAGTCCGGGGGTACTTCTCTTACTTCCGTATTTATTTCTTTTTTCGCGGCAGTGTATTATCCGAATATCCGTTCAGGCGGTAGTTTTCTCTCGCCTCCGCGAGACAAAGCTTATTCGCGCCGCCCCGGAACCCGATGAATCTCTCCTGCACATCGTCCTTTTCCCAGCCGCATACGGGGCAGATATCATATTCTTCTTCCACGGCAAGCTCACCGCAGCAAGCACATCTGATCTTCATACACGACCTCCGTCACTGTCTTTCCCAGTATTTTATTCCCGCTGTGGGGATAAAGAATGTCCTGATGTAGCCGTCCGCCGAGAGCACAAGGAAATATCCGGTGTCCTGATCGAAGTACATATAGTCTCCGTCATCGGAGTACTTGTGGAGCACTCTGTCGGACTTGGAGTTTATCAGATCGTTTGCCTTCTGCAGGTATTCTTTTTTTGTGATATTGCCGAATTCCGCTCCGTGCTTTTCATAATGCTCGTCATATCGCGTCTTGTTGCGGAAGGTGTACCATACCGCTTCTTCCTCATCTGCGGTATCGGGCTCGGAGGTGGTATCCTCCGAGATATCCGTATCTGCCGCTGTGGTAGTCTCCGGTATCCCCGACACGATATCCGAGACCGCTCCCGATATTGCCGAGCCTACTTCTTCGCCGATGTTATCCGCGGCGCTTCCGAGTTGCTCCTTTATCTCCTCTTCGGCACTTTTCAGATCTCCGGTAACTTCCTTCAGCGCGCTTGTGACCTCGCTGAGTCCTTCCGACAGCTCATTCATTCCCTCCGAGAGCTCAGCTATCCCCTCCGAGAGGGCGACTGAGATCTCCGCGCCCGCGGAGCTTAACGCCGCGTCCGCTATCTGCTGCGCGGAATCCGCGATCACTGAGCAGGAGCAGAGCGAGATCACCGCGGCAAGAGCAAGCGCGAACAGCTTGATAAATGATCGTTTTTTCATTATAATGCCTTTCCGGGTCAGTTATTATTCACGAGCTTGAAGACCTTGGCGCCGTGAGGCGCAAGACGAACGCTAATCTTTCCGTTCACGGGAGCCTTGTTGCCGCTCCACAGCTCTGTGCAGGACTGACCGTCATGTATCTCAAGGTCGCGCAGGCTTATCTCGATCTTGCTGTCAGCCTCTCCGACATTGAATATCGCAGCGTAAATGCCTCCGTCAATGCTGTCGGCTTTCCAGAGTATATGCTCGACTCCGCCGATCTCTCTTCTCCATACCTGGTGAGAGTTGCGGGCGTTGCGGTGCATAGCGAGTATCTTGGAGTTCGTGAGCAGCTTGAGTGTGAAGTCGTCGCACTTTGTCAGGTCACCGCCGATGAACAGGGGAGAGCGGAAAATACACCACAGGGTGAGCATGGTCTTCTGTTCTTCTTCGGTGAATTCCGTCTTGTTGTCGAAGCCGTAGTCCTGTCTGATCGCGCCTATCGGCAGCATATCAGCGTCCGGCCAGTGACCGGCGCCGGTATGGGTACACCATTTTTCACAGCGCTCGAACATATTGTACAGCAGCTCCCACTTATCCCAGAAATCATCTGTGATACGCCACATATTGGATATCTGCTTGAACAGCTCTGCCTTCTCGAGGGGAGCGGGTCCGGGTGAGAGGCTCAGCACCATATCCCTGTCGCAGTCGTCGAGCGCCTTGCTGAGCATGATGAGCTCCTTTTCCGCGTGCGGGAATTCTCTCGCGATGTCGTCGCACTTGACGAAATCAACTCCCCATTCGTTATAGAGCCTGAAAATGCTGTCGTAGTATTCCTTAGCCCCCTCCTTGTCGGGGTCAACGCCGTACATATCGGTGTTCCACTGACAGATGCTGTCGGTCTTTGCGATCATGCGGGCAGTCTTGTCGCTGTTGAGCAGAGTGGTGTTGCGGTGCACAGCCTGTCTCGGGATACCGCGCATGATATGTATGCCGAATTTCAGTCCGAGGGAGTGGATATAGTCGGCAAGCGGCGCGAAGCCGAGACCGCCCTCCGACGACGGGAACCTGTTCTCGGCGGGAATGAGCCTCGAATGTCCGTCCATTGCGAGCTCTGAAAAGGGGTGGTATTCGTGGTTTTCCGCAGTGGGCTCATACCACTGTATATCGACCACGACATACTCCCAGCCGTACTGCTTCAGGTTCTTCGCGATGAACTCGGCGTTCTTCTTGACGGTGTACTCCGAGACAGCGGCTCCCCAGCAGTCCCAGCTGTTCCAGCCCATGGGGGCTGTTTTGGTGAAATTGAGCATTTTGCGTTTCCTCCTGTCTGTATAAGATCGTTACTGATAGTTTATTTCGAGATCGCTGAAGGTGGCGGTAATGCCTCCCACAGCGTAAAGTCCGATGACCGTGCCGGTAAAGCCTCCGCAGACCTCGGAGGAGAGGTATTTTGACGAGCCGTGACCGAATTCATGACCGTCGGCAATGAAAGTATATCCGAAATTATCGGCTTTTATAGCAATATCAATGGAATTGCGGAGCGGCAGCCGTATTGCAGACTGTTCATGTTTTATTCCGCCTATATTAAGCATCAGCGCCGCATAGTACCCGACGACATCGTGTTTTATGCAGATATCGTAATGTTCGTTTTCGTCATGGTACAGGGTAATACCCGCTTCGGGTTCAGTCTCATCGGGGTCGCCTGTGGGTTCTCCGACACTGCGGGCGGCTATCTTTGCTTTAAGCTCAAAGCGAAAGTCCTTCTGATGTGTGCAGATAAAAGTCGGGGAATCGGTATCGTTCAGGGTGATATCGGTGCCTTTGAGGGTTATGCTGTCCTTGTTGAAGCTGTAGTTCTCGGGGTGGGGCTTGCGCAGGTACTGCCAGTCAACATTCCAGAGCATATTTTCGAAGGTATATGAACGTTTTTCATTCTGAGTAAAGCTTCCGTTTATTTCGTATTCCTCATCGCAGGTGCCGTCGTTCCCGGCGGTGAACCAGCCGTCCTTTCCGAATTGGACGGGGATAAGGAAGGTCTCTCTCCCGAGGTGATGAAACGGCATCCATTCGTGCATTTGTCTGAACCCGAGGCACAGGATATGCCAATCCCCGTTCTTATCCTGTATCAGGTCGCCGTGACCGATACCCTGAATGATATACGGAGCCTTGTTGCGGTTAGTGAGCACGGGATTGTCGGGGCAGCTCTCAAACGTGCTCCACGGGCTGTCGGCTCTCGCGCAGGTTATCATGTGTCCGTACTCTGTGCCGCCCTCGGCAGCCATGAGGTAGTAGCAGCCGTTTATCCTGTACATGTGGGGGCTTTCGAGAAACCTGCCCCCGGAGCCCTTCCAGATACATCTGCCGGGGGTGAGCTTTCTTCCTGTACATATATCTATCTCGCACTGAACGACCCCGCTTTCCCCGAAATCGTCAGAGCCGTTGCTGATGAAGTACACTCTCCCGTCATCGAACAGCAGGGAAGGGTCTATACCGCCCTGATCTACATATACGGGATCTGACCATTCGCCATAGATATCATCTGTCCACACATAGAAATTCTGATGAGTGGTGTCGTTCGTTGTGACCATATAAAATCTGCCGTTGTTGAAGCGCAGAGTGGGCGCGAAAACACCGCCGGAGCTGTTCACCTTGTCGAGCATGACCTGTTCGGGGCGGGTGAGGGCAAAGCCTATCGGGGTCCAGTTGACGAGATCCTCGCTCTCGAACAGCGGCACACCGGGGAAATACTGGAACGAGCTTGCCGCGAGGTAGTATCTCCCTCCCGCCTCACAGACCGACGGGTCGGGGTAGAACCCCTTTATGACGGGATTTTTATATATCATAGCCGGTATACCTCCCAAGGTGTAATTTTTGTGTGTGAAATATGACGGTAAAGTTCATAAATTATTATAATATCATTTATGAAAATTGTCAATTGTTTTTCTGCATAA
>CAJOMV010000056.1 GCA_905235805.1 uncultured Ruminiclostridium sp.
GGGGAGAGAGGGAGAGGGGGAGGGAGGGAGCGCCTTTCCTCGCGGAAAGGGGCTTCCTTCCTCACACTCTTCCTCTTTCCCCGCGTTACATCTGAAGGAAGCGCTTATACTCAGCGGGATCCTGGCAGCGGGAGAGTGCGAGCTCATTGGAGATACGACCGTTGCGGACGAGACGAGCAAGGTCCTGGTCGAGTGAGAACATTCCGTCCTTACGTCCGGTTGCGATAGAGCTGGGGATCTGGAAGATCTTACCCTCACGGATCATGGCTCTGATCGGGTCGGTGGCTGCCATTATCTCGAGGGCTGCCACACGTCCCTTGCCGTCTGTGGTAGCGCAGAGGGTCTGCGATACGACGCCGACCATGGAGTTCGCGAGCTGGGAGCGTATCTGACCCTGTGAGTGAGGCGGGTAAACGTCGATGATACGGTCAAGGGTATCCGCGGCGCCGGTGGTATGCAGGGTGGAGAGAACGAGATGTCCGGTTTCCGCGGCTGTTACGGCTGCGTTGATAGTTTCAAAGTCACGCATCTCTCCGACGAGGATAACGTCAGGGTCCTCACGGAGGGCTGCACGGAGCGCGCCTGCGAAGCTGTCGACATCGACGCCGATCTCACGCTGGTTGAGCATGGACTGCTTGTGGTTGTGGAGGTACTCTATCGGGTCCTCGATAGTGATGATATGGCAGTTCTTTTCGCGGTTGATATGGTCGATCATAGCCGCGAGGGTGGTGGACTTACCCGAACCGGTAGGACCTGTTACAAGGACAAGTCCGCGGGGCTTGAGGGCGAATTCACCGAGTATATCGGGCAGGTAAAGATCCTTGAGCGTCGGGATATCGTTGCGCAGGAGACGCATTGCCACAGCGTGGTAGCCGCGCTGTCTGTACACGTTGACACGGTGTCTGTGACCGGAGTTTGACACATACGAGAAGTCCGCGTCGAGACCCTTCTGGATAGTCTGCTTGTGCTTTATGGAGGTGATCTGGTTGATGACGTTTACGATTATCGGCTCGGTGCAGTCCGGGTAGCCGGAAACCTTTTTGATATTGCCGTGGAGTCGTACGATAGGGGGAAGACCCGCGGTGAAATGAAGGTCGGACGCGCCCATTGCTCTTACTTCGTCAAGGATCTGGTTAATGTCGATAGTGTTGTTGCTGCTCATTTTATTTCTCCTATCCTTATTATTATACGGAATATGTCGCCTTTACAAGCTCATCCATTGTGGTCTTGCCGTCGAGCACCATGTCGGTAACGTTGTCACGAAGGAGCCTTGTGCCGTTCTCGCGCGCCTTGACGCCGATCTGCTCGGCTGTGGCGTTAGCCGCGATAAGCTCCTTGATGCTGTTGTTGGACACGATGATCTCGTGGATAGCGGTTCTGCCTCTGAAGCCTGTGTTATGGCAGGTGCGGCAGCCGCCGATGTGGTGCTGGTATATCTCTACCGGTTCGCTCTTGCCGACGAGCTTCAGGTCGGCGGGGTCGGTGAGCAGTATCTTCTCTCTGCAGTCGGGGCAGAGGAGCTTGACAAGTCGCTGTGCGATAACGCCGATAAGGGAGGTTGCCACCATGTAGGGCGCAACGCCCATATCCACAAGACGCAGGATAGTCGATGCAGCGTCGTTGGTATGCAGTGTGGAGAGCACCAAGTGTCCCGTGATCGCGGCACGGATAGCGATATCCGCCGTCTCACCGTCACGGATCTCACCGACCATGACTATGTCGGGGTCCTGACGGAGTATGGAACGAAGAGCTGCCGCGAAGGTCATGCCCGCCTTTTCATTCATCTGGCACTGGTTTACGCCGTCGATCTTCTTTTCGACAGGGTCCTCGGCTGTAACGATGTTTACGTTCGGCTTTGAGAGCTCACCGAGGGTAGCGTACAGAGTCGTGGACTTACCCGAGCCTGTAGGTCCCGTAACGAGCATAACGCCGTTAGGACAACGGATTATCTGCTTGAACATCTCGTAGTTGTAGTCCGTCATACCGAGGTCGGTGATCTTTCTTGCCTTCTCGTCACCTGTCGCGAGAAGTCGGATAACGCACTTCTCGCCGTAAACGGTAGGAATGGTCGAAATACGAAGGTCCTGTACAACGCCGTCGATAGTGGCACTCGAACGTCCGTCGAGCGGTATTCTCTTCTCGGCGATGTTCATACCGCCCAAAATCTTGATACGGGTGATGAGTGAGTTGTGTACCGCGGGCTTGACTGCCATCTTCTCGACGCACTCGCCGTCGATACGGTAGCGGATACGCGTTCTGTCCTTGAAGGGCTCGATGTGGATATCGGAAGCCCTGTCACGGTACGCGGTCTCTATGATAGTATTTACCAGCTTAACAACAGGCGCGTTATCTATACGCTCCTCGGATACTTCGTTCGCCTGATCCATGAGGGCGGCGTTCGCGTCGTATTCCTTTTCGATATCGCCCATAACATTCGTAACGGTGGCGGCGGAGTAAACTCTGCCGATAGCCTCGTTAATGGACGATTTCGTTGCGAGCTGGGCATTTATTTCCATACCCGTCTGGATCTTGAGCTCTTCGAAGATGTAGAAGTTTACGGGGTCGTTCGTCGCGACGTACAATCTGCCGTTATTGATCTTGTACGCGATAACGCAGTTCTTCTTCGCGACAGCCTCCGGTATCTTCTTGACAGCCTCGGTCTCGATCTTGGTGGTGGTTAGGTCGATGAACGGTACCTTCAGTCTCTGTGAAAGCGCGTGCGCGAGCTGCGTCTCGGATACATACCCCAGATCGAGCAGCATATCACCGAGCTTTTTGCCGGTCTCCTTCTGCTTGACGAGAGCGTCCTCGAGCTGCTGCTTGTTGATGTAGCCGCTCTCAAGCAGGATCTGACCTATGGGAACATTTTTCATTTGGTGACCTCCGATCCCGCCGCGCGCGTTATCCTTCCCGAACGCGTTCCGACCGACGGGGAAATTTATTTTTTCGGGCGTATTTTTTCGACACCCACAGATAATTTTTTTGATTTATGATACAAAACTGTTGATATTGAGAGAATTTTGTGCTAAAATGTACTTAATAAAAACAGCAAAGGAGTTCATTATGCTAAGTATTTTTGATGAACGTTTTCCTGCGGTCTACACTGTGATATTCATTGTGATGACCTTTATCCTCGGCGCCGTCATTGGCAGCTTCCTGAATGTTGTGATAATCCGCATACCGCGGCATGAGCCGATCTCCGGCACCCACAACCGCAGTCACTGCATGAGCTGCGGACATCAGTTGAACGCTCTTGACCTCGTACCGATATTCAGCTACATATTCCTCGGCGGAAAGTGCCGCTACTGTAAGTCCCGCATCTCGCCCCGCTACTGGATAGTCGAGCTCATCACCGCGCTCACATATACCCTCTCCGTCATGGTCCTCGGGCTTTCGATAAGCCTTGTGATGGCGTTCGTGCTGATAGGCGCGCTCGTCGCCGCCAGCGGCATCGACATCGACCGTATGGAGATCCCCTACGGGTGCAGCATCGTTATCGCCGGTCTTGGCGTTATCGCGACCGTGATGTCCGTCATCACCGGGGATATGCCGTGGTACGACCACCTTATCGGCGCTGTCGCGATATCCGTTCCGTTCGCTCTGCTCGCGATGTTCGGAGCCATGGGCGGCGGGGACGTGCAGCTCATGGCGGCGGCGGGACTGCTTCTCGGGTGGAAGAGCATCATACCCGCGGCGGCTGTCGGCATTATCCTCGGCGCGATAGGCGGCTCCATCGAGCTGCTGACCGTTCCGAAGGGTACCAAGAAGCTGGCAAAGGAAAAGTCCCTCGAGATCGCCGAGCAGTGGTACGAGCAGCAGAAGGAAAATGACGTGTATGTTCTCGCCGACAAGACCGAAGCCCTTTACGGCAGTATATTCAAGGGTAAATCCGATATCGAGGACGCGTGCATCGACCCCAAGTGCTGGAACGGCACTCCCGATATCGCGAAGCTCAACGAGATGTTAAGCGCGGAGCTTTCCGATGTATCGAAATTCGGCATCTCGATAGTCCTTACCTCCGACAAGGTGACGAAGGTGACCTGCAAGCGTCAGGTGGTGTTCGGACCGTACCTCTCCGTCGGCATATTCACGGCATACCTTTTCGGGAACGAAATCGTTTCGTGGTACGTCGATCTGCTGTGAGCATACGGTATATAAAATCATTCTTTCCCGGACGGTGCGAAAAGCCGCCCGGGAATTTTTTTCGTATCCGGCATTGAGCAAAGCGCAGAGCGTAAGCGGCTGCGCCCTCCTCACTGCCGCCCTCCGGCGGAATGCCGGAGGGCAGTTGTGGGTAATTCTGTGGGGATTATGACGAGAAGTCGTGAGTATAGGTGTGGATATTGTAGAGAATTACAACGTCCGTACCGTAGCTCGTTACGGCTGTGGTCGGATTGGTATAGCCGAGGTTGTAGAAGGGGGGCTGATCGACTTTTTCGGGCGGATCGCACAATTTGAAGTTCTCGAGACCGAAGAATACATTCTCGGTGCCGGTGCATGCCGCCTTGAGTCCGGGTGTGTTCTCGATCTTCTTGATAGTCACATTGTCCGTCTCGAACTGTGCCTTCAAGCCGTTCACTCCGTCCTCGACATGGGGATCGCCCTGATACTCATAGTGGCTCTTGGCAGTGATCTCGTCAAGGTAAATTGCGCTGTTATCGGCTTTTGTGAGACTTCCGTCAAAGTAATATGCCTTGATGTTGAACTTCATGAAGCTCTTCCGCTTGATGTTGTTGTAATGAAGGGTCTTGTTGACCGCCTGATCGTTGTCCGCCTCAAGGAAGAAGCAGTATTTTCCGTAGAAATCCGGGAAATACAGGAGCTTCTTGTCGTCTATGACCTGATACTCAGTACCGGTCGTTGACTCCGTGACCTTATTGACGACAAGCTGTTTGCCGTCGGTATCCGAGGCTGAGAGCTCATACACTCTGTGTCCGCTTCTGAGCGGATCGTTCTGATCCAGAACGTAGTGGAATACTATCATTCCCGTGCGGTCATTGCTGCCGTCGTGGGCGTCCTGCATCTTATCGTACACATCATTGATAGCCGCGAGAGCAGCACTTCCGTTCGAGATATCCACACCCGCGTATACTCTTACATCATCGGCGTAAGCGAGGGTATGCTCGAGGTAGTTGCCTATGGTGTTGGCGATCGAAAGCGTCTCGGCTCTCGCGTCGGTACCCGTCACCATAAGGCGTACAGGTGCGGAGAAGGTGACCAGACTCAGCATCAGCAAGCCGATTATCGCGATAACGATGATAAGCTCTGTAAGCGTGAAGCCCTTTTTGTGGAACAGGCGCGTTAAATATTTCATTTCCGCACCTCCTTAGTTGCTTGCTTCTTCGGGTATGAACAGCTTGCGCGGTACCGTGAAGGTGTTCAGTCCGGTACCCTCCTGGGTATCGTTTATTCTGAACCAGTAGCCGAACAGACCGCCCTCAGCCTGATAGTCGTAATCAAACGGGCTTCCGTTTACAGCGTTCACAAGGCTGAACCTTATGTGCTGAGAGCCGCCGCCCTTGCAGCGGGTGATGATAAGGGTATTATCGGAGTCCACGGTAGCGGAAGTGGTATTGTCGAACTTCTTGTTGACGAGTACATCATCATAATCGCTGACCGGGATCTTATATCCGGGCGGGAGCTTCATTTTGAATGTTCCGCAGTCCACGATATCTATATAGAAATCGTAGACATAATCGCCTGAGCTCAACGCGGGCTTTGTGATCGTAATGGTCTTGACACCGCCCGTGGTCTCTGTGCCGTCCTCCTTGAAGAGCTGCACCAGCGTTCTGCACTTGGTGGCGTCGGGCTTCTCCACCGAACCGTATCTGATAGCGTTGGAGTAGATACCGTTTACGGAATACTCGGAACCCGCACCGAGCTCATCGTGAGCAAATTCCTCCATTACGTTAGCGCTTCCGCACTTGGCGCAGTAGAAGCTGCAGGTGGCGCGGTTGTACTTGAAGTATGCGTCATCGTAGGGGCTTCCCGTATTGAAGCAGGTATAGCATTTGAAATCCCTTGCCGCGTACTCACCGCCGGCGGTGTCGACCTTCGACTTCTCCGCAAGAAGTCTCTTGCAGCTGGGGCAGTAGAACTTGTCGAGAAGCTCCTGATTTGTCTTGTCGTTGGGGACGCCCTTACCGTCGATTATGTAGGGGTGCAGGGGGTCGTCCTTGTTCTCTATCGGATACCACCAGCTCTTGTCCTTATGCGGATAGAAGTAGCTTCCGAGGCTGTAATAATCCACGTTGCCGTTAGCCGCAACGACCTTCTTGTACTGCTCGGTGGTGGGGATATTAAAGAGAAACTCGCTGAAATTGCCGTAGTAGCCGCAGTCCGGATACGGGCAGGTGATGTATTCCTTGTAGCCCGTGGACTTGCTGTATGTTATCGAGTAGTTCACGCTGTCTCCGCCGAACTTCATCTTGAATTCATCGGAGCCGTCCGTGTAGGTGTAGTGGGTATGGCTGTCCTCAACATTCTGAACAAGTCCGTTCAGATCTCTCTCCGCGTCGGAGGATTTCTTGGCGGTAGTTACCGCCGAGGACATGATTATCATTACCATTGAGGACATAATGGCAAAGACCGCGATAGCGACGACGCACTCAACAAGCGTGAAACCCTTTTTGCTGAAATATCTTTTCATAACATCGCTTTCCTTTCGTTTTTTTCGTTCGCCCCGGGCGTTCAGCCGCCCGGGAAACGTGGTCATGTCATTTTATCCTATGTAGTTGGTGCCTTCCTCACGGGTCCATGTCTCCAGCGTGCTTCCGGTTGAAGGCGGTGTCTTGTTCTTGGAGGTGAGGATACCGAGAGACTTTACAAGCATCGGGTCGGGCTGCGCGTAAACGAACGATGCCTGATTGCCGATGTAGTCCGATACGATCATACCGCCGACGATCGGGAGCGACGCGTCGGTCGAGGGTGCGTAGAACTGAGCGTTCGGCGCGTACAGCAGACCGAAGAGGGTGTTGAATTTTTTGGCTTCAAATGCAACTCCGGGGTTGTTCATGTTTGAAACGAGCATTACCTTGCTGTCATACTCGTCCGCAAGATCGTTGGTTACCTTACCGTCCACGGTGGTTTTAAAGAATTTGGTCGGCAGATCGGAGGTGTACTTCATTGCGTTCACAGCAGGGGAATCCGCGATCTGCTTGGCTGTACCTACCTTTTCTCTTCCTACGGGTATGTATTTTGCGGTAGCTATACTTGTGGAGTTAGCCGGGTCGTATTGAACATAGGTATTCTTTGCGTGTGCGTTGCCGTCGGAATCGGTGAAAGCCTCTGTTGCATAGTTAGCCATTTCGAGGATAACACTTCCGGTAGCAGCCTTTGTGCTGTCATTCTGTCCTACTACCTGTACATTTGTATACTGAGCGTCGCTGCCGTCACCAAGAAACTTTGCTCTCCACGTGAAAGCGTTGTAGGTCTTGGAGGAGTCGCTGGAATCGGGAACACCGGGATTAGTCGAACCGTCGTTGTAATTCGGTGTAAGCACGATAGGCATACTCTTGATGATGTCCGTTGTCGTTCCGTCGGAATTCGTTACGGTCGTCCAGTTTTCTTCGATCTTGTCTCCGGAGGAATCATAGCCGTCCGCAGTGTGGATATTAATTACGAGACCTTTGTTTTCATTGAAATTCATGGACATGGTGCCCCAGTTATTGGCAAGCTTATATTCCAGTCTGTACCCGCCGTCAACATAGGGAAGGTCTATCACCGCTTCATCAAGGTTTCCTACGGTATTGTTTCCCTTAAAAGTGATAGTAGCGTCCTTACCGCCCACCGTACCGAGCGTGCAGGTAAGTGTGCCGTTTACCTTGGCACTTGTTCCCGTATTGCCTTCCGAGTCCTTGACCTTCGAGAAATCAAGGGTCAGAACTTTATCCACCGTAGCCTGCTCTGTCGAATAGCTTGCGTATTTATAGGTCTTGAGGAAGGCATCTTTGTTATAATTGGTGTCGCTGGGATCGTCCGAACCTGTTTCGAGAACCTTCTCTACTTTCATTTCCTTGATCTCGTAATCGTAGGAGCTTGTCGTCGTGTTCTCCTTGCCCTGAGCTATCTTTGTATTGAGGTTCGACCATACCATTTCGGCTACGCTCGAGCCCGACTGGTTAGTCTTGCCTGCTGTCTGATAGATAGAATCGCCGTCGCCTACCTTAAGCGTTGTGGAACCTGCCGTCGCGTTGTAGGACTGCTTATCCTTGCTCGCGGCTTTGCCGATGAGCTCGAACTGCTTTGCTATGGTAAGGTCAGCTGTCGTAAGGTTCTGACCGAGGGTCTTGGCAAGAGATACGAACGCGTCCTTGCCCTCGGACCATGTTCCGCTCACCGTGCTTGCGTCGGAGGCATTGGTCATATTAATGATATCGCCCTTTACGTACAGACCCGGCTTATCGGTGGTCTTTGCGGCTGCATAAGCAGTGTCGCCTCCGGTGATATCTATGGTCGTTCCGGTGCCGAAGTAGATGTTGCCTTCAACATAAACGCTGCCAGCCTTAAGATTGAAGCCGTCGCAGCCGATGATAAGGTCGCCCTTGATATAAAGGTTGTTTCCCTTAAGATCAATGCTGTTGGCATTCGCCTGAAGGATAACCATATCGCCGCCGATTATCCAGTCATGTCTTTCGGTAGCGGTAGGCGCCATGATATCTGTTTCTATCTTATGGAGGTAAAGACCGCCGGTAGTTCTGATACCGCCCTTGATCTTATTGGATCTGTCACCGCCCTGGAGCAGTGTGAACTTGTTCTGGAAGAACGCGTCATCGGTGATCTCATCTGTGTTTATGGAAACGAAACGTGTATCGGTGAACGTGCGTGTACCGCCGACAAGCTGCTGCGATGTAGCCGTAAAGAAGGTATCGAACATAGGCGGCTCTTCCGACTTAGACTTGCCGCTCGTCTGATAGATGTAATCCTGTACGGTTATGGTATTGTTGCGGTAGAAGCCTACTGTCTCCAGCTGGAAGTAGTAGTTCTTTAAGCCTGTCGCGACTGTCGAGCCGTCGGGGTTCTTATCGGTTATCTTGATAAGCTTCGCGCTCACGCGTACAGCGTCGAGAACGCCGGGGATAACGGCGTCCTCGGCGCCCTTCTTGAGAATGGCGCTGTAATCGTTTCTGTCCGCCCAGCTTATGTTGGACGATACGCCCACAAGCTCCGCGCCTTCCTTGCCCGCGTCAACGAGCTTGGTCAGCTCATCCTTGAAATCCTTGAAGTAATTCAGGGTAGCGCCGGTGGACTCCTTCGTGCCTTCCTTCAGGCTGGTCTCGGAAAGCGAGTCCAGCAGCATATCGGAAACGGCTGTGGTGGAAATGTACATCTGCGAGAAATCATAGTTGCTCATTACCGTCTGATACGATGTTCTTGTGGTAAAGTACGCAACCGTAGCCATAGTGATGAGCACTGTCATCATCGCTATGACCGCAAACAGGACTACGCCTCTGCGGCGTCTGAGCCTGTAAAAAAACTTCAGCATAACTGCCCTCCTTAATAAACGGCAGGCCTCTGATCTACGACTATCTCTGTTCCGTCGGCATCTACTCTTGTTACTTCCTTCATACCGTCAATTGCGTAGAAGGTAAGCGTGATGCTCTGTTCGATCTCGGTATCGTCGGTGACCAGTACCTGGTCATCACTGTCTACTTCATCCTGCGATACCAAAAAGCCTGACTCATCAACATAAAACGAGTTGTTTTCTTCTTCTTCATCTTTATCTGTTTCCGGCGACACGGTCACGGGGATAATAACAGCGCCGAGCTGAGTCGCTTTTTCAAGGGAAGCGATATGGTCAACGAATGCCATATAATCCTTGTATGTACCATTTATCTGGAATGACGCTGTCATGCGCGCGGTGGTCTGGGATCTGCTGTTGCTCGCCGCGTATCTGCATACCGCCGCCTTATATACCTTCTGCATTGTTTCGGTATATCTGGAAGGAGCGACCTCCTCACCGTTCTCATCGGTGATGGTCACGTCTGCGACGGAGTTGACGGTGACGGTATAGAGCTTATTGCCGTCCTTGAACTGACCCTCCTCGAGGACTTCCTTCTCCTCGCTCGGATCGGACTTTGCTACATTTGCGTAATTTTTAAGTGTGTAGGAGATGTCGCCGGGGAGGAAGTAGGAAAGGGAGTTCGAGCCGGTCGAGACATTGCTGACCGAGATCGAGTGAGCCTCCAGATTTGCCGCCTTGAGCATTGCCATGGCAAGCTCGGAGGTCTCGTATGTCGTCATTTCGGGGTAGAAATAATCCTCATACTTATCCGCGGCTTCTCTCTGCACCTGAATGTCCGCGTCTATGGTATCAAGGCGCGAGAGCTTATCCTTCAGCTCATTGAGCTCCGTCTGATAAGCCTCAAGGGTCCTCTGCTCAACGCCTATCTGATCGAAGCTCGGCTTAACGAACATAAAGATGCCCACACCGAGGATAACTCCGACAACAAGGATCACAACTATGATCTTTTCGATCTTATTTAATTTCATATTCGTTTCCTCCTCTCAGCTGCATAGTGAGCGAGAAGCTGTACCTGTATTCGCCCTTTGCGTCCTTTACCTGTGTACTGCTTCTTCCTCCGGAGGAACGGTTGTTATCCTCTTCTTCGGTCTCGAGCTTCTCACCGCTGTAGCCGGTGTATCTGATATCTTCAAAGTAATCCTGATCTATAAGCGCTCTTACATACTTTGTAGGAGTTTCCGGGTCATAGCAGCGGACATTGATACCAACGTTGTATCCGCTGATGCTTATATCACCCATTATCTGCGCTTCTTCTTCCACGCCCGCGAGGCATTCGATCAGCTTATCGCGTACGGTCGAGGTTCCCTTGGGCTGGAATCTGAACAGTCTGTCTGCCTCCTCGATATTGGTGGCATACTGCGTGATACTCGAGAGGACCTCCTGCTTCTGTGCGAGAAGAAGCTGTTTAGCGTCATTTTCTTCGCTGTGGATCTCCGCGTACACCGCGTCGGACTGTGTTCTGATGCCGCCGGCGATACCATCGCAGACAAGCTTGCCGCCGAGAACCACCGCCGCGCACGCCACTGCTGCCACGCCGAGTCCCACGAAGAACATATTCGCGCCCTTCTTCTCCTTAACTGCCGCGGCGTCGAGGAGGTTTACATGGTCGAGATCCTTTCTTACCTTGAAGAAGGCACCGATCGCGTTTGCGTACTCCGCGAAGTCAAAGTCGCAGAAGGTAACGATATTGTTCGGGATATTGAGGATATGTGAGGGAACGTTGAAGTTGGATACCGCGTTGGAGAGGGAGATGAAGTCTGTTACCTGACCATAGAACATGATCTCCTTGAGCGGCTTGGCGTCCTTACGCTGACCTGTGAACTGGAGGGTACGGAACAGGTTGTCATAGACCGCCTGGTTGATGTAATCCTCATCGTTGTTGTAATCATACGGATCGACTCTGACGTATCTGGACAGCGTGAGCTGATTGTCCTCATAGAGGTTGAGGTTGATGAAGTCGTTGTCGATCTGCACGAGCATCAACGGCATCGAAGCTTCGAGCTTCGGGGTGTTGAGTATGAGTCGTGTGATACAGTTGTTGGAGATGTTGATCTGCTGGAGCTTGATACCGAGCTGGGTGAACAGTCTGATATAGCCGTCGACCATTCTCTGCGGAACCGCGGTCGCGAGGAGCTTGATAGCGGGCTGATCGTTCTCGTCCTTTGTTTCACCGACGATAGAGTAGGAGATGTTGTACTCCTTGGTGATACCCATCGTGGTGAGTATCATGGACTCTATTGCCGCGGAGTTGGAGATCTTCTTCGGCTTCGGGATGACCATATCCTTATAGAGTATGGAGCCCGAGTTGATGCAGACGATAGCCTCCTTATCCTTGATGTTGTTGGTCGAGATTATATCCGTGATCTCGCCAGCGACCATGGGGATATCCGTTACATAGCCGTTGCTGATGCATCCCGCGGCGAGGTTGCGCGTTTCAACCTCGAGCACGCGGATCTTGTTTCCGTTCAACGCGCCGCGTACAAGCCTTAACTGCTTGTCGGTAATATCAATTGATAACATACAGTACCTCTTTTGAAATTTTTATTTTTGGGGATATTGCTGCTTTGGGATCATGTATTTCCGATACCTGCCATACCACCGTAGAGGATCGGGAAGATACCTGCGAGGATCATACCTATCATAACACCGAGGAGGATAATGATGACAGGCTCGATCAGAGCGGTAAGTCCCGCGATAGCGGTAGCGGCTTCGTCCTCGTAGTAATCGGCGGATTTATCGAGGATCTCGTCGAGCGCACCGGATTCCTCACCGACCATTATAATAGAGGTGAAGATACCGGGGAACACGCCTATCTTGGTAATCGCGGCGGAAAGCGCTTCACCGTGTTTTACGTCTTCAACGACGCTTTCCTTGAACAGCCGTGACAGATATTCGTTGTTCATTGTATCTGCGGACTTTTCGATACAATCGACCATCTGAAGACCGGAAGCGTACAGGTTAGCCATTGTTCTCGCGAAACGGCTTACATAGATGACGATAAGGAGGGGGCCTACCTTAGGAGCCTTGGTCTTTACCTCATCCCACCACAGCTTGAACCACGGTGCTTTTCTGAGGAAATAGATGACTATCGCGATCGCCGCGGCAGCTATCACTATCGTCCACCAGTACGGGATAAGGAAGTCACTTATCGCGAACATCGCCTGTGACAGCGGCGGTATGTCGTCTCCTGCCAGCTCACGGAACTGCGGCATGATGAAGATGAACAGACCGAAGAATACGCCGATAAGCAGTACTACCAGGACCGCAGGATAGATCATTGCGCCCTTGATCTGGTTGTTGATCTTGTTCTGGTTGAGGTAGAAGTCCGCGACACGCGTCATGATGACGTCGAGGTTACCGGACGACTCACCGGCTGCGACCATGCTGACGAACAGGTTCGGGAAGACACCGGGTCTTGACTGTACCGCTTCGGAGAAGGAACGTCCTTTCTGAACATCCTCATAGATATCCAGCAAGGTAGCCTTCGCCTTTTTGTTTTCTTCCTGCGTATAAAGGATATGCAGGGAACGCACCAGACTGATACCCGCTGTGAGCATCGAAGAAAGCTGTCGGCAGATAAACGCGAGGTCCTTGGTCTTGAACTTATACGCCGCTGCATCCTGTTTTTCTTCTATCTCGGTGTATTGGGTACAGAAGAGATTTTTCTCACGGAGCTTTTCGGCAAGAGCAGCATAATCGTCCGCATATTCTTTGCCCTTGACGGTAGCGCCGTTGACATCGGTGGCAACATAAGAGTAGTATGCCATGTAAACCCTCCATTCAATAAAATTAGTGTAAATACGCACACTTGTATATAATACGATTATATCACAATTTTCTCCGTATCTCAATAGTGCATAATTACAAAATTTCACTTCTGATTTTGTATAAAAATTAATATTTGAAATATCACCCGGTTACAAATAGGTGTTTTTTCGTGTTTTTCGTGAAAACGATGCCTTTTCCGTTACTTAAATTAAGCGCGGAGCGGTTAATTTAACCAGCCGTTAAGTAAATATCCCCTAAACAAAGTCTGAAAATTTGTCGCTGTGAAATATTGACACTTTCGTTTTTATAATATATAATAGAGAGTACAGTGATATGCGGGCTGCGGCAAGATGCGCGCCCACATACTGAAAATTGTTATGAAAGAGGTAATTCACATGAGCTTAAAGATCATAGGACAGCCGTCCCTCCCCAACATTCCGTGGCAGGACAAGCCAGCGGGCTGCAAGGACATCATCTGGCGCTACAACGCCAACCCCATTATCCCCCGCGACCTTCTCCCCACCAGCAACTCTATCTTCAACAGCGCGGTAGTCCCCTTCGAGTGCGGCGACTACAAGTTCGCGGGCGTGTTCAGAGTTGACGACAAGGAGAGAAATATGGCTATCCACGCCGGCTTCTCCAAGGACGCTATCCACTGGGATATCAACGAAAAGCGCGTTGACTGGATAAACGACGACCCCGAGACAAAGGAAGCCAATCCGTGGCAGTACGGCTAC
>CAJOMV010000057.1 GCA_905235805.1 uncultured Ruminiclostridium sp.
AATTTGTTTATTTTTGGATTTTCCTTGCACTTTTGCAACCGTGAAAAGCCTTCAAGCTGCGCTATGAAGCCTTTTCGCGGTTGATGAACAGACATTAATTATAAGAATATAAAATCGGAGACAAGTATAATGAAAAACATTGAATTATTTATCTCGTCGGCGCAAGCGCTTCTTGCGGACTATCTGTGCGTTTATTGTGTTGACCTCGGAACGGGAGCGTACTGCCGGTTTTCCCCGGACAGCGATACCGAGACCGAGGGAACCGACTTCTTCGGGGATATACAAAACGCGCCGGGAGTGTATGAGGAGGATCGCCGGAGCTTTGCCGGCTTCATGCGGGAGGATAATCTGCGCGGCATAATGAAGAACGGAAGTACAAAGCCGTTTGAATTCCGGGTCGTTATCGACGGGAACCCCGTGTGGCATACGATAAAGGCGGCGGGCGGCGCGGATATGCCGGTTCTCGGCATCATGAACATAGACGCGCAGGTGCGGGAAAGGCAGAAAGCCGAAGCACTCCTCAAAGAGCGTGAGGCGTTCGACCAGATCGCCGACAGCCTTGCGTCAAACTACGATATCATCTACTATATCGACCGTGACAGCAGCAGCTATTACGGCTATGCTTCCGGCAAAAATGACGGTCAGCTTGATGTGCGGGAATCCGGCGATGACTTCTTTGCCGAAGCGCTTAAAAGGGCTGAGGTGATCGTTCACCCGAAGGACAAGGAGAGGGTCATGAATGCCCTCGACCGGGATACTATGATAACGCAGCTCTACAGGCGGAAGAAATTCAGCATCAATTACCGGCTTGTGGCTGACGGAGGCGTGCAGTATATGCGGTTTACCGTGATGTGGTCGGGCGATAAGAAGCATATCCTCATCGGTACCGAAAATATCGACTCCGAGATCAAAAAGGAAAAAGACCACCTCAAAGCCCTCAACTCCGAAAAGGAGCTTGCCCGCCGCGACGACCTCACCGGCACCAAGAACAAGACCGCGTATCTTGAGCTTACCCGCACTGTCCAGGAGAACATCGACAACGGTATAGACTATCTTACTTTTGCTGTTGTCGTATGCGATATAAACGGTCTGAAGCAGATAAACGACACCGAGGGACATCAGGCGGGAGATGAATATATCCGCGAATGCGCGAACCTTATCTGCACGGTCTTTGCGCACAGTCCCGTGTTCCGTATCGGCGGCGACGAGTTTGTGGTGTTTATCCGCGGCGGAGACTACGCGTTCAAGAGTGACCTTTTCGAGAAGCTCCGCCGGCAGGTGCTTGTGAACCGGGAAACTCCCGGAAAGCCTGTCGTGGCATCGGGTATGTCATCGTACGACCCCTCGAAGGATAAGAGCGTCGGCGAGGTATTCGAGCGCGCGGACAATATGATGTATGAAAACAAAAAATGGCTCAAAGGCGGCGAGGAGCCGAGGTAAAGCAGCCGAACAAGACAGACGCGGACGGCAGGAGGCTGTCAAACGGTATTTCCGAACACAAAGAACTTCCCCGGCAGATGTGGATCTGTCGGGGAAGTCCTATATATAGATACTAAAAAGACCGACAGACAGATGTATTTGTTGGTCTTTTAGGATTATTTACGAATTTAATTGCGAAGCGTTTTAAAGTTTTTTGAAAGGGGTCTGGGGGAAACTTTTTTTCAAAAAAGTTTCCCCCAGTCTCGAGCGAAGCGACCAAAGCGCGCCAGCGCCAAATCGAGCGCGGGCACCCTGCTCAGAAGCTTTTTATCCAGTTTATGAGCGAGTCATGGTGGGTATTCTCATACACGTCCTGTCTCATTCTGTCGGTCACGCAGCCGTTCTTCTCCATACGGGCGATGATTGCCTCCTGGAGACCTGCTATGATGCCGTCCTCGTAGGTCCTGCCGCTTACGGGGGCTTCGGGCGCAGCAGCGGGAGCGGGGGCTTGCGCGCTGACCTCGGGAGCCTTCGGGGGCTCGGGAGCGGGCTGCGCGACGGGCTTTATCTCCTCGGGAGCCGCGGCGGGGACCGCTTCCCTGCCCTCGGTGTACGGTACCCAGATGTCGCCCGAGTTCGCGGGAATATTGATGTGTATATTGCCGTTATCGACACGGACGCGCGTTCCCGACAGCGCGCCGATGTACTCGGCAGCTACGCCCGCGGGAAGTGTCATATCCGAGGGGTTGTCATCATTGTTCACCGTGATAACGACACTCCTCCCGTTCAGGTTCCGTGAGAACGCGTACTGCCTGTTTGTAAGACGGAGCTCACGGAAATCACCGTAGGAAAGCGCGGGCTCCTCCGCGTGTATCTTACCGAGAGCGGCAATGAGCTTTGCGGCGGCATTTTCCCGTGCCTTGTCCTTGTGATCCTCCCACCTGAGCGCGGGACGAAGCGACGCGTCGGAATGACGTTCCTTCCTGCCCTCTATCGCGAACTCCGAACCGTAGTATATGGACGGTATCCCCGGGAGGGTATACAGCAGGATATGTACGGGTGTGAAATGCGCCTTGTTGTTCAGCTTGGAGATTATCCGCTCCACATCGTGGTTATCCACGAAATTGTAGAGCTTTATACCGCCCATTCCGAGAGTGCGCTTTACGGTATGGGCTATCTCGAAATAGTTGTGGTCGTTGTGTCCCGAATAAAAAGCCTTGTGGAGCGCGTAATTGGTCACCGAATGGAGAGTTCCTTCGTTCGCCCAGCGGGAATATTCCCCGTGAATGACCTCGCCCATGAGCCAGAACTCGGGCTTCACCTCGTTCGCCACCGCGCGGAGAGACTTCATGAAATCGAAGTCCAGCACGTCCGCGGCATCGAGACGTATGCCGTCGATATCGAATTCCTTCACCCAGAAGCGAATGACGTCACAGATATAGTCCCGCACCTCGGGATTGCGCTGATTGAGCTTGGCAAGCAGGTTGTATCCTCCCCAGTTGTCGTAGGAGAAGCCGTCGTTGTACTCGTTGTTCCCCCAGAAGTTCACGTTGCAGTACCAGTCGCGGTAACGGGAATTCTCACGGTTCTCCCGGATATCCTTAAACGCGAAGAAATCCCTGCCGGTGTGGTTGAAGACCCCGTCGAGGATAACGCGGATACCCGCGTTGTGGCACTCCTGCACGAGCCACACAAGGTCGGAGTTATCGCCGAGCCTGCCGTCGAGCTTTTTGTAATCGGTGGTCTCATAGCCATGCCCGACCGACTCAAAGAGCGGACCTATGTAGAGAGCGTTGCAGCCGATAGTTTTGATATGCCCGATCCACGGCTCAAGCTCACGGAGCCTGTGGGTCACGCCGTCGTACTTGTTTTCCATAGGCGCGCCGAGCATACCGAGGGGATATATGTGGTAAAATACCGCTTCATCATACCATGCCATATTGTCTGTCTCCTTATTGCACATAAAATTACAGTAATATTTTACTATAATCGCCCGAATTTGTCAATACGGGGAGCGGAGAGAGAAAAAATGGCGGTGATATTTCAATATTTACGGTCGACACAAAAATTAACACCGTTTTTTGTGGAATATTTACGAAAAAGAGGCGCTGTATGTGGTTGAAAAAAAGGACGGAATATGTTATAATAAGGTATCGTTATTAAACATGATTTGCGAAAGGAGATACATATATGAAAACGATCCGCAGGATCATTGCCGTATTCGCCGCCTCGGCGATAGCGGTCACACAGCTTCTCTCCGCGGCAGGTGCGCAGGTGACGGACTCCCGGCTGCGTTCCGTAGTGGAAACGGACACACGATATGCTGTCCGTGAAGCGGAGGAAAAGGACGCCGCACGCCCGTCCGAGCTGACAGACGAGGAGCTCGAGGAATCCATTATCCTCAAGAAGGAAGAGGCTACGGCAGATCAGAAGACCGCCGCTGTGGGTATCGCTCTTACGGAAGAGGAGTCCGAATACGCCCAGAGAGCTCTGAGTGAAGCCCGTGAGGCAGCTGACTCCAACTCCACGATGATCGCTCAGTACAGAGGCATCAAGTCCGTTTACGGCACCGATTACTTCTACGATCAGATGAGCTCCGCGGGACAGGCATTGTACAATTCGATGTATACCGTCTGCCAGAGTCTGTCCACAGACTTTGTGACCCAGCTCCCCGCTACCTGTGTCATAGACGCGGCAAGCTGCAGTATTCCGACAAGCGAAGTGAACGACATCTTCACAGCGTTCTACTACTCCAACCCCCAGTTCTTCTTCCTTGACAACGCTTATTCGTATACCTACTACGGCAATACCGTCACTTCCGTATCGCCTATGGTAAATCCGAACTTCCTTATGGGGCAGGACAGACGCACCTACAGCAACGAGATAAACCGCGTCACCGCGTCGTGGATGACCGCCATTACCGCAAACAGCAGTGTTCTCAAGCGGCAGGAGATCATCTACAAAAACCTCAGTGACCTCATTACATACACCTCCACCTCCAGAGACCAGAGTATCGCGGGCGCGCTCGTTGACCATGCCTGCGTATGCAACGGCTACGCTCTCGCGGCGGAGTATTTCTGCAATGCCGCCGGCATTGAGTGCATTACCGTCATAAGCGTCGACCACGCGTGGAACCTCATCAAACTCTACAATAACTGGTATGAGTTCGATGTGACATGGATAGACACCGATTATCCCGGTCAGTATGACCTGAAATGGCTCAACAAGAGCTACTCCACCTTTACTGCAAATGATGCGAGCGGCAGCCACAACTATCAGCTGTCGCAGTATACACGCTACCAGCTTCCCCTCTGCACGAGCGATACGGTGGAGGGAGCCGATGACGTCAGTGATAATGATGATACTTCGGTAACGGGAACGCTCTCCTCGATCTCCTTTGCCAGGTATCCGACAAAAAGAAGCTACATCCAGGGAGATGCCTTTGACCTCACCGGCGGTTCCCTGAAGCTGAATTACAGCGGCACTTCGAAGTACCTCAACCTGAATGAGGTCACTGCCCAGCCGTACAGCGAGGACAATGTCGGGAAGGATATCCTGATGTACTCGGGTTACGATCCCGCGGGCAAGGGCGGTCAGACCGTCACCCTTTACTACGGCGGCAAGACCGTTACATTTACCATAACGGTCAGGGAGCTATCCGCCACCGCGATCGCGATAAAAGCACAGCCCAAGACCTCATTCGTCATAAATGAGGAGTTCTCAACCGGCTCCGGTACCTTAAACGTGACCTACAACAACGGCACCACAGCCGAAATACCGCTGAACGCGGAGGGCGTTACCGTAGACAGCTCCCGCTTCAAGTCCTCCGCTGTCGGCACATACCTGATAAGAGTGACCTACAGCGGAAGAGCGACCACATATAATGTCACCGTGTCGATAGATCCCGCAAATGCCGCGGTAGTACTGGAAAACGGCAGCGAGCACTTCTACTTCGACAGCGTCAAGAACGCTCTCGCGACAATAACCGCCAACAAAAACGCGGAGGCGGATTATACACTGACCGTCAACAGCACAGTCGTTGAAAAGACACTCACACTCCCCGCCGCATTGTACGCGAAGTCGCTCACGATCATCACCACAGGCAGCGCTGAGATACGAACACCGCTGACCGCGCTCGCCGCAAGAGGAGATCTTACTCTCGACGCTTCCTTCGTGCATATCAACACAAAGGAAGAGCCCGATTCAAAGGAAATACGCTTCACGGCGGCGGCTAACTCCACTCTCACGATAAAAAGAGCATTCGCTGACCTCGGTACAATAAGCGGTACCGTAACAAGCACGCTCGCTATCGGAACAAACGTGACCATACCGACCGTTACCACATTTGCCGCGGTAAATATCGCGGACGGCTGCACGCTCACCCTCACCGGAAGAATGGCGGGCGTGAAGGAGATAAGCGGCAGAGTAATGATCACCGGCGCCGCGCTCTCTTCGGCTGTCGTTACGAACGTAAAAAAAGCCGAATTCGTACTCGTTCAGAGCACCGATGCGAGAGACAACAAGGTGATACCGAAGCTGTATGTGACAGACGTAACGGATTCCCTCACCGTAAGCGTGACGGACGCGAACGGCAATATCATCGCGCTTGACGCGGGCACCTCGATACTCACCGCGGGCAGCGCAAATACCGATTTTACCGGAAAGATAGTTATCCCCAACAAGACCCCGGATAATTTCCCGCTGAGCGCGTTTGTGTACACAAGGGACATCCGTGCGGAATATCCCGGAGCCATGACCGTGAACGGCACCGATTACCCGAACTTTGAACAGGCGTTCGCGCACCTGAACGCGACGGGCGACAACACCATAGTTCTCCACCTCGATATTGCGCCCCCGAGATTTATTCTCCCGACCAAGATAGAAAAGCTCCGGATCACCTCCGACGGTTCAGCAAAGACGATAAAGCTCAGCAAAATAGCGTCACTGTCCCCCCTGTTCAGCCTCACCCTCGACAACGTCAATATCGTCAGCGACGGCGTGAAGGTATTGACCATAACCGGCAGGAAGGATATCAGCCTGAACAACTGCTCCATTACCCCCATTCCCTCGCTGAGAGCGGGAACGGGATACTCGCTGACTCTTTCGGGGAATGTGTCCGAGCTCGGAGCTCTTACGGGAACAAATACCACCGACCTTATCGTCGATACCGACGTGACTGCCGCAAGCCTCACCTCCTTCGGCAATGTGCGGGTAGCCGACGGCAGGACACTCACCGTTCCCGGCAGAGTGACCTCGGTCGCACAGCTCAACGGTACTCTTAAAGTTACCGAGCCCGCCAAGACGAACCTCGTCACGATAACCAATGTCGGCAGCGGAAAGCTTATTCTTACGAGCGACAACGGTACATTCTCAAGAGTTACGATAACCAACGTACTGACAAGCCTCACATTCGAGCTCGTCGATACGAGCGGCAATGTCATCACCGTGCCTTCCGGCACTCCGATACTCACAGCGGGCGGCACTGCCGACTTCACAGGCAGTATCGCGATAACCAACACGGACAGCGCTTCCCATAAGCTGGACGCGTTCCTGTACAGAAGAGAGGTAAGAGCGGAGTACGCGGATATCCTCACCCTGAACGGAAACGGCATCAGCAGAAACTATCCGAACTTCGAGACCGCCATAAACGCGATAAACGACAAGGAAAAGTCTACTAAGGCAAACGCAGCATACACGATTTCCATAAACGGAGACACCTCCGCCGCGAGACTGATACTCCCGACCACAGCGGGCTCGCTGACCATTCAGGGCGCGGGCGGCATCAAGACACTGACCCTCACCACAACATCGGCACTTTCGGCAAAGTATGACCTCACCATTAAGGACGTAAAGATAGTCAACCTCAACGCAAGGAACGCCGAAACACCGCTGTCCATCTCGCAGACCGCCGGAACTCTCACTATCAGCGATCTGGTATGCGGTACCCTCTCCGCCGTAATAGGTTCGGCAAGATCTACACTCAACCTCGGCTCGTGCAGCAGTATCGACACGATCTCCGCCTTCGGCACGGTCAACATCAATGAGAACTTCACGATCGGCAAGGCATTCAGTGTCATAGACCTCAACCTTGCCGCAAACAAGGGGATCACGCTGCCGAGCGGAAAGACCTTCACCGCAAAAACGATAAACGGAGCCTCCGGCTCGTTCATCAGACTTGAGAACGGATTCAGACCGTTCGTGATCTCGGGTACGGCTTCGGGCACGATAAAGCTCATCTCCCCCGCGCCGCTTGCCGAGACGGTGCATATACTCACCTCGGCGGCCGCTGCGTTGAACTCCTTCGACGTATCGGGCATAGCTCCGAACGACGGGCTTGACTACGCACTCACGAGAGCCGGCACAAAGGTAGTATGCAGAGCCGCAAAGCTCGGGTTCAACGGCAGAAAGTATGTCTCCTTCGCTGACATAGTTTCCGTTATCGAAGCGGCGAACGACAAGAACGCGGACTATACCGTGACACTGTACGCGGACTACGATAACGGTACCGCTGTCAGATTCCCGAAGGCAGGCACATACAACAGCCTGACGATCACCTCCTCGCAGAAGAAGCTGACATTCCTGGGAAGCCTCACTCTGACAGGAAATGTCACCTTCGACAACACCGTTATCTCCGCGGTCAACGCCAAGGGCGACGCGGCAAAATACTCTATCACCGGCACCAAGGACTGCACTGTAAGAGTCGTGAACTCCGACCTCGGCAGCGTAATCTCAATAGGCAGCACCTACAGCAACGTAACGCTCACCAACGTAAAGGCAGCCTCCGGGCAGTCCGTAAGGATAATCGCGCAGGCATTCAGGTTCTCCGGCTTCAGCGGCATCATTGACACTATCGTAGCGGATACGATACAGGCAGACGGGGACCAGACGCTCATGCTGCTTGAGAAGAAGGTAAATCAGATCAAGAGCGGAATGACCCCGGCATCGGGAACGATCACCTTCAGGATAGTGACCGCGTCGGGCTCTGACGCGGCGCTTCGGAATGGTACGACAATATTCTCGGCGTTCAAGGGCGACAGCTTCAATGCTGCCCTCGCAAACGCGGGCGCTTCTCTCACAAGAGACTCGAGGACCTTCAGAGTTTATGTGACAATGTAAATGTTATCGCCGGGAGAAGCATCTCCCGGCGATATTTTTCATACTTTATTACAAATAGTACTTGATTTTTGGTTAGATATGTGATATACTAAACAGACAACGCTCCGATTTCAAAAGGAGGAGATAAGATGAGCGAGATAAACCGTACGGACGGCAAGGAAGCGAAAAAGAGAATGCATCTCCGTCTTATGATATTTGCCGCGGTATTTGCGGCACTTACCTATGTGGTATTCACATTTCTTTCGATACCGATACCCACACCCGGCGGCGGCAAGGTAACGATACACCTCGGGAACGCGTTCTGCATTCTCGGGGCTCTGCTGCTCGGAAGCGTATACGGCTCCGTGGGCGGCGCGATAGGGCTGACGCTCGCCGACCTGTTCGACCCGCTGTACATCACACAGGCACCCATTACCTTCGTGATAAAGCTGATCATGGGTCTGATAGTGGGGCTGTTCGCGCACAAGGCGGGACGCATAACCCGCACGAACGATACAAAGGCAGTGCTCCGCTGGGTGATAATATCCTCGACGGCGGGAATGCTGTTCAACGCGTTCTTCGACCCGCTGATAAGGTATTTCTACAAGATAATAGTGCTCGGCAAGGCTGCCGCGGATGTCTCGCTGGTGATAAACATGGGCGTGACGGCAGTGAATTCCGTTGTCTCGATAATCGTCTGCGTCGCCTTGTATATGGCTCTACGAGTGCCTCTGAAAAAGATAGGAATGTTCTTTGTATTCTGAATAAAACAAACGCGGGAGAGCAAACGACATGACGTCGTAAAGAAGGTTTCCAAAAGCGCGCATGACGCGCGCATAAAAAGGAACCTTCGAACCGACAGGACGTCGTAAAGAAGGTTTCCAAAAGCGCGCACGACGCGCGCATAAAAGGAACCTTCGAAATGCTTCCCCGCGTTTTTGATTTATACGGTCGTCTCGTCCGATGAATATGTTGTCTCAGGCGTCTCTGCCTCGACCACGGCAGATGTCACCGCCGGGATTTCGCTCGTATAGAGCTGCACCACCGTATCTCTGCCGGGGTCTGTGGTGTCACGGAAGCGGAATGCCTCAATGTCGCCGATTGTGTAGTGGTCGTCGGGGAACTGCGGGTAGAGGTGGTAGAGCATATACACTCTCCCGTCGCTGTATGCACCGCCGGAGTCGTCACGCTCGAGGGCAATCTCCGTGCCGTCCTGCAGTATCGCGTCCACATCAAAGCCGTCCCAGTAGCTGTCGTTCGCGGAATCATAGCAGAAGGACACGGTGCTCGGGCTGATGTCTATTTCATAGAGCCTTGTGCTGCGCCCGGAGATAAGCGGTATCTCGGTCTCGGCGGTGAAGCGCACCCCGGGGACAGTCTCCGCCTTGGTGAGGGTTATCGGCTTCGTCCAGCGCTCCTCCTCCGGCGCATACTCCTTTGTCTCGTGAATGAACCGCAGGTCTGTGCTCTCATGCAGGCTCGCAAGCGTCACCGTCATAACGCAGTGCATGGTCTTGCCGTCCGGGTCGAGGATATACTGCGCGCCCTCTCTGACAGTTGCTGCCGTGGCGGAAGGCTCCTCGGTCTCGCCGAGCCATACCTCCGGGAGGAAGTTGTCTCCCGTGAAGCTGTTCTGGTCGGGTATACCGTCCTCCCATACAAGGTCGAAGTGTCCGACCGCCCGTATCCCGTCGAACCCGAAGTACGTTGGGAGCACCTTCACGTTCCCGAAATCGTAGTATTCGTAGGTGTACATCTCCGGGATAATGCCGCTGGGGGCTATGCCGGAATACTCGTCGCCGATGCGCATTGTCACGAGCGCCTGCGGTACGACCTTTGCGCCTCTGGCGCCTTCACTCTGGAAGAAGTACTGAAAACCCTCGGCTTCGGTGGCATCCGGCTCCTCGCTTACCGCTGTGGCAGTTCCGGGGAGCTCGCCTGCGTCCGGCTCGGTAACGGTCTCCTGCGGCTCAGGGGCTGTCGTCTCCGCGTGGTAGCCCGCGCCGCCCTCCTTGAGCGGGGTTATGGTGATACCGCCTCCCGTTGCGTTACCCGCGAAGAAGCCTATCCCCAGCGCTGCCGCAACTCCCGCGGCAATACCGCCTATCATCGGCGCGCGGCTCCTGCGTCTTTCCTGCGTTTCAGGCGCGGGTAAATCCTTGGCGTTCAGCCTTTTCACATTCTTATCGTTGTTCATATTGTATTTCCCTCCGTCCGTAAAAGGCATCGGGAGGCGGCACTGCGTATCGACCGTTCCCCCTGCCCTCTTCACGACGTTTTCAAACGCCGTCTCGTGATCGGAACAGGGATATGCCTCTCTGACCGCCGAAAATGCTTTTTTATAAAGTGCGTTGTAGTCCATAAACTCAGTTCCTTTCACTCTCCAGCAGCTTTTTCAGCTGCTCCCGTCCGCGAAGGAGACGTGACCGTACAGCCGCCTCGCTGATGCCTAACATCGCGGATATCTCGCTGACCGTGTATTCTTCATAATAGTGCAGGTAGAGCACTATGCCGTTCTTGCGTTTCAGCCGCATTATCTGCTTGAGCAGCTCAACGGGACTGTCGCCGCCGCTGTCGGTGTATGTGCGGCTCTCCGCAGCCTCGAGAGGCACCGAGAACCGCCGCCTGTACGAACGCAGCAGATTTATGCTCCTGTTCACCGCGCACCGCAGCAGCCACGCCTTGACGTGCTCATCGTCCCTGAACTCACCCGTATGGGTATATAGCGACAGGAACACGTCCTGCGCGATATCGTCCGCGTCGGCGGGTATCTTGCAGTAGCACAGCGCTACGCTGTACACGCTCGTATAGTGCAGCCGCATATAACGGTCAAGCTCACTGTCGGTCATCTTCTCCCTCCTTTCTCTGAAAGGTACCTTCAACAGTAAAACAAATGAGGAGCCCGGAATTCGTCAGTTTTCCGGGACATTTTTCATATTCAGCGTTCCGCACAAACTGCGCCAGCGTTTTTTGTGCAGAACAGACATGTCGTTTTCTATGTATTATAGTACGGCACAGCGAAAATGTCAATGCCCGCAGAGTGCGGAATCCCCTCCGTTTTCCTTGACAACGGCAGACAAAAGGTTTATAATAGAACAGACAAAGGGTATACTGTTAAAAAGGAGAACGACAATGCCGACAGATTCTATTTCGACAGATAAGGAGCTCGGGAGCTTACCGGTTCCCTTCACCTCCGTCAGCACGGGGTTCACGGAGCTCGACGACTCCCTCGGGGGAGGTCTGATGCCGGGGCTCACTGTGATATGCTCTACCTTCGTCGATGTACAGGCAGAGCTGCTGCGCATTCTTGCGCATAATGCCGCTTCCGGCAGACATGTCTTGTTTTTCTCCGCGGGAGAGAGACAGGAGAATATATTTCTGCGACTGATAAGCTACCGTATCTCTCATAACGCCGACGGAACGCCCATACCCGGCGCTCCCGGTATCAGCGCGGGCAGGCTCGCCGTTCCGAAAATGAAGTTCTCGGAGCATGAGCGTGAGTACAAGACCGCGGCAGAGACGGCGATAGAACAGCTCCGCCCCAATATACATACCGACGAGCGCATTGACATACTCCCGGTGAAGGCGGTCGGGGAATTCTTGGCGGAGAATGAGCCCGCTCACCGGGAAGTACCGCCGATAGTGTTCATAAACGATTTAACGAGGCTTAAGCTGAAGAATACACTGAAGAAAAATATCATCGATCTTTCGGTATGCGCAAATAAACACAATATCTGCATCATCGCCACTTATCCGATAGAGGCGGACACCCACGCGGCATTGACCTCCGAGCTCCTCGGAAATGCCGCGCCGGATCTGCGGTACGCTGACACAATACTCGGCATAGAATCCGAAGCGGCTTCATGGATATCCGAGCATAAGCCGGGGAAGGACCGCGTCCGCCGCTTCAATATCGTCGCCGTAAAACGTCCCTTCGGCGGAATGGGCGCTGCCGCTCCGTTTGAATACGACCCCGACAGCTCCTCCATGGTGCCGCGTAAGCCGAGGAAAGCACCACGGTCGAAGATGCGGCTTTGCTATTACAACAATACCAACCTGTCAACAAATATTGTGTTCGGGGCGACAGAGTTAAGCTCGGGCTCTTTATTCAAGGAATCCGACAAACGCGGACAGAATATGTATTACAGCCTGTACGCCGATACCGCAGCCGATGACGGGAGCGTTTCCGATGACGCCGCACAAAAGAGCAGCCCCGTTAAATTCCGCGAGAAGAAATACAGGAAAAACAGCAGTAACGTAAGCGCCGACTATGGTCCCGGAGGCAAAAGGCTTTTCAGTTATATGGATCTGGTGGTGGCGGACGCCATATATTCTTCCCGAATGTACAGAAAAAACAGCAGCCGGATAACATTAGCCGATATAATGAAGATACTGACGGGAGACAATACAAACCTGACACCGCGGAGAATGGAGATACTGTGGCGCTCGATAACGAGACTGGCGCTCACACGGATAACCATAGGCTCAAGAAAAAAGGACGACGATCCGCAGGACAGCGGCACGATAAAGGAGATCGTATCCAGACCGCTGCTGCCTTTAGCCGAAAATGAGCGGATAAGGCTGAAAGAATGCTATAACGCTTATCTTGCTTCCGCGGATACGGAGGTGGATTTTCTCCCGTTCCTGACAGGAAAAAGAAACTGCGCGCCTATAGACGATATCAAAAGGATCACGCCTGAGAAAAATCAGAAAATGCCGCTGTTCGAGTACGCGGAGGAGATGCACCAGATCCTGACATACCCACTCGGGCTGATGAAGATCCCGCGTACGAACGAGAGCGAGAATATCAATGACAGCGAGCACTGCATAATGATAAAGCATTTCCTTGTCAAGCGCCTTGAGCTGATCCGTTACAACTATTCGGCAAGCCCGAAGAAGCTGAAGGATCTGAACCATATAATGTTCGAGGATTACACAAATAAAGGCTCCGGGCTGTATACGCGCATAGGCTGGTCAAAGCAGGATCCATATTCATGGAAGGATATCAACACAAGACAGCGTGAACGTGACCGCGCGGAGGCAACATACAGCAAGGTGAGATCTATTCTCACATACTATCAGAGGATCGGTTACATCGGCGGCTTTTCCCCGTACTACGGGAAAAAGCATCACTCCGCGAATGACGGCGCAGACAGCGACCGCCCAGACCTCAACAGACTCAGCGGCGTAACGATAGAACCGTTCGACCCGCACAATATCCCCCCGAAATATGTATGCGAGCAGGAGGATATAAACTGGGACGAAGAAGAATGAAGGCGGGGCAAGCCCGCCTTCGCCTTTCGTCATGGCAGACAGTACACCGTAAAAAAGATCCGGAGGTGAAGGTGTGGAAAACGAAAAAAGAGAAAAAGCCCTCGATATCCTCCGCTATTGGCAGATGATCGAATTCCTCGACCAGCCGAATATCCCCACATACAAAGAAGTACAGAAGAATTCCGCCCCGGGCAGGAACGATGTCCTCGTACAATTCAGCAAAACACCGGATATACGGATAATTCAGGATACAATAACAAGCAGCATTATTATCGAGCTGGGAAAAATAAACCGCCGCATCTTTTCCGAGATATTCTATAAAACGTTTATCGACCCCGAGGGAAAGAAAACCGAATATATACCCAATACATACTTCTCCGTATGCAGGCTGAGCGTCGATACGGACGGTATGTACAGTAAGGAAAGCTTCATCAGACCCTCGCGGCTTCTGTGGGCATATACCGTGTGGAAAAGCAATGACGCGGCAGCTACCGGAGATTACTCGCTCGACCTTGCCGAATACAAGGAGCTTCAGGACGAGCTCAGCGCAATGATCTTAAGCAAAGCCGATGATGAGAATGACCGGCGTGTGCCGCTGTCAGAATTTCTGACGGAGCTGTGGGAGCGGCTGTGCGAGGTACTGCCGCAGGAGCTGTTCGAGATAAAGAAACTGAAGGACGGCTCATACAGCATGGATAAAACTATGAAAGGCTCCTATATATATACACGATACTCGGACGAAAACGCAAAGGAAGCCGACGACGGCATCATCGAACGATACAGCGGAGGCGAGGAGCTGTTTTTAAGCGAAATAGAGCTCGTCCTTGAAAGGACTGCCGACGGCTCCTTCGGAAGCGGTGCTTACGAAGAGAGCGTTCTCGATTACATCGCCTGCGGCACCGGAAATGACTCATTTGCGACAGAACGGCGGGTGGAGCTGTCGCGCGACACGAAAACTCCGGATATGACGCGCGAGCTTCTCGGGAAGGTGCTCGATATCGGGAACGCTCCTCTAGGGAAATGGCCGTCGGAGTACCGCCTTGCTTTCATGCAGCAGGTCGCGGTGAACATCGCCTCGGCGGAGGACGGGAAGATACACGGGGTACCGATACCGCCGCTGTTCTCGCTGAACGGTCCTCCCGGCTCGGGAAAGACGATGCTGCTGAAGGAACTGGTCGCTGACCGCGTTGTGAAAAAGGCGGCACTGCTGTCAGAGCTCGACGACCCCGACGACCTCTTTGACACGAGGACCGATACTTACGGAAAGCGTTACTATACCATAAAGCGGCAGTATGACCGCGTCAACGATCACAGCATCATCGCCGCCGCAATGAGCAACAACGCGGCAAAGAATATCTCCGCGGAGATGCCGCTGATGAAGAATGCGTTCGAAAAATTTCTCGGGGAGGGAGACCTGTTCTCCGACCTCGCGTGCAGCCTGTTTGACCGGAAAAAGGGCGGGTGCTGGGGACTTATCTCCGTGCCGCTCGGAAACAGCGGCAATATCAGCGCGTTCACAGAGAAGGTGCTGATCCCGCTCACCTGCGAGGAAAACAATAATATGTCCCGGGAGAGCATTGAACGGCATAAGGAGCTGTACAGGGAGGAAAAGAGAAAATTCCTCGAACAGCTCGGAAAGACCGAAGCTGTTATGCGGGAAATAAGCAGAAACGCTCAGAATGAGCAGTGCGCCGCGCTGAGCGACTTTCTGCTCCCCGGTACCGACAAAGGCAGCGACAATGTCTACATCGCCGCGCAGTCCGCAGACCCGTGGATAACGGAAGAATACGATACGGAACGGGAAAAGCTGTTCTACCGCGCCTGCACGATGCTCAAGGAGTTCCTGCTCGGCTCGTACAAAGCACTCAGCGATCTGCGCATATACGCTGACTTACAGCGGAAAAAGGAAGCCGCGGACCCGGAGGTCATGACGGGAGTATTCCCGGCGCTGTTCCTGCTGACACCGCTGATATCGGTGACTTTGGCTTCGTTCCGCTTCATGTTCGGAAAGATAAGAACGAAAGGGGTATTCGGTACGCTGATAGTGGACGAGGCAGGACAGTCCTGTCCGCAGTTCGCTGTCGGAGCGCTTTTGAGAGCGCGCAGAGCGTTCATAGTCGGCGACCCGAAGCAGCTCCCGCCTATCGTGACCGAGGACGTGCATATCATATCCCTGCTGGTGCGCAGGCTCATGCTGGGGAACAATGCCTGCGTTCCCGAAAAGTATACAGACAAGGATATCTCGGTGCAGACCTTCGCGGACAGCATCAACCCTTACGGAAGATATATCGGCAGCGAGTGGGTGGGGTGTCCGCTCTCCCTCCACCACAGGTGCATCGAACCGATGTTCAGCATCGCTAATACCGTGTCATACGATAACACCATGATAATCAAGACCGGAAAGGCTCCCGACAACCGCGGCGGCAAGAGGTTCATTCTCCCCCGGTCATGCTGGATAACCACTTACGAGGACCAGGGTCATATAGAGCCTTACGGCTCGGAATATATGTCCGAGCATGGAAGCGCCGCGATACGGCTGCTGATGGAGGCTTTCAGGAAGGTCCCGCCCGACAGGGTGCCCGATGTATTTGTGATAAGCCGTTTCGTATCTGTCGTGAACGGTATAAAAAGAGACCTTGAAGCCGTAAATTATTACGGTCAGGATAATATAAAAAGGTGGGTGGAGGAGGAACACATAGGTACGGTGCATACCTTTCAGGGTAAGGAAGCCGATGAGGTCATATTCGTACCCGGGATATACAGGGGAGATATATACTATGATACGCCGATCGCCCCGAGCAAGGATTTCCTGCTGAACTGTATCGACGAGCATATCGTAAATGTCGCGGTAACGAGAGCGAGGTACAGGCTCTATGTGGTCGGCGACCTTGAACGCTGCCGGAATAACCGTCATCTATCCGTTCTTATCGAAAAGCTCAGACAGTTTCAGGGGGAAGTGATCACGGACGATATGCTGAACCTCTATCTTACAGTGCGCAGCAAAAAACAATACGGTCCATGCCCGGAATGCGGCGCCCCTCTCGCGAAAATGTTCATGCCTGCCGCGTACGAAGGCATCTGCACAAATGAGAACTGCTCGTACGGAAACACGGGCGTAGTTCAGCAGGATCTCTCCCGCACCGGCAAATGCCATGAATGCGGACAGCCGCTCAAAAAGCTCTATCGGTACGCGGAAAGTATCCTTACATGCTTCAACCCGAGCTGCGTAAGATATCGCTCAAAGCTCGGGAACGCGTGGAGATAGTATGCCGCTGTGCCCGAAACACTCGAAGCGGCTCGGCACAATATACTGACTGCCATTTCAGCACGAAAGGGCAGTCTTGTTTTTTATTATTTTTTCATAAACGATGACAGGTAACGGGCTTGTCGTTCGTATTATATATGAAAGGTCCTTTCAAACGGAAAAGGCGGTGATGTGCAGGTGAAGGACAGCGAGCTTGAACGGTACATCAGGCTGTACCGCAAAAGCGTTCTCGGCGCGGCGCTCTGCTATGTGCGGAATTCTGCCGACGCCGAGGATATAATGCAGGAGGTGTTCATCAGGCTGTACACCCACAAAGGCAGCTTCGAGAGCGACGAGCACGTTAAAGCATGGCTGCTGCGGTGTACGGTGAACCTGTGCAAGAGTTTGCTGCGGTCGTACTGGTACAGGTTTTCAGAACCGCTCGACGCCGCGCCGGAGGAGACGCATTACGATACGCCGCCCGACAGCACGGTGTCCGAAGCGCTCGCGAAGCTCAGTCCCAAGACCCGAGCTGTGCTGTATATGTACTACTACGAGGGCTATCCCGCGGAGGAGATCGCAAAAATAACGCGCTCCACCGCAAATTCGGTCATGCTCAGGCTAAGCAGAGGCAGACGACAGCTCAGGAAAATACTTACGGACGAAAGGAACGGTAACGATGACTGATTATAAGCAGATATTTGAAAAAGCTCTGTCCGAGGCGTGCGAAAAGAACGACTTTTCCGACGACGAGAAACTTTTCGGCATTGTAAAGGAAAGGACAGGAACTATGGAAAAGAGAACATTCAAATGGAAGAAGCCCGCTGTTACAGCGGCTGCGCTGGCTGCCGCAGCGGCACTCACGGTGTCGGTGGGAGCGGTGGCGAACTGGGATCTCGCTGCCTTCTTCACGAGATACTTCAATGACAGCGCCACACAGGAGCTCGCAGACGAGGGTTACTTCTACTCCTCCGAGAACTACGCGGAAAACAATGTACCGGCAGCCTCGGGGACATATCCGGTAATGGGCGAAACGCTCGAGAAGGACATTTTCACCGCGAAGATACTCGGGATAGCGGGCGATACACAGGACCCGATGATGCTCATAGACATCACGGTGAACGATCCCGAGGTCGCCGCGGCAAGCGATGTGATCGGTGTTTATACACAAGCGATAGGTACTTACGAATTCGAGAATATGCGTGAAAAATACGGCAAGGAATTCGGAAAGGGAGTCAAGGACGAAACTGACCCGAGTCTCTTCCATGTCAGTGTGCGTGTCCCGCCTTTCTGGATAACACAGGGCGAGGAGGTCGTATTCGATATCGTCAGCATACACACGCTGGGGCTTGACGGGAATGACCGCGGTCTGTCCGAGACCGATCTTGCCGAAAGCGGACTGCCTGCAAAAGGAAATATTGTCACCTCGTATCATATCGACCTGGAGAGCAAGGCTTTCGGAATACCCTTTGATGATGTATTCAGCAAGGTGAAGGCTTACAACGTGGGAATGCAGTTCCGCTTCACGCTCCCCGAAAATATCCTGAAGGAAGCTCCGAGAAAATGGTACGGTCTGTCCGATCAGCTTGTATTTACAGCGGACGATACGGAATTCATACTCATGTACAGCGAATTCGGCGCGCATTCGTCCTACATCAGTCTTTCCTGCGGAATACGCGAGAATATGGAGGATTATGTGAAGATATCCGGTCCGGAACACGCCCGGAAGTTCGCGGAGCAGTTCGTGCTCACAGCGGACGGCGTCGAATACAAGCCCGATATTGAGCGCGCCTTCACCTACCGTGACACTCGGGCTGATACAAATGTTATGATAGAGAATATGTGCTATCTTAACCTGACATTCCCACCGATAGACTACGAAAACGCACAAAGCGTAACGCTTTCGGCAAACGGAGTGTCTTATGAGATAAAGCCGTGAACTGCTTGTACAGACAACAGAAATGAACCGGAGCATCCCGCAGCGGAGCATTGTCCCGCTGCGGGATTTTTTGCCGTAAAACTCGCTGTGAGCTTATTCGGTCTGCTTGGAGCATATTTATATCAAAAAGTCTTGAAAAGTTGTGCGTTTTGTGATATAATGTAAATTGAGTATAGAAATAATCGGTTTCGGAGAGAAGAAAATGACAAACAACGATATGTTTAACAGAATTGCCGAAGCTCTGCTGACGGATTACTCAAGCGTGTACTACGTCAATGCTCGGACGAACGAATACCGTAGATATTCTGCCGCGTCTAACGACTCCGCTGAGTACGAGGGCAGCGATTTCTTTGAGGATATGAAGCGTGACGCGCAGAAGCTGATATATGAGGAAGACCGCCATATCTTCACCGAGCAGATGCAGAAGGAGAGCCTTCTTAACATGATGAAGGAAGATAATACACAGCGGTTCGAGTACCGCCTCATGGTCGGCGACGAACCCGTGTGGCACGCTGTCAGGGTGATACACGGCACGGACAGCAGCTCCGACGGCTACTTCGTTCTCGGCATAATGAACATCGACAAATACGTCAGAATGCGCATAAAAGCCGAAAGGCTACAGAGCGAGCGCGAGGTTTTCAATCAGATCGCTGACAGCCTCGCGTCGAATTATGATGTCATCTATTACATAGACAGGGACACCAACAATTACTTCGCCTTTGAGACGAACCCGCTGTACGGTCAGCTTGAGGTGCATGAAGCGGGCAGGCAGTTTTTCGAGGACGCAAAGCGAAATACGGATCTGCTCGTTCACCCGAACGACAAGGAAAGGGTATCGACCGCCCTCGACCGCGATAACCTGATGAACCAGCTTTATCGCCAGAAGAAATACAGCATCAATTACCGTCTCGTCATTGACGGCAAGGTACAGTATACCCGCTTCACGGCGATGTGGTCGGGCGACAAGAAGCATATCATCATAGGTGTTGAAAACATAGACAACGAGATAAAGAAGGAAAAGGATCACCTGCGGGCGCTCAATTCGGAGAAGGAGCTCGCACGCCGTGACGACCTCACCGGCACGAAGAACAAAACTGCCTACCTCGAGCTTGTCCGCTCCGTCCAGAGCAATATCGACAACGGCATAGATTACCTTACCTTCGCGGTAGTCGTGTGCGACATCAACGGACTCAAGGAGATAAACGATACCGAGGGACATCAGGCAGGCGACGAGTATATCTGCCGCTGCGCAAAGCTCATCTGTGAGATCTTTGCTCACAGTCCCGTTTTCCGTATTGGCGGCGATGAATTCGTGGTATTCGTCCGCGGCGGGGATTATGCCTCAAGATCCGACCTTTTCGAGAAGCTCCGCAAGCAGGTCCTTCAGAACAAAAACATCAAGGGTATGCCTGTCGTGGCAACAGGTATCTCCTCCTACGACCCTGCTGCCGATAAGACCGTCTCCGCGGTGTTCGAACGCGCTGATAATATGATGTACGAAAACAAGCGTATCCTCAAGGGCGGCGCTTCCCCGCGCTGAGCGGCTGGCGCCGCCTCTCCCCCGCCCCCCCTACTCCCTCTCTCCCACCCTCCTGAAAGAGCAATTGCTTCGCGCGCACTTTAAGGGTGTCTGCACATGACGGAAGAAAAGAATACGGATCGCCCGATACTTCTGCTGAAATGTCGGGCTATTTTAATGTGCCGGCACGATGTATAAAACGGTGTGACACGGGAAATAATAGCTGCGGAAACGCCTTACTGTCGATCTGCGTAAAAAATTTGGTAAAACCACTTGACAAACATGGAAATGTATGATATACTGTAAGCAAGTTAGCATACGCTAACTTATACAAAGCGGTTAGCGCATGCTAATCGGAGGAGTGGATTATGTCACAGGAAGAATACTTCAGCTTTAACAGAAAGCTCGCGTTCCATACAGCGCCCACGCTCATGGGGATAAAATGCGCAAGCCTCGTTTCCCTGTCACGGGCGGAATTCGATATAGTCGGAAATCTGCGGATATTCAACCGCCGCGCCGCGGAAAAGGGTCTGAAAATACGGATCCTCCATCTCTGCGAAACACGGTGCGTGATGCTGGTATATAACGAGAAGAAGCTTTACGCGCGGCTTCGGGAGAAGGACACCGCGGAAATGCTGTACGCCGAGGGCTATGCTCCCGACAGCACCCTCGAAGCAATGCTGACACGGTTGTCGGAACGAATGGGGCACTGCACCTTCCCGCATGAGATAGGGCTTTTCCTCGACTACCCCGCCGAGGACGTAAAGGGCTTTATCGCGAACAACGGCGAGAACTACAAGTTCTGCGGGTGCTGGAAGGTCTACGGTTCGGAGGAATACGCGCACCGGACATTTGCTAACTACGAAAAGTGCAGAAAATTTCTGTGCAATAAACTGAATGAGGGCTGCGACATTTACCGCGCTCTCAGAATATCTTAGGAGGAACATCATTATGGCAGCAGCAGTTATCTATTGGAGCGGCACAGGCAATACCGAGGCTATGGCTAAGGCTGTGGCGGAGGGCGCGGGAGCTGAGGCGGTAAGCGTCTCCGATTTCAAGGGCGACATAGCTTCACTGAACGCGGTCGCTCTCGGGTGCCCGGCTATGGGGGACGAGGAGCTGGAGGATTCAGAGTTTGAACCGTTCTTCACGGGTATCGAAGGCTCGATAAGCGGGAAGAAGATCGCACTCTTCGGCTCGTACGACTGGGGCGACGGACAGTGGATGAGAACATGGGAGGACAGAGTTAAGGCGGCAGGTGCCGAGCTGGTAAACGGCGCAGGCATTATCGCGAACCTTGAGCCGTCCGAGGACATTCTCACACAGTGCAAAGAGCTCGGCAAGACGCTTGCGGAGTAAGACGCTATGAGTGTTGTAGTAGTGGGCGGGAATGACCGCATGGCGGCGAAATACAAGGAGATATGCAGCTGTTACAACTGCAAGTCGAAGATATTCACCCAGATGCCCGCGGACTTCGAGAACAAGCTCGGCAGTCCCGACCTTGTGGTGCTGTTCACGAACACCTGCTCCCACAAAATGGCAAACAAGGTCAACCAAAAGGCGGAGAAACAGAATTTCCGCGTGGCTAAGATACACAACGCAAGCGCGAACGCACTGAAAACAGTGCTTGAACAATACTGCGTATGACCTTTTTCTTCAATATTTTTTACCTCTCCTTTTGAAAGACAGATCTCCCCGGCTGCGGCAAACACCGCTGCCGGAGGGATTTGTTTTTTTGTCGGATATATATAGGGAAAATGGAAATTTTTTTGCATATCTATTGTAATTTTTTGGCGGATATGTTATAATGAAAACGATAACATTTTAATGTGCGGCGGCACATTGTCAGTTAAAAAACATATTTTCAGGAGGCGCCTATGAAAACACTCTCAGCAGCAGTCAACGCGTACGACAAGAAGTCCCACATCAACCGTGAGCTCTACGGTCACTTCTCCGAGCATCTCGGAAGATGTATCTACAACGGCATCTTTGTGGGAGAGGATTCCCCCATTCCTAACACCGACGGCGTAAGGAACGATATAATCGAGGCATTCAGGGAAATAAGGATGCCGGTCCTCCGCTGGCCGGGCGGCTGCTTCGCGGACGAGTACCACTGGCGCGACGGCATAGGCGAGAAATCGCAGCGCCCCAAAATGGTCAACACCCACTGGGGCGGAGTGACCGAGGACAACTCCTTCGGCACTCATGAATTCTTCGATCTCTGCGAAAAGATAGGCTGCGAGCCGTATCTCGCCGGCAATGTCGGCAGCGGCACGGTGGAGGAAATGGCTGACTGGATAGAATACATTACTTTTGACGGGGTCTCACCGCTTTCCGACGAGCGCCGCAGAAACGGCAGAGAAAAGCCGTGGAAGCTGAAATACCTCGGTATCGGCAATGAGAACTGGGGCTGCGGCGGAAATATGCGCCCCGAATACTACGCAGACCTCTACCGCCGGTATCAGACCTACTGCCGCAACTTCAGCGGAAACGAGCTGTTCAAGGTAGCAGGCGGTCCGAACGTTGACGACTACCACTGGACGGACGTGCTGATGAGCATAATCAACGACTGGCACGCAAAGGCAATATCCCTGCATTACTACACAATCCCCTCGGGCAACTTCGAGGCAAAGGGCAGCTCGGTAAACTTTACCGACGAAGAGTATTACAGCACCATAAAGAACGCGCAGTACATGGATACGCTCATCGAGAAGCACGGCGCGATAATCCGCAGACACAGCGACAAGATGAAGCTGGTGGTAGATGAGTGGGGCTGCTGGTACGATGTACTGGAGGGCACGAACCCCGGCTTCCTGTATCAGCAGAACACGATGCGTGACGCGATAGTGGCGGCGGTGCATCTCAACATTTTCAACTCCCGCTCCGACATTGTCTGCATGGCGAACCTCGCGCAGGCTGTCAACGTGCTCCAGTCCCTCCTGCTCACCGAGGGCGACAAGCTCGTAAAGACCCCGACCTACCATGTATTCGATATGTTCAAGACGCATCAGGACGCACAGCTCGTTTACAGCTTCACCGAGAACAGCGTACAGAACAATATCCCCGTAGTATCACAGTCCGTCTCCATAGACGCGGACGGGAAAATGACAATGACCTTCGCAAACGCGTCGCTTGACGAGGACTTTGAGATAGACTGCTCGCTGGTGGGCTATGAGGCTAAGACTGCCGATGCCTGCATACTCACCGAGGACGTGAGGGCGTACAACGACTTCGACGCTCCCGAAAAGATAAAGCCCGCCGCGCACTCCGCGGAGCTCACAGACAAGGGCGTGAAGTTCACCCTGCCAAAGTGCTCGGTAGTAAGCATCAGGCTGTCATAAGAAGTGAGGTATGAGATGACAATACAGGAAAAGATAACCCAGAGCAGGACCTTCCTCGGTATCGAGCTTGGTTCCACAAGAATAAAAGCAACGCTCATTGACGATACATTCGCTCCGGTGGCAAGCGGCTCCCACGGCTGGGAGAACCGCCTCGAAAACGGCTACTGGACCTACTCCCTCGAGGATATCCACAGCGGTATTCAGGCGTGCTATGCCGATCTGAAGCGGGATATCTCCGAAAAGTACGGCGTACAGCTCACAACGCTCGGCGCTGTCGGCATTTCCGCGATGATGCACGGATATATGGCGTTCGACAAGGACGGAAAGCTGCTTGTTCCCTTCCGCACATGGAGAAACACTACCACCGAGCAGGCGGCGTCGGAGCTCACAAAGCTGTTCGGCTTCAATATCCCTCAGCGCTGGAGCATCTCGCATCTGTATCAGGCAATACTGAACGGCGAGTCCCACCTTCCCGAGGTCGCGCATATCACTACGCTCGCGGGGTACATACATTACCTGCTGACCGGTAACAGAGTCCTCGGAGTGGGAGACGCGTCGGGAATGTTCCCGATAACCGACTGCGACTATGACAAGGATATGCTGGCGAAGTTCACCGAGGCTGCCGCAAAGCGCGGATTTACACAGGATATCCGCACTGTACTTCCGAAGGTGCTGTCCGCGGGCGAGGACGGAGGCGTGCTCACGGAAGAGGGCGCGAAATTCCTCGACCCCGACGGGGGACTGAAAGCAGGCATACCGGTATGCCCGCCCGAGGGCGACGCGGGAACCGGCATGGCTGCGACCAATGCGGTGCTTCCCAGAACGGGCAACGTGTCCGCTGGCACCTCGATATTCTCTATGCTGGTGCTGGAAAAGCCGCTCAAGGGCGTATATCCCGAAATAGACATCGTAACTACCCCGGACGGCGCTCCCGTGGCTATGGTGCACTGCAATAACTGCTGCTCCGAGCTGGACGCGTGGGTGAAGCTGTTCGAGGAGTTCTCGAAGCTGTCGGGGCATCCCGTTGACCGCTCCGACATATATGAAATGCTATACAGGAACACACTGAACGCGGACAAGGACTGCGGCGGCGTTATCGCATACAATTACCTGTCCGGCGAGCCGGTAACGGGCGTTGAGAACGGCAGACCGTCGTATTTCAGACTGCCCGGCGGCAGCATGAACATCGGCAACTTCTTCCGGGCGCAGATATACTCGGCATTCGCTGCACTAAGCTCCGGCATGGCGATACTTTTTGAAAAGGAGCAGGTGACTGCCGACCAGTTCACCGGACACGGCGGACTGTTCAAGGTGGAAGGCGTGGCGCAGCAGTACCTCGCGGACGCGCTGAACACTGCCGTTTCCGTGATGAAGACAGCCGGAGAGGGCGGCTCATGGGGAATGGCACTTCTTGCGGCATACGCGGTATGCGGCAGGAACAAGGCACTCGCTGACTGGCTGGAGACCGAGGTATTCACCGGAATGGAGAGACGCACCGTACAGCCCGACGCTGCGGGAAGCAAGGGCTTCGCGGACTTCATGAAGCTGTACGGTAAGGGTCTTGACGCTGAAAAGAAGTTAGGAGATGATACAAATGCTTGAAAAACTGAAACAGGAAGTTCTTGAAGCCAATCTCCTGCTCCCGAAGCACGGGCTTGTTACCTTCACATGGGGCAATGTCTCCGGCATAGACCGTGAGAGCGGAATGATAGTGATAAAGCCCTCGGGCGTGGAATATGACGGCATGAAAGCCGAGGATATGGTGGTAGTAAATCTTGAGACAGGGGAGAGAGTCGAGGGCAACTACAAGCCTTCCAGCGACACTCCCACACATCTCGAGCTTTACCGCGCGTTTCCCGGTCTCGGCGGGGTATGCCACACCCACAGCCGCTGGGCGGTGTCCTACGCACAGGCGGGACACGGCATAATACCCATGGGTACGACCCACGGAGACTACTTCTACGGGGAGATACCCTGCACACGGGCGATGACCCCCGCGGAGATAAAGGGCGAATACGAGAAGGAGACCGGCAAAGTCATAATAGAAGCGTTCAAGGGCATTGCCCCGCTCTCGATACCAGCCGTTTTGGTCAGAAACCACGGTCCCTTCACATGGGGCACGACCCCGTGGGAGGCTGTCCACAACGCTGTGGTGCTGGAGGAAGTGGCGTTCATGAACTTCCACGCGCATGAGATAGACCCGTCCGCGGGCGCAATGCAGCAGGAGCTTCTCGACAAGCACTACCTGCGCAAGCATGGCGCGAACGCCTACTACGGGCAGAACTGACCCGCCACAGAATGCTGTAAAAAAGACTGTCATTTCACTGTGAGATGACAGTCTTTCCTGTTATTCAAACGGGTCGGAGGGATCGTTCTTAACATTCGCGGGATAGAGCGAGATGGTATTGTCGGCGGTACTGACCGCACCCAGATATATTTCGCCCGCGTTGTTATATCCTTGTTCGCGGAGCTGCTTTCCGAGCCATACCTCGTTATTGCCCGTCATTTTCAGATTTTGCTTGTTGACATTTCCGTCAAGGATAACGTTCACCATTATCTCCCGCTGTGCGGGCTGCATATCCATGTCCGCGGGAGTTACCGGTCTTGCCCCTTCGACAGGCAGAAGGCTGAGTGAGCCGTTGTATTCAAACACCGCCGTCTGTATCTGCGACAGGTCGAAAAATCCCTGATTGCGGCAGTGAGTGAGAAAATCGCTCAGGTCTATGCGTGCTTTTCTGAAATTCTCACGGTACAGCTTTCCCTTATCATAAAGTATCAGCGGACGGCCTATTATTATCTTCCGCAGATGTGTGGATCTGCCAGTAACTATGGAGACTATATACGCGCTTGCGGCATAAATGAGCATTGCTACCACCATTCTTTCGGGGTGCTCGTTTTCAAAGGAGCATTCCGCCGCGATAGAGCCTATCGAAATGCCGATGATATAGTCGAACATACTCAGCTGTGAGAGCTGCTTGTTGCCCATAAGCTTAGTCAGAAGAAACAGAACGATTATGCTGATGATCGATGTCAGAGCTGTTTGCAGTATATCCATTTTACCCTCCCTTATCCGATGTATTGTTTATATTTTGCGGTCTTAAGCCGCCATTATTCACGGCACCACGGAAATTATACATATTATGAAATATAATATATATTTCTGAATACTATTGATTTTCCGCTGGCAATATGGTAATATATATTTAATAACAACATATGGAGAAGATCTGTTATGCCAAGAAAAATAATTGCTGCCGTATGCGCGCTTGTCATCACGGTATCATTTGCGTCATGTGAAGGAAATACGCCTGCCGAAGCCCCGGTGCTCACGACCACGGAAACGAGCGGTACTATCGGGACTACAGAGACGACAGGGACGACTGCCGTTTCATCAGAGCCGACCGAGGAAATACCCGAGACCGAGGAGTTTAAATACAAGCTCTCAAATCCGAACGCCGGTGCCGAAGCCCTGCGGACTTACAACTATATATGTGAGACCTTCGGGACCGCGATGCTGTCGTGTCAGCAGGAATCCACATGGATGGGCTCGCCGGATTACGAAATGGACTATATTCTTGAAACTACCGGAAAGCTGCCCGCTATGCGCGGACTGGACTTTATGAACAACGACTTTGACGGAGTTGTACAGCGCTCAAAGGAGTGGCACGAAAAAGGCGGCATCGTTACAATCTGCTGGCATACGGGCGTGAAAAGCTCCGGCTATCAGGAATCGCTGAACGATGATCCCGATTACAGCAAGCTGCTGACAAAGGGGACGGACGAGTACAACACACTGATCGCGAGCTGGGACAAGGCTGCCAAAGCGCTTGCCGAGCTCCGTGACGCGGGGGTCCCGGTGCTGTGGAGACCCTTCCATGAGTTTGACGGTCAGTGGTTCTGGTGGGGCAAGGGCGGCAGCGAGAATTTCATAAAGCTGTGGCAGATGATGTACGACTACTTCACCGACGAAAAGGGTCTGGACAACCTGATATGGGTGCTCGGATACTGCGGCGATGTAAAGAAAGGCTGGTATCCCGGTGACGAATACTGCGATATCATCGGCTCCGACACCTACGACAATTCCACCAACAAAAAGGCTTGGGACAGGCTTGTGAAAATGGACACCGGAAAGCCCCTTGCCTTCCACGAATGCGGGAAGCTGCCGAAAATGGAGAAATTCGACGAGGACGGCGACCTGTGGGCTTGGTTCATGGTCTGGCATACCGATCATATAACCGGAAATAACAAGAAAAATCTCAGCTTGGTCTATAACAGCGAGAAGGTCATAACGCTTGACGAGTTACCGGAGCTTTGAAAGGAGTAAAAGATGTACAAGGCAGATGAAAACAGATACGAAAAAATGATATACAGAAAGTGCGGGAGCAGCGGTCTGAAGCTGCCTGCCATTTCCCTCGGGCTGTGGCAGAATTTCGGGTACGGCTCGGTATTCGCA
>CAJOMV010000058.1 GCA_905235805.1 uncultured Ruminiclostridium sp.
AGCCTCGCACTGCTGATTAGCGATAGTGCAGGAGGTCTTGCAAGCGGACTGGCAGGAAGTCTGGCACTTTCCGCAGCCGCCCTTTGCGGCTGTTTCCTTCAGATTAGCCTTGTTGATAGTCTTTATGTGCTTCATAAGATACTACCTCCATTTTTTATTTCCATAACATTATAACATAGTTTTTCTCAAATTGCAATAGTTTATTTGCATTTTTAAGCCCACTGTTTATTTTTCGCTGTTATTTTATTTCCTGTTCCAATTCGTCAAAGTATTCCGTATCAAAAAATTCTTTCAGCGTTATTTCAAGTCCGTCACATATTTTCTTTACGGTTGATACTGTCGGACTGGTGTTTTTTCGCGCAAACAAATTACCGAATGTGGATTGTGTAATACCACAGATATCAGCAAGCCTGTTAATAGTAATACCTCGTTCCGAACATAGTTCAGTCAGTCTTTTACGTATCGCGTCGGATAATGACATTGTTTTCTCCCCTTTTATAATAACTTTTAATGTATATTTTATCATTAAAATAATAAAACAATTATCACAAATGAGTTGACAAATTGATAAAAGCGTGATATAATCAACTCAAAAGAGTTATAAAGCTGAGGGAGTATGTGTCTTATATCCCAATTGCGGTTCAGGTACATACGATTCTGACAAATTCAAAAGATTACAGGAGGAAAAACAATGAATTCAGAGGTAAATAATAACCAAAATAAGGCAAGCGCCGGGTTGATAGTTTCCGTAGTATGTCTTGACGGCATTTTTGCTTATAATGTCCGAAATATTATCATCATTCGGTATATACCCACTTGTTCGGATCAACTATACTGAATAAAGTTTCAGTACATTAAGCATATTGATCGCTGAAGCAGCTTTATTTGCTGTGGCACGGGGAATATAAATAATAAAAGCACCGACAACCATCGGTGCTTTTTTGTTCTATTTCCCCGCCGCTTTCAGCTTTTCCAGCACCTTCGACTTTTCGAGATCGACCTTGCCGCGCACGGGAAGGAGCTGTATGCTGTCGGTGGTGATATCCCGCTTCGCGAGACCGAACTCCTCGAACATATCGAGAATGATGCCGAACTTGCAGCAGTTTATCCCCGCGCTGTCGGCGGTGAGCTCCGCGCCTGAGAGGGAGCGGGTGCCGCGGATAATGTCGTAAGCCTTCCTGCGCTCCTCGACTGTGGGTATCATGCGCACCAGCAGCCGCCCGTCCACCTTGCCGCAGCGGTAGTCCTCATACGCGGTCCTGGCGGCTATCCAGCGCTTCTGCTCAAAGCCTACCCGCCTCATATCCCGCACGAACGCGGTGATACTGCGCTCTCCGCGGTATTCGTTGATAGTCAGGGTGACTATCATATCCACGCTGTCGCCGTCGGCGAACGGGAACGCCTCATACGGCATTTTTGAGTATACGCCCTTGAACTCCCTTCCTCCGAAAAGATACCTGAAGGACGTGCTCCTGCCCTCCTTGACGGGCTTCTTCGACCTTATCACGCACCCGCGCAGCAGGAAAAGCGGCTCGCGATTGCCCTCTCCGAACGGCGCGAGATTCTCTATCGGCTGTACCGCCTCGAACGTCAGGTCGGCGGGAACGGCTTCAAGGTCCGCGGTGAGTGTGTTCACGCAGGTCTCCTTTATCCGCTCGGCGCAGTAGGCGTATGCCGCCTGCTTGAACTCTCCGAGCTTGTCCGTCGCCACTGTGAGACCGGCAGCCTTCGGGTGACCGCCATGGCGGATAAGCAGGTCGGCACAGCTCTCGAGCATACCGAACATATTCAGCCCCTCGGTGCTGCGGGAGCTCCCGCGGGAGGTCTCCCCCTCACGGGTGATGACGATGTTCGGCTTGCCGTATTTTTTCAGCACCTCGCCGCTCGCAAGTCCCACGACACCGTGCTGCCAGTTGTCGCCCTCTATTATCAGGAGCCTGCGGTCGAGGAGCTCGGGGTGCTCCCGTATCTGCTCGTCTACCTGAGCTACTATCGCGTCCTCCAGCTCCTTGCGGGTGTTGTTCAGCTCACAGAGCGCCGCCGCCTTTGCGTAAGCGGTGTTCATGTTCTCCGCGAGCAGTGTCTCCATTGCCGCCGCTGGGGTGTCTATCCGTCCCGCGGCGTTTATCTTCGGGCTTATCTTGTAGCCTATGAACGAGGCAGTTATCTCCTGTCCCTCCTGCCAGCCGCTCAACAGCAGCAGCCGGTGAAGTCCCATATTCTCCGTGTTCTCCATGAGCCGCAAGCCCTCGCGGACTATGATGCGGTTCTCGCCGCCCAGATCCACAACGTCGGCTATGGTGCCGAGCGCCGCGATGTCGGCGTACTGCGTGAACACGCTCTCCGGGTCGCCGCCCATTACCGTCTCCAGCGCCATGAGCAGCTTCAGCACCACTCCGCACCCCGCGAACTCCTTGTACTCCGAGCTATCGTCGGGACGGTGGGGGTCCACCACGGCTATCGCCTCCGGCATTTCCTCCGGCACCTGATGGTGGTCGGTCACTATCAGCCGCATACCGTTTTCCTTGATGTACTGCGCCTCCGCAGCCGAGGAAATGCCGGTATCGACGGTGACGATAAGCTCCGTGCCGCGCTTTTTCAGCAGTGCGAGCGCGGGGATATCCATTCCGTAGCCCTCATCGCGGGTGGGAATGTACCAGTCAGCCTCGGCTCCGCAGGCCTGAAGGTAGCTGAACAGCATATACGTCGAGGTAACGCCGTCGCAGTCATAGTCGCCGAATATCGTTATCCTTGTTCCGCTCTCGATAGCCTCGGCGAGCGCGTTTGCCGCCTTGTCCATATCCTTGACGGCGAACGGGTCGGAGAGCTCTGTACTGTTGAAATAAGTATCGGCGGCTTCTCTTGTGGATATGCCGCGCGAAACGAGTATCTTACATATCAGTAACGGAAATCCCGTATCCCGCCGGAGCTGCTCCGCAAGGGCGGCGTCCGGGGTATTTATCTGCCATTTGTACATATCTGCCTCATTAAAAATTCAAATTCAAATCATATTATACCACTTTTCCGCAGTTTTGACAATACCTTTTCCTGAACAAATCGGGCAAAGAAAAAGGAGCTCCGCGAACGGGGCTCCCCTTTCTCCGATATATATTTATATCCAAACCAACAGGCATTTTTATACCGACGCTGTGAACTTGTGCGCATGAACCTTGCGGTAGGCATCCGTGTCCTTCTCTCCCAGCTCACGGTCGAACTGCTTCAGCATAAGCTCGAGCTCCGCCTGCTTGTCGGTATTCTTAGCCGACATCAGCATTGCAAGCACATCTTCACGCTGCTTTCTGATATTCTCTATCGTCTTATCGACATCATCGGTGTCTGTCACGGTCTTTTCCGCCGGTTTTGCTTCGTCAGCGTCACCGGGCTCTTCCGTGTCTTTGGTCTTTTCTGTTTCCTCAATTATCTTGGCGCGGATCTTTTCTATTCTTTCGGCATTTATCTCTCTTGTCTCCTGAAGCTTGGAGAGCATCTCCTCGACGGTGCTCGCCTTTACGGTATCGCTGCCCTCCTTGGTCATGATGCCGTCCATGAGCTTTGCGCGCAGGGTAAGATTGCCGTCCGCGTCAACGGAGGTGCCGAACTTATCGACCATATCCGCGTTCTCGCCGAGCTCCTGCTTTACTGCGTCGATACTCTCGATGCTCTGGTCTATGAGACCCTCATACTTCGCCGCAGTCTCCTCGTCCGCCGCCATTCTTTCAAGCAGGTCGGGGGTTATGACAGCGTTGTACGCGCCCTTTCCGGTAGCGAGCAGAGCGTCCGCTTCGGCGTCGCTCTTGTAGTCCGCGATTATGAAATCCACATTCCCGTACTTTTCCTTCAGCTTACCGAGGTACTCCTGCGCGGTCTTGCTTAAAGCGCCGGTTTTCTCGGAGGCTGCGCCGATACGCATTCCCGACTGTACGGGCTGCTCCTCCTTCGGCTGTTCGATCAGCGATGAAAACTCCGCTATATCGGTATTTCTCTCCGGCTTTCCGCCGCCCTTGCCGACGGGCTTTTCGCCGTGCTTCGCACCGCTGCCCTTTCCGACACCGTACACATTGCTGACCTGTTTTCCAAATCCGCCTATATTATTCAGCATGACATTCATCACCTTTCCATGATCAAGAAACCGTCTGCGCCGCATCATACAGCAAATAGGGATCCCTTTTAAATAATATCGTCCGGTGCTTCGAAAACTTTAGCATTTTACAAAAAACAAATAATTTTTCACACATCAAACAAAAAAGCTCCCGCTTTTCGGGGAGCGTTTGTGAAATATGCACATTTATATCAGAACTATCGCGCTGCCATTTGATTTTGCGGTGGCGTGCGGACGGTCGGCGTTGATTATCTGCGTAAACCCGCCTATATTCAGTATAGTACCGCCGTACATCATCGTTTTCGCTGTGATAGTAGCCTTTTCCGCGATCTTCACGATATCGCTGAGCTTCTTCATCTTCTCGGTTATCGGAGCCTTTTCGGCAGCCTTCTGGGTACGGATACGCAGCGCGGCGTCGAGGAAGCTCTTGTCCTCCAGTGACGCGGTGCCTTCCTTCTCGCGCTCGTGTATCTCGTTTACCTGCGCGGTTATCTTCGCCACATCGGCTTCTATCCTTCCGATCTGCTTTCCGAGCTTCTCTATCTCGCCGGAGAATTCCTCATGGTTGCCCATTACGATACGGGTCTCGCTGTGCTCTCTGGTTCCGACGAGCACGCAGTTGATATTGCCGGCGCAGTATATCTCGCCGCCGACTATATTGCCCATTCCGGTCATGCAGTCGATGCTGTAAACGCTCTTGACCGTGCAGTCACGGAGAGCGTCGGCGGTAATGCTTCCGCCCGCGACTATCGTGCAGCCCTTGAATTCCCTGCCCTTTATGCTGCCGCCGGAAGCCGATATCGAGGACTCAAAGCTGTTGCCGTCGATGATTATATCCTTCTCCGCCTCAATTATAGCCTCGGAGACCGTTCCGTGGACTATGACGCTGCCGCCGGCACGGACCACGCCCCTGCCGCTGACATTGCCGTTAATGATTATCGTGCCGCCGAAGCCTACGACTCCCGCGGACTGGTCTATATTCTTATCAAAGATCTTCTCGTTTATTACGCAGTATTTTCCGTCACGGATAAGGAAATTCCCCTCTATCTCCGCGTAGACACGGTTCCCGCGCCTGTAAAGACCCTCGCCGAGCTCGATGTCTGTGACTGTGCCTGTCTTTGAGGTGAGCACATGCCCGCGGACGTCCATTCCGTCCCTGCCGGGGGTGGGCTGGAGAACATGGCATATCTCCGTATCCTTCTCCACCGGTACCGGCTTATCCTCCGTACCTGCCGAGAGCTTCATCTTGAGACGCCCGTCCGTTCCCGGAACAGGCAGAGTGCCGCGGGCAATGGTGACGGGGGTATTGACGGTCTGCTTTTCCGCCATTTCGTTCACCGCAGCCTCGTCGATACCGCAGAACACTCCTGCCGAGGAAGCCGCGCGCATTATCTCGTCGGCTCCGAACGGCTTATGGTTCTCGCTCTGCGTCGTTACCGTGCACGAAGCGCTCATATTGTCGGGCGCGACCTTTATGGTCACTAGGCACAGGGATTCCGCGAGTCCCGCTATCGACCGCACCTTCTCCTCTATGAACGGATTTACGAAGGTGCCTGCCTTTTCGGGGTGCAGTATCTCTTCTATTATACTGTCGAACAGCTCGTCGAGCTTTTTCAGATCTTCTTCCATAAAAAAGCCCTCCGCCGGCGGGTGACCGTCATATCATCTTCTTGCCCATTATGGTCGAGCTTATCTCGACTGCGCCGTTCTCTGCCCAGAAGGTCATCGTGCGTCCGTAATTGAGACCCGTATCCTCCGCGATTATCGGGATACGCAGCTTCTGGAGAGCGACCTTGACCGCCTCTATATTGCGCTGACCTATGTTGAACTTCTGATTGGAGGTCTGGAACATTACCGCGCCGCCTGCTATCTTTGCCTTCATAGCGCCGGGATTTGCGCCCATAGCCTTCATTCTCTCGACCATATCCGGGAGAGCTGTGTCCGCGAACTTCATTCTTGTGGTATGTCCGTCGATTATAGCGGTGCTGTCGGGGAGCATTATATGCGAAAGCCCCGATATACCCGTCGTTCTGTCATATATACAGGTGCCGATACATGACCCGAGAGCGTATGTAACGAGCACATCGTCACCCCTCCCGACCTTCCAGTCGGAGATACCGATTATATGCTTCTGACCCATTACGCAACCCCCAGCTTTCCGAGAAGGTGATCAAGTGAATCTATTGTAGGCAGGAGCAGCATTTTGGAATGGATACTTGTGTTATCTATCACCATGTTGTTGTCGATGAACAATAGCTTGTCGCCCATTTCACCCATTTCGATGGCGGGAACGCTCATGATCGCTCCGAGCATATCCACCGTCATCAGCGGCACCTCAACGTCTATTGTCATACCCGCGAGCTGCGCGATGGCGTTGACATAGGAGCCCGCCATGATATTGCCCATTTCGTTGAGCGCGGAGATCTCCGCCTCGTTGAGGTGGAAGATGTCCTCCGGCTCTGTGCCGAAGAAGGTGCTGACTATAAGGGAGATGAGGTTCTGCTCGAACAGGAACATTATCATGCCCTCAACGTCGCCGTTTATTCTGATGAGGATACCCGCGATGACCTTTTCGGGACCGCCGACAGCGTTTATCGCGTCATTGAAATCCAGCACCTCGACTCTCGGCACCTCGATATCTATCATCTTCCCCACCATGGAGGAGAGCGCTGTCGTCGCGTTGCCAGAACCGATGTTGCCGACCTCTCTCAGCACATCGATCTGCATATCGTTGAGGTCTTCATACTTTCCGATACTCATATTATGTATATTTCCTTTCAAATATTTATCTGTTCATTATCCGCGGAGGTTGTTCGCTATATTCATCATCTCGTCCGAGGTGGTGACCACTCTCGCACTGAACTGATAGGAGCGCTGGGTCTCTATGAGGTGCACCATTTCCGCGGCGAGATCCACGGTGGACATTTCCAGCGCCTCGCGCACTATCTCCCTGTTCTCGGCGACTGCCGGCTGACCGGAGCGCGCCGTTACGGCGAAGTGGTTATCCTCATTCTGATCGAGCCCCCAGTTGTTATCGACCGAGTAAATGCCTATCATATCGGTGAGGGTATCATAGTCTATCTTGGAGGTCAGATACTGTTCCGTTCCCGTGATATTGCCTTCCTCGTCCATGACGGGACGCTCCTCGGTCACGAACGGCACCGTGATATGGTTGCCCTCGTTGTCGAGCACGAACTCCCCTCTCGCGGTGACGAGCTCCCAGTGGTCGTCATTGATGTGCGATATCTGGAAGGAGCCGTCGCGGGTGAGGTATTCCCTTCCCCTCTCGTCGCGCACCATGAAGAAGTTGTCGTTCGGGATAGCGTAGTCAAGCGGTTGGTCGCTCATGTAGAACATACCCTGCTCCCACATGAAGTCGGTCTTCATGACATACTGACCGTGACCGGTCTGCCATTCCTCCTCCGTCGCGCGCTGCACCGTATAGACGCAGTCCGCGAAGCTCGGGCGGAGCGACTTGTAGCCGACGGTATTGACGTTCGATATATTGTGAGAGTATATGTTCATACCCTCCTGCTGTGCGATCATACCCGACGCACCGGTATAAAACGATATATTCATAGTTACCTCTCAGTTCCCGGCGGCTTACGATACCGAAGCGATATCGACTGCCTTGCTGTTGATCTGATCGAGTGCCTTCAGTATCTTGCTGTTTGCCTCATAGAGACGGTGCGCCTCCATGAGCTGGGTTATCTCCTTGTTGCCGTCCACGTTGGAATGCTCCCACGCGCCCTGTATCACGTCGAAGAACTCCCCTGCGGGAAGCTGCTCGCCCCCCTCATAAAGCATGAGGTTGTCCCCGAGCTTATCCACGTCCGCGTCCGGCGGGATATAGGTGAGCAGCAGCGTATCCACCACCTGTCCGTCTATCGAGATAACGCCGTCGTTGTTTATCTCGAAGTCGTCCACGCCGAGGAATATGTCGCCGTTCTGACCCTGAACTCTCCCGGACTTGCCGAGGATAAGGTAGCCCTCGTTGTCGAGCTCCCACTGTCCGTTGCGGGTCTGGTAGACATTCCCCGCGTTGTCGCGGATATTGAAGTATACGTTTCCGTATATTGCTACATCAAAATTACTTTCGGTATATGTGAAGTTGCTCTGTTCCAGGTTTGTCTTGGAGATGTCCGCGTAGGTCTGGAGGAAATGCCCCGACGTTTCGCGTCTCGCGTTGACAAGTATGAGTTCGTCCATGAAGGTATTGGTCACTACCTCGTCCTTGCGGTAGCCCGAGGTGTTCACGTTCACTATGTTGTTGCCGATAGCGTCAAGCTGCCTCTGCTTGACTATCATGCCCTGCGCGGCATTGTAAAATCCTCTCAGCACGGTGGTTGACCCCCTTTGTTTCTGCAACAGCGCTTACGCGCATGAGGCTGGTCTGTCGGTCAGCCCCCTCTGTGGCTTTTGCTTTGCAAAAGCTCCACCTCCCCCGGTGGGGGAGACACCTCAAACTCCGCCCGGGCTAACGCCGCCCGGGACCCGCGGCAACGCGCGGCGTTGCATCCGTATCCCGTTCCACGGAACTTGAAAAGTCTCTTCAAATATTGTGATTTATGTGTTATTCACTGTTTCTGCATATATTCGGAGAGCTCATGCTTTAAAAACAGCATAGCCTTCGAGTGTATCTGGCTCACTCTCGACTCCGTCAGCCCGAGTACACGCCCTATCTCGCTGAATTTCAGCTGCTCGTAATAGTAGAGCGTTATGACCTGCTTCGCCCGGGGGCTGAGGTTGTTGATAGCTTCCGCGATGACCTGCTTCTGCTCCGCCTGATAAACGGCGGTATCGGCAGAATCCTCGGAATCCATGAGCTCGAAATTGTCCTCGTACAGCAGCTCCTCGAAGGACAGCGTCACAGCGCCCGCTGACTCCGCCATCCGCTTTTCCAGCGTTTCCCGCGAGAGCCCCATGTGCTCGGCAAGCTCCGAGTTTTTCGGGTGCCGTCCGAGCTGGTTGAACAGCTCGTTGTACGCCACGTCCAGCTCTCTGCCGAAAGCGCGCACCTGTCTCGGTATCCAGTCCTGCTTGCGGACGAAATCCACTATCGCGCCCTTTATCTTGATGTTCGCGTAGGTCTCGAATTTAACTCCCCTGTCGAGGTCGAAGGTATCTATCGCCGATATCAGCGCCAGCACGCCCTCGTTCACTATGTCGTCGGGAGAAGCGTACTTTATGTAAATGTTTCGGAGGGTCATGGCAAGCATACGGACAAGGTCAAGATAACGCAGGATTATGTCGTTGCGAAGATTGATATCCTGTGTTTCGCGGTATTCGCGTATTGCCGCCGCGACATCATAATCCGCCACTGCCGCCCGCCTCCCTTCGGTCAGAGGATAA
>CAJOMV010000059.1 GCA_905235805.1 uncultured Ruminiclostridium sp.
ACGCGCGGTCTGTCGGTCAACCCCCTCTGGCACCGTAGGTGCCACCTCCCCCAGTGGGGGAGACACGTTGCATCCGAATTCCGTCTGTTACGTCCTGCTTTTTTTGTAACTCTCTGCCTCGCAGCCGTTATGCTCTGCAAGTATTATAGTAAAATAAGCCTGTCATTTCGTACTGAGATGACAGGCTTTTTTACTTTCTTATCTTTCAAAAGGCGCACAGCCTCTGCCCGCTGCAGGCGCAGCAATTAAAGTTTTTTGAAAGGGGGTCTGGGGGAAAAATTTTTTGAAAAAAATTTTTCCCCCAGTCTTGAGCGCAAGCGACTTTCTCGAGCGCAGGCGACTTAATCGGAATGAGCTTTACGCCAGTCGGCGTTAGAAACGAACTCCTCGATGAACTGCTCATTCTCTTTCTGCTCGGCAGCCTTATACTCCTCGATCTGCTGTTCCTCGAGCTTTTCGAGCTTGGAGACCTCCATGGTAGCGTCGATGACCACCTGGAGCTGGTGTTCAATCTCGCGGTTCTTCATGAGGATCTGGTGGCGCTTCATGTGGAGCTCCTGCTGTTTGGCGTTGATATAACGCTTGTGTATCGCTATATCGGTGGCATTGGTCACCTGCTTGTATTTCTCAAGCAGCTCGCGGTTAAGGCGGGCAAGCTCCTCGAGTATGTCCTCCAGCTCCGCTTCGAGCTGGGCGAGGTCAGCCCGCAGCTCCGCGAGCGTTCCCTTCTCGGTATCGAGGGTCTGCTCGCGGAACTCCTTCAGTCTCTGCAAAGTGAACACGAACCTTTTCATGCGGGCAGCCCCTCCTTTTCTTTTAGCTTACTGCTTCCTTCAGCAGTCTGATAGTCTCGTCGAGCGAGAAGCTCTCATTTGTTTTCTGACACAGGAAGGCGTTTATCTTGTCTATCTTGCTGATAGCCTCGTCGAGCTTGGGATTTGTTCCCGTCTTGTACGCTCCTATCGAGATAAGATCGACATTCGCGTTGTAGAGCGCCATGAGGTTGCGCATACGGCTCGCCGCTTCCTTGTGTGACTCGTCGCAAATCATCGACATAAGTCGGGATACGCTCGGGAGAATGTCGATAGCGGGGTAGTGGTTCTGGGCGGCTATCTTTCGTGAGAGAATGATGTGTCCGTCAATGATACCGCGGACGGTATCGGCTATCGGCTCATTGGTGTCGTCGCCCTCGACGAGCACCGCATAGATCCCGGTGATGCTTCCCTTCTCAAAGCAGCCCGCCCGTTCGAGGAGCTTCGGCATTTGCGCGTAGATCGACGGCGTATATCCTCGCGCGATAGGCGGCTCGCCTATCGACAGACCGACCTCTCTGTTCGCCATAGCGAAACGTGTCAGATTGTCCATCATCAGCAGCACGTCCTTGCCCTGTGACATGAAGTACTCTGCGACCGCTGTGGCAGTCATCGGGCATTTGTAACGCATCATAGCGGGCTGGTCGGACGTTGCCACGACAACCACCGAGCGCGCCATACCCTCTTCGCCGAGGTCGTTCTCGATAAACTCGCGCACCTCTCTGCCACGCTCTCCCACAAGAGCTATGACGTTGATGTCAGCCTTAACCTTACGGGCTATCATTCCCATGAGGGTACTCTTGCCGACACCGGAGCCCGCGAATATACCGATACGCTGACCCTTGCCGAGGGTGAGCAGCCCGTCTATCGCCTTGACACCGAGCTCTATCGGCTCGGTGATCTTCGGGCGGGTGAGCGGGTTCGTGGGCTCTCCGGAAATGGATATGCTTCCGGTGTACTGTATCTCCCCGCCGCCGTCTATCGGCTCACCTATCGCGTTGATAATGCGTCCTATCATCGCCTCGCCGGTCTTGACGCGGAGCTTGTCGCCGGTATTATCGACCACGCTGCCCGGCCCTACGCCCTCGATGTCGGTGTACGGCATCAGCAGGACAGTCTCCTCCTGAAATCCTACGACCTCGGCGTAGATAAAGCTCTGCATATCCTTCGCATAAATGCGGCACACGTCGCCGATATTGCATTCCGGTCCCGATGACTCGATACTCATGCCGACAATTTTCTCGACCTTACCCATGTGGCGGTAGGTGTCGATAGCTCCCAGCTCTGCGCGAAAGCCTTTAAGATCCATTTGCTTCTCCTTGATATGGTTATCCCGCCGCAGTGAGAACCGCGGCGGGTCGTTCTTGGTTTATCAGTCGGTGTCTTCACCGTCACCCTCGGCGGGGACTTCGATGCTCTGTACATCCGGAGCGTCCGTCTCATAGACTACGTCCGGCACTCCGGACTCGTCCTCGGGCTCCTCCTCCTTCGCGGCTTTCTTCTTTGTGCCGCGCTTTGACTTCTCGGCAGCCTGATCTCGTATCATATCCTTGATATCCTTGTCGCGGTACTTGCCCTTGCCGAGCTGCTCTACCATTTTGAGCTGCGTCATCACGCTCGCGTCGGTGATCTCGCTGCCGTCGTCTATCATCAATGTCCCTGCGGGAGCGTCCTCGAGAATTTCCACGTCGACGTTCTCACAGCTCCTGAACACGTCCTTCAGCAGGTCTTCATCTATCTCCGCTTCCTCGGATATATCCAGCTTTGACAGTGACAGCTTCACGGTCTTGCTGGAGCGGTACTTCTTTCCCGCCTCGCGTATCATACGGGTTATAACGCCCTTATCCTTCTGCGCGAGCGCTCCGGCAGTGACCTTCTGGCAGATATCGAATATGGTATCGAAAAGCTGCCGCTCATACTGCATCATTATATCGGTTTTGTCGGCGGTTATCTGCTCCGCGGTGTTCTTAAGCTCCAGCAGACTGTCCTTGCACTTTTTGAGTGCCTTTACATAGCCGTCGTCATAGCCCTGCTTCTCTCCCTCGGCGTACGCCTTTTTTCGTTCCTCCTCGGCGAGGCGTTTCGATTCCTCGGCGGCTTCCTTTTTGATTATCTCGGCGCTGTTCCGAGCGTCCTGAACGGTCTGCTCCGCCATTTCCTTGGTCTTCTCGTATATCTCGGTAGCCTTTTCCCGTGCGCGCAGCACGAACTGCTCTGACTCTCTCTCGTACTTTGCGCGTATCGCCTCGTATTCCGCCACGAGCTTCTCGCGTTCTATGCGCGCTTCCTCGGCGGAGATCCGTTCGCTTTCCGCTTCCTGTGCTGCTGCTGCGGCGGTGTCTTCGCTGCTCTCGTCGTCCTCTGACCGGTCCTGATTTTCCGATATCAGATCACGCACTCTTTGCTCGGCTTCCTCCATTGCGTTGAGGGGAAGCTCCTTTCCCTCCGGGCGCCTGCCGTAGATAGTTTTCATAACAGGCTCGTCGGTATCAAAATTGTTTACATAAACATAGCTGTTTAAGCGGCCTTTGATAACGCTGCCTGCCATGACTTTCCTCCCTGCGTATCATTAAGCGATGATCTCGTCGTCGCCGCCCTTGGATATGGTGAGCTTGCCCTCGTCCTCGAGGCGTCGTATGATAGCGACGATACGCTGCTGCGCCTCCTCGACGTCACGCATACGCACATTGTGCAGGTACTCGACATCGGTCTGTGTGGACTCCTTGTTTCTCGAGGACATATTCGCGTAGATGACCTCCGCGACCTCTGCCGTGGAGCCCTTGATAGCGACCGCGAGATCCTTCGGATCGACCTCCGTGATGAACGCCTGTATGGACATGGAATCGAGGTTGACGATATCCTCGAACACGAACATCTTCGAACGTATCTCGTCCGCGAGCTTCGGGTCGCGGAGATTGAGCTCGTCGAAAATGAACTTCTCGGTCGAGCGGTCGACCTTGTTCAGTACGTCAGCGATGTAGTTCACACCGCCGACCTCCATATTTTCGGTGGTGACGATATTCGCGAATTTCTTTTCGAGGGTATTTTCGAGACTCTTGACGACATCGGGGGACGCGGATTCCATTTTCGCTATTCTCTCAACGACCTCGATACGCATTTCCTTCGGGAGCTCGGCGAGTATCGCCGAAGCCTGATCGCTCCTCGCGTACGAGAGTATCAGCGCGATCGTCTGCGGGTGCTCGTTCTGCACTATCGCCAGCAGGTTCTTATAGTCCGCCTTGCGGACGAAGGCAAAGGACTTTGATTTGAGCTGCTTGGTTATCTTATCGAAAAGCGAAGCCGCAGCCTGCGGTCCGAACGCCTTTTCCAGTATCTCACGGGCGTATTCTATACCGCCCTCGGAAATGACCTTCTGCGTCAGGCATATTTCGTAGAAATCGTTGAGCACATCGGTCACGACTTCTACCGGCCAGTAATCCATTTTCGCTATCTCGAGCGTTATCTTCTCTATTTCGTCATCGCCGAAGAATTTGAACACCTGTGACGCGTTTTCCGAACCAATAGCCGAAATGACCATTGCCGCCTTCTGTATCGTAGTGACCTCCGCGGCACTGCGCGGTACGCTCTGCTGCTGTCCTTCTTCTGCCATCGGGTATCACCTCTTTGAATAAATTTACTGATCCTCGCCCCTCATCCAGGTACGGATAAGCTGAGCCACGATCTCCGGATTGTCCTTGGAGAACTGACGTATCTCCTTCTTGAGCAGAGCGTCGCGGGAGTTCTCGTCCTCCGCCCCGCTTAAGCTCTGGAGCTCATACTCATATTCTTCATCGGCAGACTGTGCCGGACCTCTTCTCATACTTTCTTCCTCATCATAAGCTATCGAGCCTGCCACTGCGGGACCATGTCCCGCGGCAGCCGCAGCGGCAGCTGCACGTCTTGCCTTGACTCTCTTCTTGTTGGAGCCTGCCGCCAGCAGCGCCACTACCAGCAGTATGACCAGCAGTATGCCCAGTGCTATCACAATGAATACCAGCATATTGCGGTTGCCCTGTACCACAACGCCGCCGTCACCTGCCGACGAGCCTGCGGTCCTGTCGAGCTTGAAGTTCATTGCCATGAATGACACCTTATCTATCGAGGTGCCTATCGCCGTTGCTATGAATTTCTCCCAGCGCTCGGTCTCTGCCTGTGTGATATTCTCCGTATCCTCGTCAACGATGACCGAGGCGGAGATATTGTCGTAGCTGTAGCCGTCCTTTTCTATCTGGGTGATCTCCTCATTTACGAGGTAATGTATATTTCTCTGTGTTTCGTAATAGAACTCGTCGCCCTCGCCGATACGCAGGGTAGGGTAATCGGGGGAGATATCGGCATCGACGGTGGTTCCGACAAGTCCGCCCTCCGCGGCATTTCCACCGCCTGCGGACACATACTCCTCGCTGTCCACCATACCGCCGCGGTTGCCTTCGGAAACGACGGAGGGGGTGTATTCGGTTATCTGCTTTACCGTGGGGTCATAGTTGAGCTGTACATCGACAGCCACTCTGTAATCGTTGAACGCTCCGCCGAACAGCTCGCCGAGCTTTTCGTTGAGTATAGCGGCTATCCTGTTCTGGAAATCCAGTCTCCTGCGGTACAGCTCGACCTCGTCCTCTGTGTCAAGGTTCTCGATGACGGTCTCGGAGGTGAGCACTACGCCGGTGCTGTCGGTGACTGTGATATTCTCCTCCTCGAGCCCCCTTACCGAGCGTCTCACCAGATTGTACACACCCTCGATAGCCTCGGGTGTCAGCGCGTGGTCGAGCTGGAGCATGACCGAAGCGCTCGCCTCGTCGTGGTTGTCGGAGATGACGTAGTTCTGTGTCTGCGGGATATTGAGAATGACGATAGCGGAATGTATGCCGTCTATCATCGCGAGCGTCGCTCGGAGGTTCTCCTGAAGCTGCTGCTTCTGCTTCTCACGCTTGTCGGATTCGGTGGAGAACAGTCCCACGCTCTCGTCCCATATATTGTAGTTGAAGGTCTGCTTCGGGTAGCCCTGCACCGCGAGCTGAGCGCGCAGTGTCTCTACTTGATTGGCTGGCACCATTATCTCGCCCGTAGCCACATTGACGCGGACATCCGCCTCCGCGACGCCGAGATTGTTCTCGAGCACCGTGATTATCTCGGTCATTTCAGACTCGGTAGCTCCCGTATAGAGCACCGCGTACCGCGTGATCGAATTTATGACGATAAGAACGATCAGAGACACGACCAGCACTGACGCGACCGATATTATGATTATCCTTACCGTTTTACTGAACGCCTCCCAGCGCGTTTTTATCGCACCGGAAATTCTGTCCCATATTTCTTTGACTCTATCCATCGGATACTGCCCCTTCGGGCGTCACTCCTTCGCTTTTGCTTCCTGCTTCGTTTCCTTTTTCAATCCGTTATATGCTCATTCTCATTATCTCGTTGTAAGCGTCAACGACCGCATTCTTTACGTTCACGAGCAGTTCTGTGGCGACCTCTGCCTTGGCAATGTTCATCTGCACCTTCTCAAGGCTCTCTGTATCGCCGAGCATGATGTTCATCATATCTTCGCTTTTCTGTGCCTGCGCCTCGGCTGCCTGGTTCCACAGCCCCGTGAGCGCGTCGAGGAATGTCCCCGTCTCGGGCAGCTCACCCGTCTTTGCGGGCTCCGCCGCTTCGGCAGGAGCGGAGTTGAATGCCTTATCCACCGCCGGGATAGTATGTATATTGGGCGACATCGGTATTATCTGCATATATCATTCTCCTGAAAAATCAGCCGCTTATTGCGGAGCCTTGCTTCTCGTCAGCCGTTCTGACCTATCGTGAGCGCCTTGTTCGCGAGAGATTTAAGACTGTTGAATATCGTGAGGTTAGCCGAATACGACTGTGTTGCCGCGAGCATATCTATCTGCTCCTCCGCCACATCGACGTTCGGCAGGTAGTAGTAGCCGTCCTCGTCGGCGTCGGGGTGTGTGGGGTCATACACCGGTGTCGGGGGAGTGGGGTCTTCGACTATCTGCGTGAGCAGTACGCCCTCCATAGTCTGTTCTCTCTCCCTGCCCGCGAGTCCGCGGAGGTGTTCGAGGCGCTTTCCGAGCACTGTCTTGAACTCGATGGCGCTGTAGCTTACGTCCTTAGTCCGGTAGTAGGACTTGTTTTCGGTGAATACCACGTTCTGACGTACATAGGGTCCACCGTTCGCGGTCCTTGTGGTATCCGCGTTTGCGACGTTCTGCGCTATGACATCGGCGCGTGCGCGCTCTGCCATCATTCCCGAGACCGCTATGTCAAGATTGCTTAAAAATGCCATTTACTGCGCCCTCCCTCAGCTCTTTCTCATTGCCGTTCTCATCATAGTGAACTCGGCGTTTATCTGGTTTATCAGAGCCTGATACTGTATCGCGTTTTTGGCGAACAGTGCGCTCTGTGTATCGGAATCGACGTTGTTTCCGTCGGGCTGGTCCTTCGTATTCTCGTCGGTATGTATCACCGAGGCGAGCTCGAGGCGCTTCTTGCCTGTTGACAAGCCCTTTGCGTCCATCTGCTCCTTCAGCACTCCGGCGAAATACAGGTACTTCGCCTTATACTCGGGCGTGTCCACATTGGCGATATTCTGCGCTATCACCTGCTGCTGCCTGACCAGCAGATCGAGACCCTGCTCCGCTATACGGAACGAGGTGGTATCAAACAATGCCATAATGACCTCCGTTTTGTTTCACTCGGCAAAACACGACATATTGTGTCATAATAATTTATTATACCACACATCTTGATATTTTTCAATATTTTTTGCCGAATTTCTGCTTATTTTTTCAACTTTCGGGCAGGAAATCATTTCCTGCGTCCGTAAATGCCGTTCAGACCGCCTGTCATGCTTGTTCGCGGACGCCGTCTGATGATCTCGGGCTCCTTGAATTTGTAGGGCTTCGGCTTCGGCAGCTCGTCGAAGCGCTTCTTCGCCTCCGAAAGGGCGTCGCAGAGCTTCTGCGGGTCACCGAACACCGCCGGGAACTCCAGCACCGACAGCTCGGTGTAGCAGCCGTGCTCCAACCACGGGCGGTCGAACTCGATCCCGCCATTGCGGATATGGTAGCCGAGGCAGTCGCTGTCCATGCCGTACTCGCGGATACGTCCGGTGATGATGAGCTTCTTTCCGTTCCGCGAGGGCTCCGCCGAGACGAAGTCCGCGAAGGGGATATAGTACAGAGCCCGCCACACCGCGTTCTCGCCGTCGATATTGTAGATACCGTCGTATTTGCTCAGCACCGCGAATTTAAGCTGGATATCGGCGTAGGTATAGCGGCTGTTCATTCTGACCTTCTTCTCTGCGGAAAGCACGGTATGTGTGCAGACCGCGAGTCCGATCAGCACCACGGCTCCCGCTGCCGCCGGGAGAAGGCGGAGCATACCGCTCAGCTGCTTGCCGAGCACTCCGAACCAGAACAGCATGAACGCGATTAGGGCAGCTTCCGCGGCTATCGCGCCGGCAAGGACGGTGACTCTTGCCGCGTGTCTGCCGTACCGTGAGGTAACGCAGTGAAAATATGAGCGCATACATACCTCCGTTCCGACAGACTTCCGAATATACCTATATATAATACATTATACAATGTTTTTCCCGATTTGTACAGTAATTTTTAAATATTTTTGTTTCTTTAAGCATTTTCAACAAAAATAAAACCGCAAGCTCCCATTCCGCTATATGGAATTTTGTTAAAAATGACGAATTTTATGTAACTTATGACAGTTTTTGCTTTCTTCAAAAAAATTTCGCCGTTCGCTATTGACTTTTTTGCGCATTTTAATGTATAATTAATAATAAGTGATTATGCCCGAAATGGGGTCAGCTGTCCGCGGCGGGAGTTTTTCCGCTGCCGGGACGGTATGCCCTGCCGCGCAGATATGCCGGAAATCACTCACTGCCGGAGGGAGGCGGTCCGCATGATCGACAAAGACGGCATCATGACTATCCGCATCACCGGAATGGACGGGAAGTTCCTGCTCGAGACGGACAAGGAGCACTTCTCCTTCCCGCGGATGTTCGTGAATAATGTACCCGTCAACAATATAATCATGATAAAGGGCAGAGATATGCCCGAATTCGACGCGGACACAGGTCTGTACGTCATCACCAATATGAAGAACGGCGACAGGATACGTTACGTCGGCCGTGTTAAGATGTCGCTCGAAAATCAGCTCAATATCCAGATACGCGATGAGTACGGCACCGTAATGGAGGAGCGCCGCAAATATTTCAAGGTGCGCTCGAACCTGCGCTGCATCATCAGCGGACATGAGCGCGACGGCACGCTCTATGAGTATGACGCGCCCGTTTTCACCGTCATCAAGAATGTCAGCATCGGCGGAGTCTTCATCGAAGGCACCGACCCGCCTTACCGCAAGGACGATATCCTGCTGCTCAACTTCATGGTCGATAACGCGCTGGTGGGAGCCGTTGTGCGCGTGCTGCGCCTGCAGCTGCTGATAGACGGCACTCTCGAGGGGTACGGCTGCGAATTCACGAACGTCGATCAGAAAATGGAGGGGCAGCTCGCCAATCTGGTCAACGCGATACAGCGTGAACAGCGGCAGGAACAGCTCGAGCGCGACGACAGACGCCGTGAGGCGGAAAAGCGCATCAAGGGAAGCGGTTAGCGCTTTCACATTATAATAGTAAATTATACGGCATCATGCCGATAAATAATTTAAGGTTAGGAATGGTAAGAATATATGAATATCAAGGTTAAAACCGCCCTCAGGGTCATCCTCATCGGAACGACGGTGCTCCCGCTCATTATCGTGGCACTGGTCGCTGCCCTCCAGATCTTCGGCTTCGCAAGCACGATGATCGGTGATGAAGCAGCTACCTCCGGAGCAGCGCTAAGCTCGGGTGTTTCCAATATCGCGACAAGCTACCTCAACGACGCGGAAGCGCTCGCGGGTATGGATTTCGTGAATACCTCGATCAAGAACCTTAACGGCGTCAAGGCAGACCTCGACAGCATCGTGACGGTGATGAAGGCTGACAGAAATGTGCTCGATATCGCGGTCACCGACAGCGAAGGCAGGCTGATCTACGATTCGAAGGGTTCCTCCGCAGGCTCGACCTTCTTCGCCTACAGCGATAAGTGGAGCCCCACAAAGGAAGCGTTCGTTTCCAAGTTCTACAAGAATGAGACGACCTACAGCGCAAACCTCTTCGTAGCTACAGCTCCCCTCAAGGGCAACGACGGCGGCTATGTCTCCATAGTTGTGGACATCTCCGAGATAACCGATTACCTCAAGAAGGCGCAGTTCCTCACATACGGCACTCTCGTTGTAGCCGACGCGGATTCCGTACTTAACTACAACAGCACCGATATAAGCGCAAGCACAGACCTCTCGGGTGTTGTCAAGCCCGATCTCACCAAGATGCTCTCCTCCAAGACAGGCGACACCGGCGAGAAGCTCGAGGACGGCACATACCTCGGCGCGTACGGCAATATCAACGGCACCGAGTGGGTATGGATAGCTCTTTATCCCGCTTCCCAGACCAGCAGCGCCGTAATGCTCGTAGTCATCATCGGTCTCGTGATAATCGTAGCACTCGCGCTCGTATGCGTTCTCGCGGCTATCATAGCTTCTCAGAAGGTCATCGACCCCATGCTCAACATGCTCAAGACCATGAAGGGTATCAACGAGGGCAACCACAACGAGCGTATCAACACAGCGGGCATGGGCAAGGAGTTCGCGAATATGTCGAACGTTTTCAACGACATGATGGACCAGTCCCTGCTCAGTGAAGAGCTCCACAGGACCGTTACCGAAATTTCCGATAATATGCTGTTTGAATGGGATTTCGCAAAGGAGTCCATGTACGTTTCTGATAACTTCAAGAACAAGATCGAGCTCGATGTTTCCGGAGCTACCCTCAGCAACGGTCGCTTCCTCGATTCCATGATGGAAGAGGAGGAAGCAGAGAAGTACAAGCGTGATATCTCCACCCTCTTCAAGAACAAGGACGATGTCGGCGGCGAGTACAAGATCAAGAACAAGGGTCAGGATATGTGGGTTTCCATGAGAGCTCACTGCATCACCGACCGTCTCGGCGAAGTCCTCCGCGTTGTCGGAGTCCTCACCGATATAACCAGCGAGAAGAACGCTACCCTCAAGCTCGCGGAGCGCGCAAGCTTCGACTTCCTCTCGCAGCTGTACAACAGAAATACCTTTGAGCGTGAGTTCGCTTCCGAGCTCGAGAGAAATGTGGGCAAGAAGGTCGCTGCTCTGTTCATAGACGTCGACGACTTCAAGTTCATCAACGACCGTTACAGCCATGCTGTCGGCGATGAGGTCATCAGATTCGTTGCCGATACTATCAAGAAGAGAACAGGCGAGACAGGCTTCGCGGGACGCTTCGGCGGTGATGAGTTCGTACTCTGCATCTCCGACCCGAACCTCGTTGAGAATGTCGAGGTCCTCTCCATGGATATCATAGATGACCTTTATGCGGGCTACTATTCGGCATCGGTAGATACCACCCTCAATATCAAGGCATCTATCGGTATTGCTATCTATCCCGACCACAGCACGGACGGCAAGGAGCTGGTAGGCTGCGCGGACGCTGCGATGTACTTCGTTAAGAAGAACGGTAAGGCAAACTACCACATCTACGTTCCGGACGACAGCAACCTCGAAGGAAACTTCACTTCCTCGCTCTAATATCACCGAAACAAAACGCAAGAGGCGGCTGTATATGTTGCAGCCGCTTCTGTTTTAGAAAAGGATCTGTACTCTATGACCAAGATCATCACGCTGACCAACCAGAAGGGCGGTGTCGGAAAGACCACTACCTGTGCGGGACTCTGCGGCTGCCTCACCAAGCTCGGCAAGAAGGTGCTCGCGCTCGACCTTGACCCGCAGGGGAATTTAAGCTTCAGCCTCGGCGCGGACACCGACTCCTCCTACACTATCTACGACGTATTCAAACGGAAAGCTGACATATACGACACCGTACAGCACTGCGACTGCTGTGACGTCGTTCCCGCGAACATTCTGCTCTCGGGCGTTGAACTCGAGATAACCTCTGTCGGCAGGGAATATATGCTGCGGGAGCATCTATCCACTATTGCGGATCAGTATGACTATGTACTTGTGGACACGCCTCCCGCGCTTTCGATACTGACGATAAACGCGTATGCGGCATCGAACCAGCTCGTCATACCAATGGTGCCGGAAATACTGTCACTTCAGGGAATAGCACAGCTTAAGGAGACAATTTTCGCGGTAAAGAAATACTACAACCCTTCACTTGAGATACGCGGCATTCTGCTGAACAAGTACTCTCCGCGTCTTGTCCTGACAAAGGAGGTCGAGGAGCTTGCCAATATCATAGCGGAGCAGCTCGACACAGATGTATTCGACCAGAAGATAAGCGGCAGCGTCATCATCGCGGAGGCTCCCGCTCACGCAAAGACGATCATCGAGTATGCGCCTCGCTCAAAATCCGCCCGCGAATTCATGGACCTTACATACGAGATCCTCGGTCTTGAGAAACCGAAACGCACAGAGCAGAAGCTTGGACGCGGCAGACCTCCCAAGAATCGTCCGCCGCAGTATTAAGGTGACGTGACGTGGCAAGATCTTCCAAAACCAGCAAGGTGCTCGGGCTCCTCGGCGAGGAAACGCCCCGCCGGTCCGCGGCAAACCCCATAATAAAAACCCCCGAAAAGGAAACCGTACCGCCGGTTTTTGTAAAGTCCGATACCGGCACTCAGTTTGTCAATATCCCGTTTCTGCTCATCAACGAGCAGCTCGGCAGCATTATGGAGCGTTTCCGCTGCTGCACCTGTGAGAAATGTATCGCGGCAGTCACCGAGGAGGCGCTGCGGGAGCTCCCCGCAAATGTAGTGCGCGTTAAGCGTGTATCGGACACCGACTCCGTCAACCGCGCAGCAGCCGATATGCGCAGCGACGCTATCCGTGTCCTCACTAAAGCCGTCATGCTCGTCAAAACTAACCCGCGGCACTGAGCCGTTCGCTGGCGCTCGAGCCGGCGAACGGCGCGCTTTGGTCGCTTGCGCTCGAGTTGGTCGCTGGCGCTCAAGTGCCTCCGGCGGCAAGCCCTTTAAAAAGGGCTTGAGCCTAAACTTAATTGCTGCCGCCTGCAGCGGGCGGAGACACTGCGTTTTTTGAAAGCTAAGCAAAGATAAGAAAGCAAAAGCCCGTCATTTCAGTACGAAGTGACAGGCGTTTACTTTTTTCTGCAAAGATGCAGACACTTATTCAAGTGTACGCGAAGCGACCTCTCAGGTACAGTTCAAATAGCAGGCATGACGCGACCACCGCTGACGGGGATATAGGCGCCGGTGGTGAAAGCGGCGAGGTCGGAGGCGAGGAAGGCTGCCATGTTGGCGATATCGGTGTCGGTGCCGCGGCGAGCGAGTGGAACGGTGGCAACGTACTCAGGGGCGGGGTTTATGCCTGTGGCACGCTCCTTGTCCGTGACAGTCCAGCCGGGAGCTATCTGATTGACTGTGATATTGTTGGAGCCGACTTCCTTGGCGAGAACGCGCACGATGCCGTCAAGTCCGCGCTTGGCGGAGGTATACGCGGAGCAGTTCGGTTCCGCCATATAGGCGCATTCGGTGTTCATCACGACTATCCTGCCGTAGTTCTGCTGCTTCATGTGGGGAACAAATTCCTTCGACATATAGACCATTTGCATCACGCAGCTTTCAAACTGGCTGTAGTAGTCCTTGATATCCTGCTCGATAAGGGGCTTCCATTCGTACTGGATAACGGCGTTGACCACCATTATATCCGGCATCCCGAAGGTGGCTTCCACTGCTTTCCGCAGTTCTCCGACGCTGTTCTCATTTGTTACATCGGCTTGGTATGCGGCAGCTTTTCTGCCTGCTGCCGTGAGCTCCGAGACGAGGCTGTCCGCACTGATCTTGTCGGAGTTGTAGTGTATGGCGACGTCAGCGCCGCATTCCGCGAGAGTGCGGACTATCGTTCTGCCGAGACCGCCGCTTCCTCCGGTGACTATTGCTTTCTTGCCTGTGAGGTCGATGTTCATGTTGTGTATTGCTCCTTTCAAATCAAAAAGCCGCATCTATGAGTAATGCGGCTTTGATGTCGGTTCAAGTACGGAAAGGTGAAAGGGAGGAGTTATTCGGCAGGCTCGATGACAGGTGAGTTGACCGAGTTCTTCTTGACACTCTCTATCCCGTTCTTGCAGTTTGCCTTGGAGGTGTAGCCCTCGCTCACGGCGATGACCTGTCCGTTCTTAGCCTTCAGGCGGAAACGGAACTCACCCGCTTTATCGCTGTATATCTCGAATTTGGGATTTTTGGCTGTGCGATAGCCCTCCACTGTCTGATCCTCGACCGCGGCAGCGGGAGCGTTCGTTTCTACGCTTTTTACTCCGTTTCTTACAGACTCGAGGCTCGAGTATACCTCGCCGCCGGTTGCGATCGTCTCACCGTTTGCCGCTTTAAGTCCGAATGTATATCCAGTAGCGGTCTTGTTTATAACATATTTTCCCATAACTTTTACTCCTTCCATACAAGGCGGGGCTTTTGATAAACAAACTGCGCTTGATTTATGTTTGTTTACTACTATAACTATTATAACAATATATGTCCGAATTGTCAAGGGGGAATATACAAAAAATCATTGATTGTTTTATACTTTTTGTTGATTGCTACAAATTTATATGACAATCTGTTTTACTCAGAGAAAAACCCCGCACTTATCCGTTTTACGATAAAGTGCGGGGATATTGTTATTTAAGGGATTTAACCGAGAGTTACCTCAACCTCGTGAACGCCGTTCGCGAAAGCGGGGATAACGTTGCCGTCAACCGGCTTGCCGTCCACTGTCATGGACTTGACGCCGCTCGATACATGATCGGGGTTCTTGACGGTGACATTATAGGTCGCGCCTCTGAACAGTCTGGAGATCTTGAAGCCGTCCCATGCCTTCGGAATGGACGGGTCGATCTTGAGCCCGCCGTACTGGGGCTTCACGCCGAGGATATACTGGGAGATAGCCACGAAGTTCCATGCCGCCGTACCGGTCAGCCAGCTGTTCTTTGCCTCGCCGTGACGGGGAGCGTCCTTGCCGGCGATCATCTGAGCGTAAACGTACGGTTCTGTTCTGTGCAGGTCGGAGTGCTCTTCCCTGAATGCGGGAGCGATCTTTGAATAGTATTCAAACGCCTTGTCGCCGCGTCCCACAGCAGCCTCGGCGCACATGATCCACGCGTTGTTGTGGCAGAAGATGCCCGCGTTCTCCTTGTAGCCGCCGGGGTATGTGGAGATCTCACCGTACTGGATATAGTAATGTGTGAATGCGGGGTTGTTGAGCACAAGACCGTGGTCGGAGTTGAGGTACTTGTCGACGCTGTCGAGGGTCTTGATATCGTCGCCGGTCTCCTTGCCGAGACCTGCGAGAACGCAGAAGCCCTGCGGTTCGATGAATATCTTGCCTTCCTCGTTCTCATGCGAGCCGACCTTCTGTCCGTAGTGGTCGTATGCGCGCAGGAACCACTCGCCGTCGAAGCCGTACTTCATTGTGGCTTCCTTCATCTTCGCGACCTCGGCGTCGGCGCGCTTTGCTTCCTCCTCGTCGCCCATGAGCCTGCACATAGCGGCGTACTCCGGACCGATGAAGCAGAACATACCCGCGATCATCACGGATTCCGCCACCTGGCTGTAGAACGGCGGATCCTTGAACATATCCTTGTTGTTGTAGGTCTGGAAGGATTCACCCGGCTTGTCCGAGAAGCAGGAGAGGTTCAGGCAGTCGTTCCAGTCCGCGCGTCCGCTGAGGGGCAGTCCGTGAGGTCCGACATTCCTTACGACGTGATCGAATGCTCTCTTCATGTGGTCGAGCATGGACGCAGCCTTGCTGTCGTCGTTCTCGTAGGGAACTACCTCATCGAGAATGGACTTGTCGCCTGTCTCCTTGATATACGCTGCAACCGCGAGTATCATCCACAGCGGGTCGTCGTTGAAGTTGGAGCCGAGCTCGTGGTTGCCCTTCTTTGTGAGGGGCTGGTACTGGTGATAAGCGCCGCCGTCCTCAAGCATTGTCGCCGCGAGGTCGAGCACACGCTCACGCGCTCTCTCGGGTATCTGATGAACGAAGCCGAGCAGATCCTGGTTGCTGTCGCGGAAGCCCATGCCTCTGCCGATACCGCTCTCGAAGTAGGAAGCGGAGCGGGACATATTGAATGTGACCATACACTGGTACTGGTTCCAGATATTGACCATTCTGTTGACCTTCTCGTCGGGGGAGTCAACATGATACTGGCAGAGCAGGTTGTCCCAGTAAGCCTTCAGCTCTGCGAAGAGCTTGTCCGCCTTCTCCGCGGTGTCGCAGAGGGCTATCATCTCGTGAGCCTTGGTCTTGTTTATGATGTTCTTCTTTGAATTTGCGGTGGTGATTATCTTGTCGTCGGGAGTAAGGTCGGGAGCGAACTTCTCCTCCGGCTTGTTCTCAACGTAGCCGAGCACGAATACGAGATCCTTGCTTGCGCCTGCCTCGAGATCAACGTTGATGTAGTGGGAAGCGACAGGCGACCAGCCGTCTGCAACGGAGTTGTTCGGGCTGCCCTGCATAACGGTCTGCGGCTCGCCGAAGCCGTTGTACAGACCGAGGAAGCTCTCTCTGTCGGTATCGAAGCCGCTTATCTTCGCGTTTACGGAGTAGAATGCGTAGTGGTCGCGTCTCTCCTTGTATTCGGTCTTGTGGTAGATAGTGCTGCCCTCTATCTCTACCTCGCCGGTATTGAAGTTTCTCTGGAAGTTCGTGGAATCGTCCTGTGCGTCCCAGAGGCACCACTCGAGGAAGCTGAACAGCTTGATGCTCTTGAATGCGCCGGTCTTGTTGGTGATCGTCACCTTCTGTATCTCGCCGTTGAAGTTCTGGGGGACGAAGAAGGTCACCTTCGCTTCTATCCCCTTGGACTCGCCCTTTATAATAGTGTAGCCCATACCGTGGCGGCACTCGTAGTTGTCGAGGTCAGCCTTTACGGGAGACCAGCCGGGGTTCCACACATGACCGTCGTCATTGATATAGAAATAGCGTCCGCCCATATCGACGGGGACATTGTTGTAGCGATAGCGTGTGATGCGGCGGAGCCTTGCGTCCTTATAGAAGCTGTAGCCGCCGGCGGTATTCGAGATGAGGGAGAAGAAGCCCTGTGTGCCGAGGTAGTTTATCCACGGGTAGGGGGTTCTGGGGGAGGTGATGACATATTCCTTATTGGCGTCATCGAAAAAGCCGAATTTCATGTGAATTTACCAGTCCTTTCTTCGGAAGAAACTTCCAAACGATATACATCAATTATATAATATTTCGGCAAAAATATCAATAGTCGTAAACGATTACATAAAATTTTACAATTATTACAATATTTTTGCGAAAATGTTGTGCAGGTTGACGATTGGCTTTGAGCGCCTTTCTGTGTTATAATAATCGGGCCAAACAACACAATTAAATATTTCCGGATATTCTCATGAGTATTACTGTTTCCATAACACACCCTTACTATATGGTAAGGGTGCAGTTTCGGGTGTGTTATGGACTCGGAATATTTGTGTTGTTTGGCGACAATCAAAGCTGCATTTTTACAGTGCGCGGCTCTGATTGCCGCGCATTTTTATTTATACAGACTTTCAAACAACACAGGAGGAACAGAAAATGAAGAAAACAAATGTAAGAATAATGGGAATATCGCTTTGCGCGATAATGGCATTAATGGCTACTGGCTGTAATAATAACAGCGGCAATACCAATGCCGCTACATCAAATACCACAGTTGCGGTAAGTAAAGATGAATACGAAACAGAGGTAACTACACTTGCCGCTACGGAAAAAGAAAATAACAATACGGAAATCACAAGCGGCGAGGTTTATGTTCCTTCACATAAGGTTGATGAAATATATAACACAACGCTTGAACCGAATATTTCTGACGACATAACATTTCAGGTTGATTTCAAATATTTTCCAAATGGAAATATAGACTGGTTACATCAATTTGAAGATGATATGTCTGTATATACATTTGATTTAGACAATAATCCTACATATTCGGATATTGTTGATAATCTTCCTATGAAATTATATACATACGAAAATTCGGTTGGTAATGTTGATATGGATAATGATATAATGAAGTTTAAATATACATCAATAGCTCATACTATAGTAGAACCGACAGATGATTACAAAGAAGCAAATAGAATATCATTTGAACTTGCTGATACATCGGGTAATATAATATCAATTAATGATATAAATAAAAACGCTCACATAAAAGCTGTATCAGCATTGAAAGCATCGTCGAGTATAAGCAATGAATTATATCCTTGTCTTATAACAATAACAGTAAAAAATACAAGCGGCGATTATATTAATATTATGGCGGGAAATGATTTTGATGATACAATATCAAAATTATCAAAATTAACCGAAACAGATGAAAATAATATGAAAGCAGGAAGAAATAATACCAACAATGTAAGGATAATAAAAAATAATAAATATACATTATATATAGAAGATGTAAATACAGAATGGGGAAAAGTAATAATGCGGATTATATTAATCAACAATGAGATATAATAAACAAATATAAAACAGGCTGAAAAAACAGCCTGTTTTGTATTTATATAACTTAGTTGACAAATAACAATATATTTGATATGAAATAAACAGAAATGTGTTGCAATTTGCGATACTTTGTGATATAATAAGAATGGAGGGTGACACAATGGAAATAGTGTATAATGATATAACTTTTGAGTGGGATTCTGATAAAGAAAAAATCAATATCAAAAAGCATGGAATGGATTTCAGGACGGCAGTCCGTGTATTTGGCGATGAAGGAAGGATCGAACTCTATGATCAGAAGCATTCGACAGAGGAGGACAGATATCTGACTATCGGAATAATAGATAATAAGGCGATTGTTGCAACAGTATGCTATACGGAAAGAACCGATAAGCTGCGGATAATATCCGCCAGAGAAGCTACAAAGGAAGAAAGGAGATTGTACAATGATCGTTAAAACTACGCTTAAGGACGTTATGAGCCAGCCGCTTACCGAGGAACAGAAGAAAATGCTCGACGCACTCGACGGAGATCCCGTTCCCGATGAGGACTGCCCCGCGTATTCTTATGAGGAGCTCAAGGAAATGAAGCGGCTTGCGGACGAACGCAGAGCAGAGCGCAACAAGCAGTCCGTCACGCTTCGCCTGACCCCGGAGACTTTAAGAAAAGCCCGCGCTCTCGGCAAAGGCTACACCTCGATACTTGCACGGATAATCGAAAACGCGCTGAATGACCCGGAAACCATAAGGAAAAATCTTTGAGACGGTTTGCGTGTCAAAATATCTTTTGTCACAAATAACCAAAAATCCCGACGTTATTTTTCTTTTTCCGCTATTGAAAAAAATATGCAAGTGTGATATACTGAAAATTGCAGAATAATATTTCCGCAATCAGAACGGAGGTTTATATGGAAAGCAGAAAAGTTACAATCACAGCCACAGGAAACAAGAAGATACACATGGGCGTTATCCCCGGTCATTTTGCAACAAACCACTCGCACATAAACCATTATGTCGACCTCAACTCCATAAAGACAAGCTCCTTTATGGCGCGTGAGACCGCTAAGGTGATAGCGGCAAAGTACGCGACAGTGCAGGTAGATACAATAATCTGCCTTGAGGGCACCGAGACCCTCGGCGCGTATATCGCGCAGGAGCTCTCCGATTCCGGTGTGGGTTCCGTGAATTCCGGCAAGGATATCGACATTCTTACCCCCGAGATAAACTCCAACGGTCAGATGATCTTCCGCGACGACGCGCAGAAGAAGATCTGGAACAAGCAGATACTCCTGCTCATCTCCTCCGCCTCCACAGGCTGGTCTATCGAGAGATTTGCGCGCTGCCTCGACTACTACAGCGGCAAGCTCGCGGGCTGCTGCGCTCTGTTCAGCGCTATCGACGAGATCATCGGCATAAAGGTGGACGCTATCTTCACTCCCGATGATATCCCGGATTACCACACCTACGCTGCGTCGGAATGCCCGATGTGCAAGGCTAAGCAGAAGATAGACGCGCTCGTAAACGCGTTCGGCTACTCGAAGCTTTAATGAAGATCCTCAAAAAAGGCTGTGCGGTTCCTTACCGTGCAGTCTTTTTGATTTTTTTGAAAAATATGGTGACAAATCGGCTTTTTCAATCGTTTATTATATGAAAGGTCCTTTCAGGGAATTCCTAAAACCGAGGTACATATAATGACAGAACAAGAGCTTACCCGCCTTGTCGGGAAATATCGTGCGAACGTGTACAGGCTCGCACTGTGCTATACGAAGAACCACGCCGACGCGGAAGATGTGACGCAGGAGGCTTTCTTAAAGCTGTTCAGAAGCGGCATGGACTTTCTTATCGACGAGGAGGCTAAGGCATGGCTTTTCAGGGTAGCAGCGAACAAGTGCAAGGACTTGCTCAAGTCCCACTGGTATAAGTTCTCCGAGCCGCTGACCGACGATATGAGAGCGCCGGAGAGCGGCGACGAGGACGGGGAGCTGCTCTCGCTGATGTCGAAGCTCCCGCCGAAAACGCGGACAGTGCTTTATATGTACTACTACGAAGAATATTCCGTAAAGGAGATTGCGAGGTTCCTCGGTGAGACCGAGACTTCGGTCACATCGCAGCTGTGGCGCGGGCGCAAGCGCCTGAAAGCACTGCTGGAACAAGGTGAATGCGGGAAAGGAAGTGAGCTTCATGACGGAATATAACAAGATATTCAGGAATGCCTTTGACAGAATAACGCCGGCATCACCCGACGCGGATTTTATCGGGGGCATTATCGAAAGGGCTGATAAAATGGAGAAGGAAAGAAAGAATACAAACAGCACCGTTTATCGCGCGGCTGAGGAATCAATGCCGCAGGTGGACTATAAGCCGAGGAAGGCTCCCATAGTTGCGGGTGTGGCAGCGCTCACAGCCGCTGCGGCGGGTATAGGCTTCTTCGCGGGCGGCGGCAATTTCGGAGACTTTCATTTCATACCGCTGAAAGAAGGCGGCGGAGCAGGGTATTCGGCGGGTGTGGACACCGACGCAGCGACTACTACTGTGCCGGTAATGACCGAGGACAGTGCCGCGGAATATACCACAGTTATCATGGACACAGCACCCACCGGCATTCCGGCGGAATATGATCTGGGCGGCTGTACGGTCAGGGTGAACGGGTATGAATTCGACTCCGCCGTTCTGAAACTGTTCTTCGATGTCGAGGGGGACGGCAGAAATACCACGGACGGGAACTTGCCCATAGGGCTTGCCGTTAATTCCGAGAAGGGCTTTCTCTCGCGCTATGAGAGGCTGGGCGACAGCAACAGCTATATGGCGCAGTTCATACTGTACCAAGCCGATAGAAAGTTCGATGTGTCATTCGCGGAGCTCGGAGGAAGCTTTGAACCCGAGAACGTATTCACCGCGGTATGCGATAATAACGTGCAGGTGTGGGAGTTTGTCTGCGGGGAGGATATTCCCGGAACAGGCATAGGCAGTATACTCATTTCTCCCTATGAGGCAGTGGTATATTATGATATGCTCGAAGGCACCGATGCGGAGAATGAGGAGAAAATGCAGGACGAGCGCCCCGTCATAGAGATACGCGACCATAACGGCGTGCGCGCCGAGTTTGCGGAGAGCCGCACTGTCGCTTATGACCACGGCAAGGGTTATCTTGTTCTCGGCTTCGTGGAGCAGTTCGCAAATATGAACACGTCATTCATCTCGATAAATGGCGTGACTATATACGATGACAGCGAAAGCGCCGAGACATCGACTTATTACGAAGAATATGAGCAGATTGAACCACACACTATCTCCGTCGGCGGGAGCTGGGAAGGTCATTCGTTCCTCGGCTTCACCGGCAATGAGGTCGCAATGACCGGCTGGGAGTATGACGGACGTATCCTGAAGGTACGGCTTGTGGGGACGTCCGAAGATGTCGGTTACGTCGCAATACGCTCGACGACTTACCCCAGAAATATTCTCCAAAGCCATAACAGATACGACGAGGAGACAGGCACAGGCATATTCTACGCGATTTTAGATATACCCGCGGGAGAATATGATACCCTTGAATTCATAGACTTGGGTGCGGTTCTGGAAGGGAACTATCCCGAGGCGGGAAGTTCTCTGACCATAAAGGGCATTGATGACAGCGAACCGCTTATGGAGCGGGTAGGGCTGGATATGACGGAGTACGGTATGCCGGGACTTACGCTTGAATGGCTCACACTGTCCCCCTTCGGGCTGGAGCTGTCGCTCACTGGCACGGAGCAGTTCAATTCTCCGGAGATATGGGTGGATATCACCTCCTTGAACGGCACGACTTTCCGGAACAGCGGCTACAGTTCCGTTGACCTTGTGGACGAGGAGACCGGCATTTATCACACCTCGGTCATCATAGTTCCCGAGGATTACATGACCGACCTTACACAGATGAGAGAGTTTTCTATCAACGGTCTGAAAACCAAGCGCGCTGAATTCATGGCGAAGAGCTTCTGGGATATCCCAGAAAGCGAGAACGAGCTTACACCGGTAGAAACTGCCGTGCAGGTCGTTACACCGGACTGATGACAGCAGCAGAAACATAAGGAGTCTGTGCGCGAAGCAATTAAAAAGTCTTTTGAAGGGGGTCTGGGGGAAACTTTTCTTCAGAAAAGTTTCCCCCAGTCTCGAGCGGAGCGACTAAAAAAACCGTCACATTGATGTGTGGCGGTTTTTCTGTGTTATGTCTCGTCGTCCTTCTTGTAGGCGTCATTTTCTGCCCAGACCTCCTCGAGACGGGTGAGGGTGTCCTCGAGACGGGCGCTGTTGCGCATACCGACGGCGGCTACAAGCGCGTTGATAAGGCTCAAGGGAGCGGCAAGGCTGTCGGCGTAGCTGATGATGTCGCTCTTGGCAAGCAGGAGCTGGTCGGCGTATTCCGCGAGGGGGGAGGCTTCGGAATCGGTTATCGCTATGATGTCCGCACCGCTCTTCTTGGCGAATGCCGTGGCGGTGAGTGTGTTGTTGAAGTAGCGGGGGAAGGAGATAGAGATGAACACGTCCTCGCTCGTAAGGCGGATAAGCTGCTGGAGTATGCCGCTGGAATTTATCGGCTGAACGTGAATGACGCTCTGGCATGAGAGACCGAGGTAATTGCTCAGGAAGCGGGCGAGTATATCGCTGCTCATGGCGCCGAAGATGTAGACGTGCTTTGCCGAAATGATGCGGTCCACCGCCTCGGTGAACACCTCCTCCGAGATGTTTTCGAGAGTGTAGCGTATACGCTCGATATCCTGCGACATCACCGTTTTGATAAGATCCTCGCCGCCGAAGCGGTCATTGGATATATCGAGCCTTTGCAGGGTGGTGAGGCGGTTGCGTCCGTAGCTGCGGAGAGCCTTCTGCATTTCCGGGTAGCCGTCGAAGCCCATTTCGTCGGCGAAGCGCACCACCGTACTTTCGCTGACCCCGACTGTCGCGCCGAGTTTCGCGGCGGTCATGAAGGCGGCTTTTTCATAGTGCTCGGTGATGTATTTCGCGATATATTTCTGACTTTTTGAAAACTCCGGCATTCGCTCTTCGATGTCGGCTATAAGATTGACGGACATTTCTCTTTCCTCCGCATTTCTTCAATGTTGCTACTATTATACAACCTTTTTCGGAAAAAATCAATACAAAAATGCAATTTTGCACCCGCAAAATTGCAAATGACGGAGGAGACGCAAAAAAATTCGCAGAAATCGCGCAAAAACACTTGCAATTTTACAAAAATATGATACAATAATATATGTGACAATGTCACTATTCTGAAACACAGGGTGCTTGAATTGCTGTACTACCTTACCGATATATGGAATTCGCTGGTAAGCGTTTTCCGTTCTGTCACTTTCATCGATATTCTTGACATACTTTTCCTCGCGGTTATCCTGTACTGGGTGATCAAGCTCGTGCATGAGACCCGCGCAGAGCAGCTCATCAAGGGCGTTGCTGTGCTCGCGGTGGTATTGTTCCTGCTCAATCAGTTCGAGTTCAAGGCTATGAAGGTCATCGGCGATATGGTGGTAAATGTGGGACTTCTCGCGTTTATCGTCATGTTCCAGCCGGAGCTTCGCCGCGCTCTCGAAAAGGTCGGACGCTCAAAGATGATGAAGCCGATACAGCTGTTCGATACATCGCTCCCGGAGTCCATGGACAAGGAGAACTACATGGTCGAGCAGATAGGCTTTGCCTGCGAGAAGCTTTCGCGTACGGCGACCGGCGCGCTGATAATCATTGAGCGCCAGACAAAGCTCGGCGAACAGATCGAGACCGGCACTGTCATCAACGCTATCCCGAGTGAGGAGCTTTTCCGCAATATATTCTTCCCGAATACACCGCTCCATGACGGCGCGGTCATTATGCGTGACGGAATGATATACGCCGCGGGCTGCTTCCTCCCGAAGCCCTCGAAGGAGGAGCTCATCAACAAGGAGCTCGGCTCCCGCCACCGCGCGGCTATCGGTATGAGCGAGGTCTCGGACGCTATCGTCATAGTAGTTTCCGAGGAGACCGGAATGATCTCCATAGCGGAGAACGGACAGCTCGAGCGCGGCTTCGACCGCGACAAGCTCTGCAAATACCTCCGCAGGAAGCTCTTCCCCGAGGCGGCAGACGCGAAGAAATCGAAAAAACAGCGTGCAAACCGCGGAAAGAAAGGCGGTGAGCAGTCATGAACGCAGTATTCAAGAGATTTGCGAGCGGGTTTGTCAATAACCTCAAGACTATAATTCAGGCGCTCGTCTTCTCCGTAGTTATATGGGTGTTCATCTCGGTGCAGATATTCCCGGATATCTCGATGCATGTTCAGGATATCGCCGTTTCCTGTGAGCCCACGTCCTTCATGGAGGACGAGAACCTTCATATCTCCTCTGTCGATACCTCCAAGGTCACAGTGCAGATAGAGGGCAAGCGCTATTCGATAAGCAATCTGACCGCGGACGATTTCAAGGCGTCCTGTGACCTGTCCGAGGTCTACGGCTCCGGCACCTATACCGTGCCGATCAATGTCACCCTGACGGATACGGACGTGGACTGCACTGTCTCGACAAACAATCTCACGGCGTCGGTCACGGTCATCAAGATAGTGACCCGCGAGGTCAGCGTGTATCCCAACACAAACAGCCTTACCATAGCCGACGAAATGCAGATCGAGGGAGACGTGACGGTATATCCCACCTCCGTCGAGATAACCGGCGAGGAGACCCTCGTGAATTCCGTCGACCATATACAGGCTGTCGCGACATACGACGAGGGCGCGATAGACCATTCCATGGCGATAAGCGCCTCGCCGATGTATTTCAACAGAAACGGCATCAAGCTCGTTTCCCCGTCCCTCACCTGCAGCACGAACGAGTTCGTCGTGAATGTTCCCGTATATAAGGTCAAGACCCTGCCCATTCAGATAAAGTTCACGGGCTCGACCTATTACTCGGGCTTCTCGGCTGACGACCTCGAGTACACCATGTCGATAGATGAGCTTACCATAGCTTCTCCCGACAGCTCGATAGACAACCTCGACGCCATAGATATAGGCGAGATATCCCTCGGAGCGCTCACCCTCAAGGACCTCCAGGGCGGCAAGACCCTGCCGATAGAGCTTCCCGAAGGCTATAAGAACATCTCCGGCAACAAGTCGCTGACAGTCTACTTCCCGCAGTATGAGGAATTCGGTCAGCTCGGCTTCACGGTACCGTCGGACAATATCACTGTCATAAACAAGCCGTCGAACTTCGATGTCAAGATACTCACGAATGAGATAGTCGTCAATGTCGTAGGATATTCAAACTATATCCAGACCATGACCTCCTCCAATATCTACGCGACAGTGAACCTGCTCGGCATGGAGCTTACGGAGGGCACAAAGACAGTCTCCGTTACGTTCCGTCTCTCCGGCGCGAACGTTCAGGCGTGGGTAACGGGTGAGGACTATAAGGTAGAGCTGCTCATCACCGATGCTGTCGAGGATATCGAGGAATCGGAGAGCGTCTGATAAAGGAACACAGAGCATATAAAGATAACCGGCTTCGCTTTTTGGAAGGTTTCCTACCATAAAGCGGAGCCGGTTTTTATTGTGCCGGATATGCTTTTGCGTGTGGGCGCATATTCAGAATAAGGTATTATATCGGCGAGCTTTGCGTGATATCAACTTTTTTGAAAAAATTTTGAAAAAGGTATTGACAAAGGGAGAAAAAAGTGTTATAGTATGTTTAGCACTCGGAGAGATAGAGTGCTAACACTCGGAAGGGCGGACTGCTAAAGGGCATGAATGAGAATGCCCGCCGGAGCGGTGAGAATTCAAAGAAGGTGTGGAAATGGAGAAGAGAGCCTACAAGATACTCGAGACTATCGTTGACGAGTATATCCGCACGGGCGAGCCTATCGGTTCAAAGGCTGTGCAGGAGCTGCTCGATATAAAGGTCTCCTCCGCCACTATACGCAACGAAATGGCATCGCTGGAGCAGCAGGGTCTGCTCGAGCATCCGCACACCTCCGCCGGCAGAGTCCCCACATACAAGGGGCTCAGGCTGTACATCAGCCGACTTGCCGAGAAGCAGATACCCGAGTCCGACAGACAGGAGATAGACCGTATCTTCGAAGAGCTCGATGGCATGACCGATGAGGTCATCATCGAAAACGCCGCGAGAGCGCTTGCGGACCTCACCAAATGCGCGATAGTCTCCGCGAACGATACCGACAAATTCTCGGTCATCACAAAGGTCGAGGTCATACCGACCGGGCGCAGAATGTACGTCCTGATGATGATGACCTCCGGCGGCGGGATAAAGAACCGCGTGTGCAGGCTTTCATTCGACCTCACGCATGAGCAGATGGACTTCTTCAGGAACTTCGTTTCCGAGAACCTGCAGGGCGTGAACCTGCGGCAGATGTCCGATACCTTCATGGACGACCTCACCGCGGCACTCGGGAGCTATATGCTGACGCTGTCGCCGCTCCTCAAAGCGATAGCGGATCTCTCGGCGGATATGATAAACGAGAGAGTGCATATAGAAGGCGAGGAGAACCTCATCGAATGCAGCGAGCTCAAGGGCAGTGAGATAGCCGCGGTGCTCCGGCAGAAGGAAGCGCTTACGGCGGCGTTCGACAAGACCTTCTCGGGCATAAATGTCGTGTTCGGCGAGGAAAACAATACCTTCGTCATCTCGAACTCCAGTATGATAACCGGGACGTTCAGCAAGGGCGGGGAGAGCGCCGGGGGCTTCGGAGTGATAGGACCCATGAGACTTGAATACAAGAAGATCATTCCTTATATAGAATATTTTACCGATAAAGTCAGCGATATGCTCTCAAGAGACGCTGACGGCTCGGAGGGAGATGGTACAGATGAAGTTAAGGAGGAAAAGAAAGATGAGTGATGAAAAAAATGAGAAGCTTGAAAATGATGAGGAGATAAAGGAGGAGACGGCGGAAACAGCCGGAACGGAAGAAGAGGCTCCCGCTGAAGCGGAGGCTCCTGCCGAGGCGGAGGTCGTCACCGAGGAGCCGCAGAAGGACGATGAGTCGGCGAAGCTCAAAGAGCAGCTCATGCGGACAATGGCGGAGTACGATAACTACCGCAAGCGCACCGCGAAGGAAAAGACCGAGATGATGCCGGATATCACCGCGAGAGTGGTGAGCGAGTTCCTCCCGGTGCTGGACAGCCTTGAGAGAGCTCTGACGGCGGAATGCTCCGACGAAGGCTACAAGAAGGGCGTGGAGATGATACACGGCACGTTCCTCGAGACGCTCGAAAAGCTCGGTGTGGAGAAGGTACCGACAGAGACCTTCGACCCGTCCATGCATCAGGCGGTACAGCAGGTGCAGAGCGATGAGCATGAGACCGGACAGATAGTGAGCGTGTTCCAGAACGGCTACCGTATCGGGAATAAGGTGCTCCGGTTCGCAATGGTCTCGGTAGCACAGTAAACAAAGTCAAAGCAAGAAATAAATATAACAGGAGGCAATTATTATGAGCAAGATAATAGGTATCGACTTAGGAACAACAAACTCGTGCGTATCCGTAATAGAGGGCGGCGAGGCAACAGTCATCACCAACAGTGAGGGCAGCAGAACAACACCTTCCGTAGTGGCATTCACAAAGGACGGCGAGAGACTTGTGGGTCAGCTTGCCAAGAACCAGGCTGTCACCAACCCCGAAAGAACGATCATCTCCATCAAGCGCCACATGGGCAGCGATTACAAGGTGGACATCGACGGCAAGAAGTACACACCGCAGGAGATCTCCGCGATGATACTCCAGAAGCTCAAGACAGAAGCCGAGAGCTACCTCGGCGAGAAGGTAACGGACGCTGTCATCACAGTCCCCGCGTACTTCACCGACTCGCAGAGACAGGCTACCAAGGACGCCGGACAGATCGCGGGTCTGAAGGTGCACAGAATAATCAACGAGCCTACCGCGGCAGCGCTCGCGTACGGTATCGACAAGGAGAACGACCAGAAGATCGTCGTATACGACCTCGGCGGCGGTACATTCGATGTATCCGTTATCGAGATAGGCGACGGCGTTCAGGAGGTCCTCGCGACAGCCGGCAACAACAAGCTCGGCGGCGATGACTTCGACCAGAGAGTCATCGACTTCCTTGTAAATGAGTTCAAGAAGTCCGACGGAATTGACCTGCGCAACGACAAGTTCGCTATGCAGAGACTCAAGGACGAGGCGGAAAAGGCTAAGATAGCGCTCTCCAACTCCACCTCCGTCAACGTGAATATCCCGTATATCACAGCGGACGCGACAGGTCCGAAGCACCTGAACGTTACTCTCTCGAGAGCTAAGTTCAACGAGCTCACCGCGGACCTCGTGGAAGCTACTATGGGACCGCTCAAGCAGGCAGTAAGCGACAGCGGACTCAAGCTGAACGAAATAGACAAGATACTCCTCGTAGGCGGCTCCACAAGAATACCCGCCGTTCAGGAAGCGGTCAAGAACTACCTCGGCAAGGAGCCGTTCAAGGGCATCAACCCCGATGAGTGCGTGGCAATGGGCGCGGCTCTCCAGGGCGGCGTACTGAACAAGGAGGTCACCGGACTTCTGCTGCTCGATGTAACGCCTCTGTCCCTCGGTATCGAGACCCTCGGCGGCGTATGCACCAGAATGATCGAGAGAAATACAACTATCCCGACCAAGAAGACGCAGGTATACTCCACAGCCGTTGATAACCAGCCCAGCGTTGATATCAACATTCTGCAGGGCGAGCGTGAATTCGCGAAGGACAACAAGTCCATAGGCACCTTCCGTCTCGACGGCATCGCTCCCGCTCCCAGAGGCGTACCGCAGATCGAGGTAACATTCGATATAGACGCGAACGGTATCGTGAATGTTTCCGCGAAGGATCTCGGCACCGGCAAGGAGCAGCATATAAGCATCACAGCGTCCACCAACATGAGCAAGGAAGATATCGACCGCGCAGTAAAGGACGCTGAGGCGTATGCTGCTGAGGACGCAAAGAAGAAGGAAGAGATCGACGCGCGCAACGAGGCCGACCAGATGGTATATCAGGTCGAGAAGTCGATGAGCGATTTCGGCGACAAGGTGACACAGGCCGATAAGGATGCCGTGAACCCGAAGGTCGAGGCTCTCAAGGAGGCTCTCAAGGGCAGCGATATCAACGCTATCAAGAACGCCAAGGACGAGCTCCAGAAGGCATTCTACGAGGTGGCTCAGAGAGTTTACCAGCAGACCGGCGGCGGTCAGGACGGCGGCGCGGGTCCCGATGTGAGTGGTCAGGGAACGAGCTCTATGGGCGGAAATCCCGACGACAACATCGTTGACGCTGATTTCAAGGACGCGAACTGATTGATTTTATAGCAGAGTGCTATCAGGTTTATCCTGATAGCACAATGCTGTTTTTGGAAAAATATCCTTTCTTCGGGAAGGAGGAGGTAAGTTATGGCGGAAAAACGCGATTATTATGAAGTCCTCGGCATACAGAAGGGCGCAAGCGAGGACGAGATAAAAAAAGCATACCGCAAAATGGCAAAGCAGTATCACCCCGATCTGCACCCGGACGACCCGGAGGCTGCCGAGAAATTCAAGGAAATCAACGAGGCTAACGACATTCTGTCCGACCCCCAGAAGAGACAGCGCTATGACCAGTTCGGACACGCAGGGGTCGATCCGTCATACGGTGCCGGGGGAGGCGGCGGGTTCGGCGGCTTCGGCGGGTTCGGAGGGTTCTCCGACGGAGAGGGCATAGATCTCGGCGATATCTTCGATTCGTTCTTCGGGGGCGGAATGGGCTCGCGCTCAAGCTCCAACCCCAATGCCCCGAGACGCGGCGCGGACTGCAGCGTGAGCGCGACCATTTCCTTTATGGCGGCTTGCAAGGGAACGTCCATAGACCTCACCTTCAACCGCACGGAGGTCTGCGATGTCTGCAACGGCAGCGGCGCTAAGCCGGGCACTACCCCCAAGACCTGCCCGGACTGCGGCGGCACGGGCAAGATACGCTTCAATCAGCGGACTATGTTCGGTACAATGGCGTCTACCAAGGCATGTACCAAGTGCGGCGGCAAGGGCAAGATCATAGAGTCTCCGTGTCCGAGCTGCCGGGGCAACGGCAGAGTTGCCAAGAGCTCCACAGTGACGGTCAATGTCCCGGCGGGCATCGACGACGGACAGATACTCCGTGTCGCGGGACAGGGCAATGTCGGCACAAACGGCGGACAGAGAGGCGACCTCAACGTCCGTATCAGCGTGAAGAATGACCCCCTGTTCGAGAGAAAGGGCTTCGATATCTGGACGGAAATACCGATAACCTATTCGCAGGCTGTGCTGGGCGACGAGATAACCGTTCCGACTATCGACGGGAACGTTACTTATACCGTGCCTGCGGGAACGCAGCCGGATACGATATTCAGGCTTCGCGGCAAGGGCGTCCAGCGTCTCCAGCGCGAGGGCAGAGGTGACCAGCTCGTGAAGGTCACCCTCGAGGTCCCGAAGAACCTGAACAAGAAGCAGAAGGACGCGCTTATCGCGTTCTCCGAGCAGCTCACCGAAAAGAACTACGAGAAGCAGAACGGATTTATGGATAAGCTCAAGAGGTTCACGGACGACATCAAGAAAAATTTCGGTATGTGATCTTCCTTCCCCTGCCGGTCATTCGGCGGGGGAAGTTTTATGATAGGCAAAATAACCAAAACAGACAGGAATTTTTAAGTCAAACATACAAAATCGTGCTAAATTCTTTACAAGTCGGTAATTTTGTGATATTATAAAGTAAGCGAGTATGCGTTTTTCGCTTACTATATTATAATGGAGAGTGTTCAGAACAGTATGAAGATCAAAATGAAACTCATTATCGTTGCGGCTGCACTGCTCATCGTGACGATCGCTGTGTTCAGTGTTTTCCTGAATATCCAGCTCAACTCAACAGCAGATACCATTTTCCGTACCTACCTCTCGGATATCTCCAAGCTGCAGGCGGAAAGCATAAATTACTATGTTCAGGATACCGTCGCGAGATATGACGTTATCGCGTCTCTCCCCGGTGTGAGCAAGTTCACCTCCGGTACATACAGCTCGGGAAGCGCGGAGTACAATGCCGCACAGTCCGAGCTCCAGTCTCTCATAGATTCCGGGACACTCTCCGGTGCCGTTATCTATAAGGCGGGCGGCGAGATAGTCCTGTCAGCCGGCGGCAACAGCTCCGTTACAAACGCTGCAGGCTTCTGCAACATCGAGGCTCCCGCCAAGTCCCCCGTTATCTTTACCGCTGAGGGCGACAAGAGCTACAATGTGTCCGTTACCGATAAGGCGGGCAACTATAACCTCGGTCTCCTGTTCTCGAACAGCGGAGTTTCCAATGTCATACAACAGGCAAAGGGTCTTGTGTTCCTGGTGGATCCCCTCGGCTCCGTAGCTACCACAGGTCAGACCTACGGAGGCAACTACAATGACAATTCGGCTACCCAGCAGTTCAGCCCCTACAAGGCAGTTGTCGAGAAAGCCGCTGTCGAGCCCGCTTCTTATGTGTCCGACGACGGCGCTATGCTCGCTTTCGCGGCAAACAGCGAGAGCGGCTGGAAGGCTGTCGCGTATCAGGAAGCCGTAAAGGCTAAGAGCGCTGCGAACAGCGCTGTATCCACAGTTACCGGCATTGCCGTTGCAATGCTCGTTATCTGCCTCGTTGCCGCGATTATTCTCATAATCATGGTAACAAAGCCGTTCTACAAGATCCAGGAAACACTGCTCAAGATCAGCCGCGGCGACCACGAAGCGCGCGTGGAGATCATGTCCCACAACGAGTACGGTGATATCGCCCGAGTATTCAACGATATCGTTGATAACATCATCGTCAGTGAATCCCGCTACAGAACCATTATCGAGATGTCCGACAACATCATCTTCGAATGGAACCTCGACACAAAGCAGGTCAACTTCTCCAACAACTTCAACAAGAAGTTCAGCTACCGCGCTCCGTCCGAGCACTTCGCGGATTCCTTCCTCATTAAGTGCAAGGTGCACCCCGAGGATTCGGAGAGATATACCGCCGACCTTCAGAAGCTCGAAAAGGGCGAGAACTTCAAGCATAACGAATACCGTATCAAGAACATCTACGGCGACTATATATGGGTGCTTATCCGTACATCGTCCATTCTTGACAGCGAGGGCAAGACCGTAAAGATCGTCGGCGTTATCGTCGATATCGACCGCGCTAAGAAGAGCGAGAATATCCTCACGGCGCGCGCTTCCTTCGACTCCCTCACGAACGTATTCAACCGCGAGACTATCGAGGTTGCTATCAACAACGAGATCGAGCTTATCGCGGCAAGAAAGTCCGAGTTCGCTATCCTGTTCGTGGATATCGACGACTTCAAGTTCTACAATGACCAGTACAGCCATGCTACCGGTGACCAGGTGCTCCGCTTCACCGCGACTACTATCAAGAACGCTGTGGGCGACAAGGGTATGGTAGGACGCTACGGCGGTGACGAGTTCATCGTCTGCATCAAGGACGCTGACGCGAACGACCCTGCCGTTATCGCGGAGAATATACTCAATACCCTGAAAGCCGGCTTCGACAGCGACTCCGGCGATCACCTCTCTGTCAACGTTTCTATCGGTATCTCCGTTATCAGAGATAACACCAAGCGCGTTGAAGAGATCATCGGTCAGGCGGACGACGCTATGTACAGGATCAAGAAGAGCGGTAAATCCAACTTCGGTTTCCTTGAGTCATGATAGATCGGCAATAAAAATAAACGGTGCGTCGGGAGATGCACCGTTTTGTTGTTTACTCTTTCTGAGCGTTCATTATTCCCGCGGCAAAGTATGAATCGGGATTGAAACCGTCGTAGTCATTGCCGAAGGTTGCCATGACCTCGTCCCTGCAGTCGGAAAGCCTTTCCGCGCTGCCCGGTTCATTTCCGAGAAGGACATATTTCCTGCGCCTGAAATACACCATACTGCTTTCGCACCAGAATATCGGCGTATGACGACCATTGAATAAGAAAACGGAAAAATCGGCGTCGGGCAGACTCATAGCTTCATCAAATGAGAGCGGCTCGGAGAAAAATCCCGTACAAAGCCGAAATCTTGCCCAGATGTCGTGTATCTCCGGTACAAGCCGCGACTGCCAGCTGATGTTGTCGCGTATTTTCTGGACAACGATGAATTTGCCGTCGAGAGCGTGAAAGTTTTCTTCCGTTATGGAAAAACTGCGGCTGCAAGCATATTTCTTCCCCGCGGTCTGCAGTCGGATCGCGACAAAGTCTCCGGTATCGAATATCTGGTTTAAGTGGAAGTTCGGCTTTATCTTTTTAGGCGCAGGCTGTTCGGAAAGGAGCTGTGTCCGGAGCTTGTCCAGGACCTTTTTCCGTTCGCGCAGGGCGGATTTGCCGGCGTCTTCCCATTCCTCCAGCCCGAAGCCGCTGTCGATCATCTTTATCACACAGTCACGGACTTCCGGCGTCAGTATGCCTTTTTTCCACATAAAATCGGCGAGCGAATAGCGATAGGCGCACCAGCACTGCTCGTCAGATTCGTCGAACATCGTGCGGACATACTCATCTATTTTTTGCAGTGCTTCGTCGATACCGTATTTGTAAAAAGCGCAGACGTACTCGTCACGAAGATCCTGCGCAGTGTCGTCGCTGTATATTCCGGCTCCCCAAGTTCCCATATCAGCTCTCCTTTCTTTGATATCTTCAGTATAGCATATATTTCCGGGTATGTCAATATCTGGAGATTTACAGTTATTTGGTGAATATCGACTAACAAGACGGTAATAATAATATGGTAAAATGATGTAATTGTAGAATATGAAAAAAGCTATTGACAACGGTGAAAACCTATGCTATAATAACACTATTCCGCCGCAAGAAGCGCGAAAGTCGAAAGATAAAATTTTTCAAAGAAATTTGAAAAAAGACTTGACAAAGAGTAAAGATTGTGGTAAAATATTAAAGCTGTCGATGATGACAGCGGCACATGAGCGAAAGCGAATGTGGGTGTCTGCGAGCACGGCGGAGCCGGGCGGACAAAC
>CAJOMV010000060.1 GCA_905235805.1 uncultured Ruminiclostridium sp.
GCGGCTGCGGAAAGTGCCAGACTTCCTGCCAGTCCGCTTGCAAGACCTCCTGCACTATCGCTAATCAGCAGTGCGAGGCTAACAAGTGACCAACTTCGGGTTGCAGACCACGGGGCGGCTGAACAGCCGCCCTATACTTCTGTAAGGAGATATTATGACCAACACCATACACAGATTTAAGCAGGGCGGCGAGAATATAGTCCTTGACGTGAACAGCGGCGGCGTGCATATCGTGGACGATATCGTATATGATATGACAGGGCTGCTCGAACCGCCGCTGAGCGTGGAGATGCCCGCGGAGATACTCACGCAGATGAGCGGATATCCGGAGGATGAGCTCCGTGAATGCTACGCGGAGATATATGAGCTGTACAAGGACGGCATTCTGTACAGCGCCGACGATTACAGAAAATACGCGGATATCGCCGTCAAGGCGCCGATAAAGGCTCTTTGCCTGCACGTTTCCCACGACTGCGACCTGCGGTGCAAGTACTGCTTCGCCTCTACCGGCGATTTCGGCACCGGGCGTAAGATAATGACCCCCGAGACAGGCAGAAAGGCGATAGACTTTCTCATCGAGAAGTCCATGGGGAGACAGAACCTCGAGCTGGATTTCTTCGGCGGCGAGCCGCTCATGGCATGGGACACCATAACCGCCACCGTGGACTACGCGAGGAGCGTCGAGAAGCAGCATGGGAAGAACTTCCGCTTCACAGTCACGACAAACGGAATGCTGCTGACCGATGACAAGATAGAGTACATCAACCGCGAGATGTCCAACTGCGTCCTCTCGCTGGACGGGCGTAAGGAGGTCAACGACAATATCCGTGTCACCCCGAACGGCAAGGGCTGCTACGCCATCATAGTCCCGCGCTACAAGAAGCTTGTGGAGGGGCGCGTGAACGAGGGCAGGACCGACTACTACGTCCGCGGCACGTTCACGAAGTACAACCTCGACTTTGCGGAGGACGTGAAGCACATCTCCGACCTCGGGTTCTATCAGCTCTCGGTGGAGCCGGTGTCCGCACCCTCCGACAAGCCCTACGCCATAACCGAGGACGACCTTCCGAGGATATACGGCGAGTACGACAAGCTGTACGAGATAATGGCGGAGCACGTTGAGCGGACAGGCAAAAAGCCCTTCAACTTCTTCCACTACATGATAGACCTCAATCAGGGACCCTGCGCGGTGAAGCGCCTGCGGGGCTGCGGCTGCGGGAACGAGTATGTGGCGGTAACGCCGGACGGCGATATTTACCCCTGCCACCAGTTTGTAGGTATTGAAAAGTGGAAAATGGGTAATATATATGACGGGGAAGTGAACGCCGAGATCGCGGATTATTTCGCGAAGACCCACATATACAGCAAGCAGGGCTGCGAGGACTGCTGGGCGAGGTTCTACTGCTCCGGCGGCTGCAATGCCAACGGCTATATCTACGAGGGCGATGTGCGCATTCCCCACAAGATACAGTGCGCCATGATGAAGAAGCGCGTCGAGTGCGGCATAGCTCTCGGCATAAAGCTCGGGGAGTCGCAGCGTACCGAAAGCCCCGTCAGTGTCACCTGCTGACAAATTCCTTTCACATTCCTTCACAAAGACAGTCAGTTCTTTTTCCTAATTTATCCCGTTTATTAAAATAGCTGTCACGAATTTGTCACAATCGGGTATTACAATAATAATCGAAGCGGGAGACAAAAGCTTCATACATAAAAAAGAGAGTCATACAATGACAGAAGGGATGTTGCTTTATGGAACAGAATTACAACTACAACAACGGTTACAATAACTACGACAACAACATGAACAGCACAGGCTATACCTACGCGCAGCAGCAGTACGCACAGCCGCAGTACACACAGCCTCAGCCCAGAAAGAAGGGCAGGTTCGCCAAGGCGGCGGCTCTTGTGGCGGCTGTGGCGGTGATAGGCGGAGGAGCGGGCTTCGGCGGCGCTTACCTCGCCGGAAATGTCATCGGCACCGGCTCCGGCAGAGTGACGGCGTCATACAGCACTACCGCCGACAGCGGAAACGGCGGAAATAAGAACGACGAATCCGTTTCGGCAGCTATCGCCGCCGTCAACAGCGCAAGCACCGAGGCTGCCGCGGAGAAGGTATATCCCACAAGCGTCACGGCTACCGGCGAGAACGGCGAGTACACCCTCCCCGAGCTATATGAGGCGGTAAACGATACGATAGTGCTGGTGGAGGTGTACAAGAAGGATTCCGTCTCCGGCACCGACTACTATGATTACTTCTTCGGCTACGGCGGAGACAGACGCGGCAGTGAAAGCTCCGAGCCCGAGCTCGCAGGCTACGGCAGCGGCATAGTATTCACCGAGGACGGCTATATCCTTACCAACGCGCACGTTGTGAGCGGAGCCGACAAGCTCGTGGTGAAGGTGAACGACTATAACGACCCCGATGTGACACATGAGTATGAGGCTGCTGTGATAGGCTCGGACGAGTCCACCGATATCGCGGTCATCAAGATAGAGCGTGACGAGGCGTTCATCGCCGCCAAGATAGGCGACAGCGACTCCCTCAAGGTAGGTCAGCAGATAGCTGTCATCGGCAACCCCGGTATCACTGCCGAGATAATGTTTGCGCACTCTATGACAACGGGTATCGTTTCAGCTCTCGATGTCGAGTGCCTTAACGACAACGGCTACAGCCTCAGCCTTATCCAGACCGACGCGGCTATCAACAGCGGCAACTCCGGCGGCGGAATGTTCGATATGTACGGCAATGTGGTGGGCGTCGTGAACTCCAAGATAATCGCTACCACTTATGAGGGCATAGGCTTTGCGCTCACTATCGACGAAGCCAAGCCGATAATGGAGGACCTCCTCACCTACGGCTATGTCAAGAGCCGTCCCGTGCTCGGCATAACCACGGTCGAGCTGAGCGAATACAGAGCGCAGCTTTACGGCACAAAGCTCTCACAGGGTATGCTGGTAGCTTCTATCAACGAAGATGCTCCCGTAGCGAAGAGCGGGCTCCAGGTAGCGGATATCATTACCAAGGTGAACGGTACGAACGTGGCTTCTCTCATGGACGTGCAGAGCATACTCAGCAAGTTCAAGGTAGGCGACACCGTAACAGTCACCGTGGCGCGCGAGAACGCTTTCGGCGGTGTTGACAGCGTCGATATCGACATTGAGCTTACAGAATCCAAGTCCAATTAAACAAAACCCCGCAAACGACAGGACGTCGTAAAGAAGGTTTCCAAAAGCGCCGGTGCTGAAATGTCAGTACCGGCGCTTTTGTGTCAAAAATGCCCTAAAATTCGGGAAATTCCCTCGATTTTGTGTTGAATTTGACCTTTACTTGAAATTTGAAATGTGCTATAATACAATATAGGTATATCCAAGTGAACGGGGGAAATGTGATGAAATATCTTCTTTGTTATACCGAGATATATGACAACGGCGGAAATATGAAGGTCGAGAGCGAGGATTTCGACAACTTCGCGGACGCCGTTATGCGCTATACGCTCATGTGCGCGGGCAGGGACCATGTGGTGCTCGCCGAAACGGACGGCGGCACGATAATACGTCAGTTCACCCGTGAGCACGCGGATGAGTCGGGGGATATCCCGGCGGTATTTATACGGTGATCACACTATGAAAATATGTGATTATAATAAATTTATTCGCTTCACCCGGAATGGGGAGGCAGAAGGAGTTAAAAATGGAAGATACTGAAAAGAAAGTCAGGGCGACCGGCACGGCGGCGAAGACGGAACGCGAGAAGAACAGCAGCAAGATCGGCATGATAGTCGGTCTCGGCATAATGACGGCGATAGTCGTGGTGCTCCAGCTGCTGTCGTCGGTCATACATTTCGGACCGTTCAGCATAACGCTGGCGCTGACTCCGATAATCGTGGGCGGCGCTCTGTACGGGATATGGGGCGGCGCGTGGCTCGGTTTCATAATGGGACTTACGGTACTGCTCAGCGGTGATGCCGCGGCGTTCCTTACCGTGAACGCGCCCGGCACGATACTTGTCGTACTGCTCAAGGGTGCTGCGGCGGGACTTGTGGCGAGCATAGTGTACAAGGCTATCGAGAAGAAGAGCGTATACCCGGCTGTTATCTGTGCCGGCATTGTTGCGCCCGTAGTCAACACGGGAATATTCATCATAGGCTGCTTACTGTTCTTTATGGACACCATTGCCGCATGGGCAGGGCAGACCGACGCGGTGGTGTACATCTTCACGGGAATGATAGGGCTCAACTTCTTTGTGGAGCTTGCCGTGAACCTTGCGCTCAGCACCGTTACGGTGGCAATAATCGGCTACGCGAAGAAGATACTCAACAACAGATAACAGTACCTTCGTATTTAACGCGAAGCAATTAAAGTTTTTTGAAAGGGGGTCTGGGGGAAAACTTGTTTTTTCGTAAGTTTCTCGGTTCGCCGCCTCCGTGCGGCGTTTTGGAAACTTACTCA
>CAJOMV010000061.1 GCA_905235805.1 uncultured Ruminiclostridium sp.
GCAAGGGCTATGGAGCGGATTACGAGGCTCGAACTCGCTACCTCCACCTTGGCAAGGTGGCGCTCTACCAGATGAGCTAAATCCGCATACCTGAAATATGGCGACCCGAATGGGGCTCGAACCCATGACCTCTAGCGTGACAGGCTAGCGTTCTAACCAGCTGAACTACCGGGCCTAAAAAGAATTGTCACTCTATGGTGGGAGTTACAGGGCTCGAACCTGTGACCCTCTGCTTGTAGGGCAGACGCTCTCCCAGCTGAGCTAAACTCCCACATCTTCAAGTGACTATTACATTATAATACATCTGACCCGATTTGTCAACAGTTTTTCAGCGATTTTACATTTTTTATTCTTTTTGACCTAATTTACAAAGTAAAATTGTATATTTTTAATGAATATCGTTCGGCGCAGTGAGCATACTAATCACAGCCGTTAAGGTGAAGCCTGCGTTTTAATCCGCGGGAGGACCGGCGGCAATTCCCGAAAGGAACCTGATAAATTATGAGGATCATCGATAGGATAGCGCTTTTCCTGCTCGTCGTGGGCGGTCTCAACTGGGGTCTTGTGGGACTTTTCCAATTTGACCTCGTGGCTTGGATCTGCGGCGGTTCAGAAAGCGTGATCAGCAGAATTATTTATGTTCTTGTGGCACTTTCCGCGCTCTGGAGCATCTCGCTGTTCTTCAAGCACAACGAGCTTCTCGAGACGGAGGCTTAAAGCCGGCGGTATGATACCGCTGTGTGCGAAGGGCTGAAAACCGCGTTACTGCGGCTTTCAGCCCTTTCTGCTTACATATCCTCGATATCCGCGAAGGCAGACATATCGTCGTCCTCGGAGAGCACGCTCTCAAGGAATCCTTCGGTCTCTTCGGAGAGGGCAGGCTGCTCGGCAGCCTTGCTTGCCGCCTCGTCGTCCGCGATAAGGTCGAGCTCCTCCACCTCATCGAAGCCGATAGAGTCGTCGAGCTCCTCGTCCTCGCCGAACATTGCGAGCTCGTCGGAGAAGAACAGCTCCTTCACCTGCGACATCCTGCTCATTCTCTCGACATCAGCGCCGGCGGAGAAGGTGCCGATACCGGCTTCCGCGGTGCTTTCGTCATCTGTCTGCGCGGTGCTGCCGAAATGTGTGTCGCGGAAAACGCGGTCAAAGCTTACCGCGGCTTCCGTGGGCTCCGCCTGCGCGGCGGTATTGCCGAACACGGGGAATGAATTGCTGCTGAGATCCCTACGGTTGTTGATCGCTTCGGAATATCCCATATTAAACTCCTTTTCACAGCGGCGTCGGGTGAGGATCGGAAGGTTTCTCCCGTCAGCCGTTCTTTGTTCCGGACGGATAGCGGATTATACGAAAAGTATATCCGCTTTATTTCTATTTTGCACATTATAACATATAGTTAAACAGATTTCAAGTTAAATTTTCAATAAAGATATTTAACTTATTAACAGAAAATGTGCAAACTATACAAAAATCGACACATTTTATTGTGCATTGACAATAAAACATGCCGTTTCTGTTATCAGCTGTAATATGCCTCGAGCTCGGGGCGGGCGAGGGTGAAGCTCTCCCTGAGCTCCGGGTCGAACTGGGTACCCATGCCCTCGTCGATTATCGCGAACGCCTTGTCGAAGGGCATACTGTCCTTGTAGCAGCGCTTGCTGACAAGGGCGTCATATACGTCCACTATCGCCATTATGCGCGCCTCAAGCGGTATTTCCTCGCCCTTGAGCTTTTTGGGATACCCGGAGCCGTCCCAGCGCTCATGGTGGTAATGCGCGACATTTTCCGCGATGATGTGGAACCGCACATCGTCGGTTCCGTCGAGTATCGCGTGGACTATCCGCGCGCCCTCCGCCGCGTGAGCCTTCATCTTCTCATACTCCTCGTCGGTAAAGCGTCCCGGCTTGCGCAGTACCGCGTCATCGACCGCAATCTTGCCGAGGTCATGCATAGGCGCGGCTTTTATGAGGCGCTTGCAGAAGTCGTCGTCCAGCTCGTAAACGCCTGTCTGCCTTATCTTCTCTATCAGTATCTTTATGCAGTCGCTCGTTCTTCTGATATGCCCGCCGGTGGAGTTGTCCCTGCTCTCGACCATGACCGCCATTCCGAGAATGAGCTTGTCATGCATCTCCTCTATGTGCTCGGTCTTTGCCTCCACCTCCGCCTTCAGAGCGCTGTTGTAGGAGTTGATGAGGGAGATGTACTGCTGATTTTTCGTGTCGTCGGTCACAAGGAACTGGTAGCCTATCTTCCGCCTGCCGTCGAACAGGTGATTTACGTCGATAAGGTATGTGCTCCCCTCGCTTTTCCAGTAAAACTTATCATCGAGCTCGTCCTTTACGAAGTGCGAGAGCCATTCGGCAAAGCTGTCGTGTATTTTCAGCTTTTCCCCGACAGGGCGGTCAACCGTGACCTCGGAGAGCTCGGGGAATATCCTTCTCGCGGTGCCGTTGCTGCCGAGGTAGTTGAATTTCAGGTCAAAGGAGATGAAGCCCGTGCCGCCTGTCTGAACGAGGGAATCTATCGCGGAATCGGTGACATCGTACAGGCAGAGCCTCTTCACTATCAGCAGATACATGACCTGCGCGAAGATATACGCCAGCGGAATTATCTCCAGTCCGTTCAATACCTCTCTTCCGACAAAGTACGAGAAAAGCACTACCAGCTCCGGCATCAGGAGCAGATATATCATCTTGCGGGAGATGCTCTTTTTCCTGAAGAAGCAGTAAACGAGAGCGGCGATACTGCTGAGTGAATACAGGCATACCATCACGAAAAACACGGTGTGCATGAAGCCGTATTCCTTGTCAGTGATGTAGCCCGCACCGCTGCTGTCCCTCACAAAAGCGCAGTCCTTGTAGAAAATGTCGCTGCTTCCTATGGTCAGCACGGACATATACAGCAGTATATTCAGCAGGAGCAGCACAATGTTGAGCTGCCGCGGCATTTTTATATGGCACATTCCCAGAACGCTCTGCAGTATGAACAGCACCATGAAGCACCCGCCCAGATATGCCATCTTTACACCGATGAGCGCGCCGTCGAGGGTCTCCGCGTGTGACTGTAGCAGATAGCCGAGATTTGTAATGGGTATAAGCGTGAATATCAGTGTGAAATGCACATTGAAATGCTTGTGCCACATGGCAGCATAAACGAGCGTCAGTATCAGAGAGACAACAAACGCTATATCATAATATAATATCAAGATCCGATCCGCTCCTCTTTTATATGTATCAGGTCATTTGAGATTTTTTAATTTATTTTCCGCTCCGGTCTGCACGGCGGCGCATATATCGTCCTCTATCTTACGGAAGCTTTCCGCCAGAGCTTTTTCGATAAGCTCCTCCTGTTCTTCCTTCTGCTTTCGGAAGTCCTCCTTCAGCCGTTCGATCTCGAGCCTGTTCTGCTCGCAGGACTGCTGGAACTCCTTCACCTGCTTTATCAGAGTGTCGAGCTGTTTGCCCAGCCCCGAGGCGGCAGTGACGAGCTCGCTGTATTCCTCATCGCCGATGACCGGCTTTTTGTCACTCATTGCTTCCGTCCTTTCAGTCAGCCCCGAAGGCTTCACCCGCGCTGACATTGCCGCGCTCCGTATGCACACATATAATATAGCATAACAAACGAAAAAAGTCAAGAGCCGCGCGTCTTGACTTCATTGCGGCGATGTGTTATAATATTATCCGAAAATACATGAAAAGGGAAATATAAATGGAACCTACAGCTGAAAAAAGCAGGAACAATGTGATCATAAGAACAAGTATCATCGGCATAATCGCGAATGTATTCCTCGCGGGCTTCAAGGCGGCTGTGGGGCTGCTCTCCCAGTCGATAGCGGTAGTGCTCGACGCGGTGAACAATCTCAGCGACGCGCTCTCCTCCCTCATCACGATAGTCGGCACCCACCTGTCGCAGAAGGCTCCCGATAAGAAGCACCCCCTCGGCTACGGGCGGATAGAATACCTCAGCGCCGTAGTCATCTCCGTGATAGTGCTGTACGCGGGCATCACGTCATTCACGGAGTCCGTTAAGAATATCATTGACCCGCAGACTCCCGACTACTCCGTCACCGCGCTCGTCATAATCGGAGCTGCCGTGGTCGTAAAGATACTGCTCGGCACTTACGTCAAGCGCACCGGCAAGAGCGTGGATTCCGACGCGCTTGTGGCTTCCGGCAGCGACGCTCTGTTCGATTCGGTGATCTCCGCCTCCACTCTCGTAGCCGCGGTCATTTACCTCACAGTGGGCTTAAGTCTCGAAGCGTGGCTCGGTGCGATAATATCCCTTGTCATCATCAAGTCGGGTATCGAAATGCTTCGCGACACTATCAGCGAGATACTCGGTGAGCGTGTGGACGCCGAACTCGCGAAGAGCGTAAAGTCCTGCATCACCTCATTCCCCGATGTGAACGGCGCGTATGACCTCGTGATACACAACTACGGACCCGAACAGCTTCTCGGCTCGGTGCATATCGAGCTGCCCGATACCATGACAGCGGAGCGTATCTTCGAGCTTGAGAACGCCATTACGAAGAAGGTCTACTGCGAGCACGGCGTTTATATGACAGGTATCTCCGTTTACCCGATGAATACCAAGAATGACGAGGCTTTCAGAATGCAGACGCAGGCGGCGGAGCTTGTGATGTCCTATGCCGATGTTCTGCAGATGCACGGGTTCTATGTGGACTTTGAGCAGAAGACCATGAAGTTCGATATCATCATCAGCTTCGACGTGAAGGATCGCAAAGCGCTTTACAGCGAGATAGCCGCGAAGGTCGCGGAGCTGTTCCCCGGCTATGCCGTTGAGATCTCGCTCGACATCGACATTTCGGACTGACCGGAGGCGGTTATATGTCACAGAATGACACGCTTTTATACCTTATAAACTATCTCAGAAGCGAGAACAGCCGATACGCGGATATCGAGATACCCGATGCCGAGCCCGAGCGCTTCAGGCTGTACCGCAGCCTTGTCAATATCCGTCCCGCCGCACCCGCCCCAGAGGAGTATTACAAAGCGGAGGACGAATATCTCCGCTGTGCGGCGGCGGGGAAGGGGATAACCGATATAGCGGAGCTTACTCCCCGTGAGCCGCATATCTATCTCTGGAGGGGCGACATAACCACCCTTAAATGCGGTGCGATAGTGAACGCCGCAAATTCGGGAATGACAGGCTGCTACAGCCCTTGTCACAGCTGCATAGACAATTGTATACACACCTTCGCGGGCACACGCCTCAGGCTGGAGTGCGACCGTATAATGCGTGAGCAGGGACACCCCGAGCCCACCGGCACCGCAAAGCTCACTCCCGCCTACGACCTCCCCTGTGAGTATATTATCCACACTGTCGGACCGATAGTGCAGGGCGCCCTTACCGACAGGCATTGCCGGCTCCTCAGGAGCTGCTACGAGAGCTGTCTCGCCATAGCGGCGGAGCATAATGTCGGCAGTATCGCGTTCTGCTGTATCTCTACCGGAGTGTTCGGCTTCCCGCAGCAGGAGGCGGCGGAAATAGCGGTGGACGCAGTCCGCGCCTACCTGAAGAAAAACACTCTGGACGTTATCTTCAATGTCTTCTCCCAAGCCGACCTCAATATCTACGACGCCCTCCTGTGAATGTGCCGCCGCCGCGCTTTGGTCGCTGGCGCTCGAGTCGGCGCCGCCGCGCTTTGGTCGCTGGCGCTCGAGTCGGCGCTGGCGCGCTTTGGTCGCTGGCGCTCGAGACTGGGGGAAAACTTTTTTGAAAAAAAGTTTTTCCCCCAGACCCCCTTTCAAAAAACTTTTAATTGCTGCGCCTGCAGCGGGGGTAGGTACTGCGCCTGTTACAGAAATAATAAGCCTGTTAGTTTGTGATGAACTAAC
>CAJOMV010000062.1 GCA_905235805.1 uncultured Ruminiclostridium sp.
GCGCTTGAAGGGAAACGCCAAAAGTGCTTGACTACGCAGTCCCACGGCAAAACCGGAATACTTCTTTATGAAATAGCAGCTATTGCTACATGACAGTCTTTTCTGTATCTTGTCAAGTTCCGTGGTACGGTAATCGGATGCAACGCCGCGCGTTGCCGCGGTCCAGCCGCGCAGGCTGGCGGAGTTTGAGGCAGAGCCTCATGCGCGTAAGCGCTGTTGCAGCGACCCGTGGGATCAATACATACCGCCCATGCCGCCCATGCCGCCTGCGGGTGCAGCGGGGGTCTCTTCCTTGATATCTGTTACGAGGCTCTCGGTGGTGAGCACCATAGCTGCTACGGAAGCGGCGTTCTGGAGTGCGGAACGTGTTACCTTAGCGGGGTCTACGATACCAGCCTTGAGCATATCGGTGTACTCGCCCTTGAATGCGTCGAAGCCGTAGGACTTTCTGATCTTGGCGTCAGCCTTGCGGATATTCTCGATGATAACGGAGCCTTCGAGACCCGCGTTTGCGGCGATCTGGCGAACGGGCTCCTCAAGAGCGCGGAGAACTATCTTCGCACCGGTCTTTTCATCACCCTCGAGAGTTGCGATAAGCTTCTCAACGGGATCCATAGCGTTGATAAGAGCGGTTCCGCCGCCGGGAACGATACCCTCTTCAACGGCAGCCTTTGTCGCCGCGAGAGCGTCCTCTATGCGGAGCTTCTTCTCCTTCATCTCTATCTCGGTAGCAGCGCCGACCTTGATGACCGCAACACCGCCCGCGAGCTTAGCGAGACGCTCCTGCAGCTTCTCCTTGTCGAAGTCGCTTGTGGTGGTCTCGAGAGCTGTTCTTATCTGACCTACTCTGTCCTTGATGGCAGCCTTCTTGCCTGCGCCGTCAACGATAGTTGTGTTCTCCTTTGTTACCTTGACCTGCTTAGCTGTGCCGAGCATATCAACTGTAGCGTCGGCAAGCTCTATGCCGAGGTCGCTTGTGATGACCTGACCGCCTGTGAGAACGGCGATATCCTGGAGCATTTCCTTGCGTCTGTCGCCGAAGCCCGGAGCCTTGACAGCCACGCAGTTGAAGGTGCCTCTGAGCTTGTTTACTATGATAGTTGTGAGAGCCTCGCCCTCGATGTCCTCCGCGATTATGAGGAGCTTTCTGCCTGTCTTGACGATCTGCTCGAGAAGCGGGAGGAGATCCTGTATAGCGGAGATCTTCTTGTCTGTGATGAGAATGTACGGGTCGTCAAGCTCCGCGATCATCTTATCCATATCTGTAGCCATGTAGGGGGAGATGTAGCCTCTGTCGAACTGCATACCCTCGACTACCTCGCTGTATGTCTCGGCGGTCTTGCTCTCCTCGATAGTGATAACGCCGTCTGCGGAAACCTTGTCCATAGCCTCTGCTATGAGCTTGCCGACGATCTCGCTGCTGGAGGAAACTGTAGCGACTCTCGCGATGTCGTCGCTGCTCTTTACCTTCTGGGAGGTCTTCTTTATCTCCGCAACAGCAGCCTCAACAGCCTTCTCGATACCGGTCTTTATGACCATGGGGTTAGCGCCCGCCGCGACATTCTTCATGCCCTCACGAACGATAGCCTGTGCGAGCAGTGTCGCGGTAGTTGTGCCGTCGCCTGCCGCGTCGTTGGTCTTTGTGGAGACTTCCTTCACGAGCTGCGCGCCCATGTTCTCGAAGGGATCCTCAAGGTCGATCTCCTTTGCGATGGTAACGCCGTCGTTTGTGATCAGCGGAGCGCCGAACTTCTTGTCGAGGACAACGTTTCTGCCCTTCGGACCGAGTGTTATCTTGACTGTATCTGCGAGCTTGTCGATACCTGCCTGTAAGGACTTGCGGGCATCTTCACCGTAAATGATCTGCTTTGCCATAATGAATTCTTCCTTTCGTCTTTTGTTCTGTTTACTTTACGATAGCGAGGATATCGCTCTGACGGACTATTGTGTACTTTTCGCCGTCTACCTTGACCTCTGTTCCGGAGTACTTGCTGGTGAGCACCTTGTCACCCTTCTTGACCTCCATCTTGATCTCCTTGCCGTCTACCACGCCGCCGGGACCCACTTCGATTATCTCTGCGATCTGGGGCTTCTCCTGTGCGGAGCTTGTGAGGATTATTCCTCCCTTTGTTGTTTCCTCTGCCTCGAGGAACTTCAGGACTACTCTGTCTGCTAACGGAGTTATTTTCATTTTTACTACCTCCTATGGTAAATAAAATTATTGACATTTCTTCGGAGATTAGCACTTAGCCCTTCCGAGTGTTAGCACTCTTTTCTTCCGAGTGCTAACCGATAATCATATTATAGTCTTTTGCTTCGAAAAAATCAAGTGTTTTTTTCGGATTTTTTCATTTTTGGCGATTTCCGACAACTCACCCACACAATTTGCACTACCCGCCTATGAATTTTGCACAATTTCCTTATCTTTTCGCACCCTTTGCGCCCTTGCTGCCGCCGAAGCTTGCGTTCTCGAGAATGTTGCTGTCGAAGGAGAAGTTTATGGACTTGTTCTCACGGCTGCGCTTCAAGGCAAGCTCGATGAGCTTATCGAGCATATCGGGGTAATGCAGCCCCGCCGCCTCCCACAGATAGAACGCGAGGCTCCCGGGGATAGTGTTTATCTCGTTCAGATATATCTCCCCGTTCGCCTTGTCGAGCATGAAGTCGATGCGCGCCACACCGCTGCACCCGAGCGCCTTGAACGCCTTCACCGCAAGTGTGCGCACCTTCTCGCGCTGCCCGGGAGTGATATCCGCGGGTATCCTGCGCTTGAGCGATGCCATACCGCTCTTGCCGCCGGAGGACTTTGTACCGCCCACGTATTTGTCCTGATAGCTGAGTATCTCGTCGTTGGCTATCGGCTCCTCACACTCGCTGGCTTCGGCTTCCTCGTAGTCCCCGAGAACGGAGCAGTTTATCTCCTTCAGCTCGGTGACCGCGTTCTCCACCAGCACCTTTACCGCGAAGGTGAAGGCATAATCCAGCGCGTCTTCAAGCGCTTCACGGTCAGCCGCCTTGCGTATGCCGACGCTGGAGCCCAAGTTCACGGGCTTCACGATAACAGGGTACCGCTGGCGGCTCTCTATGAGATCGAGCACAGCATCATGCTTTTTTGTGAACTGCTTCACGTTCACCACCGTCGCGGAAAGCACTGGTATGCCGCTGTCCGCGAACACGGTCTTCATCACATACTTATCCATTCCCACAGCGCTCGAGAGCACGTCGCAGCCGGCGTAGGGAATGCCCAGCGTCTGGAGGTAGCCCTGCAGAGCGCCGTCCTCCACGTTCGTCCCGTGCACTACCGGAAGCGCCACATCTATGACCGCCGCCACATTGCTCCCGAACTTCTTCATCGGATAGTGCAGCAGCTCCACCGTGCCGTTCTCGCCCACGGGGAGCACGCGGCTGCTCTCCTTCAGCAGCGCGGGAATGTTCTTGTACGCCTCTATCTTCCCGATGTTCTCCCCTATGTAGAATTCGGTGTTCTTGGTGATGTAGACCGGTATTATCTCGTACTTGTCGGTGTTCAGCGACCTGCACGCCTGCAGCGCGCTTATGACCGAGACCTCATGCTCGACGCTCTTTCCGCCGAAAAATACTCCAACCCTTATCTTCATAATGTCTGCCTCCTTCTGTTATTCAGCCGTTGCGGCGTTTATATCCCATTCGGAAAAATCGGGTATTTCCGGGATACTGACAGGTGCGGGATCTATGGTGATGCTGATGCTCTCGAGGGGCGAAGCGCTCTTCACAGTGCCGCTTGCCGCGGCTTCTGCGCTGTCGTCCGCTTCCGCGAAGGCGAAGCACATTATCACAATGAACAGCACTCCCAGCGCAGCCAGAGCTCCCAGCACCACCATACAGCCGGCGGGAACGCCTTTTTTCGTCGGCTCCCCGGACTGCCGCAGCTTCTCGTTCTCCAGACGAAGGCGCTCTATCTCAAGCCGCCGCTGCTCCAGCAGCAGGTCGTCCGCCTTGTCGAGCTTTTCCTTTTCCTTCATCAGCTCGCGGTCACGGTCAAAGCCCGCGCCGCAGTTCGGGCAGGTATCATACCTGTCGGTGTCTATCTGCGCCCCGCAGTAATCGCAGTTTATCTTCATTTTTGCATTCCTCTTTGAATAAATGAGCGAAGCGAATACCTCAACTATTCACTTTTCATTATTCACTCTTTCACTGTTCACTTTTTCAGAAATTGTCGGGAAGGTCGTTCTCGAGCAGTATCACGCGCTTTCTGCCCGCCTGAACGGAGTAAGCGCTTCTCATAGCCTCGTTCAGATCCTTCGCCACGATTATGTGGTTCTCGGAGAAGCCCTTCGCGAGCAGTCCCTCCTTTATCGGCGGTGCCTGCCGCTCGCCCACAAGTATCGCGATATCGCAGCAGCCCGCCGCGTCCATTCCCAGCTCCTTGTTGAGCTGATATTCCCGTTCGCCGAGCTCTATCATTCCCGGGGTCGCCACTATACGGAGCGCGTCGAACATCGAGAGGGTCTTCAGCGCGGCTCTCGCGCCCGCCGGGTTTGAATTGAACGCGTCGTCGATTATCGTGACGCCGTTGCCCTTGTCGAGTATCTCCATTCTGTGGGGCACTGCCTCAAGCCGCTTCACCGGGAACACAAGCTCCTCGAAGGATATCCCCAGCTCGTGTGACACGGCTATCGCACCGAGTATGTTCTGCACGTTGTGCTCACCCAGCAGCTTTGTGTGGAAGCGCTGTTCCTCTTCCCCATGATGTACGGTGAAATCCGTACCCTTCTCGGTCACGGAGATGTCCGAGGCGGTGTAGTCCCACGCTCCGCCGTTTATGCCGTAGGTGACGTGGTTCTTGTCGATCTTATGTTCGCGGATAAACTCGTTGTCGTAGTTTAAGAACACTGTCCCGTCGGTGACGGCGTCGGCTATCTCGAACTTGGTCTTTATGATGTTCTCCACAGAGCCGAAGGTCTCGAGGTGCTGCTCGCCTATAGATGTGATAATGGAGTGCTTGGGGTGGACGATGTCGCATATCTCCTTTATCTCCCCGACACCCTTCGCGCCCATTTCGCAGAGGAATATCCGGTGGGTGGCGTTGAGGCTGCCGCGCACTACCTTGACCACGCCCATTGTAGTGTTGAAGCTCCCCGGGGTCATCAGCACGTTATACTTCGCGGAGAGCAGCTTCTCGAGATAGAACTTCGTGGAGGTCTTGCCGTAGCTTCCGGTTATGCCGATGACGGTGGTGTCCGGCAGCTCGCTTATGATACGCTTCGCGTCGTTGATGTAGTGGTCGTTGATCGCCTTTTCTATGGGCTTATTGATGAAATTCGCGAGGCAGGGCATGAATACACAGAACCACGGAAGTATGGTCACAGCCGCGAAATACAGTCTCCACTCATACAGGAAAATGAACGACAGCGCGCACACCGCGCCGTAAACTATGGTCATGGTGACGCACATTCTGATCACGCGGGGAGTGTACACGAGCTTCTTCTTGGCGGGCTTCTTCGCCATCACCGCCGCGGTTATGGTGCCTGCCGAGAGCAGCACTGTACCGATATACGGCAGCATATCACATAATACCCAAAGTAACTCATTGCCCGCAAAATACGCCCACAGCGCGACTGCCGCGGCGAGGACGAAGTACACCTCCGCCCATATAGCGCGTTTCCACATATCGGCGCGGTTCTTCTTCCACCACTCGAGCTGCTCGTGAGCGCTGTATGAGTTGAGCTGGAACATGTGCATGAAATGTATGAAATTTATTACGAAATTCGCGAGCAGTGCCGCGAAAAACAATATATGCGCAAAAACTGTCATGAGTTATGTCCTTACTTTACAGTGATAATCCTATGAACGCAGCGAGAACGCGCAGGAAGAGGTACTGCTGATCGACGAAGGCGAAATGTCCGGCGTTGTCGATGGTGACGAGAGCCGCCGCGGGCATCTCCTTCTCCATTCTCTGTCCGTCCCCGAGGGGTACCGCGTCGTCGTCCCTGCCCCATATCAGCAGAGTTTCCGCGTCGCACTCCGGCAGCAGCGGGGACAGGTCCTCGTTGACCGTTCTGACAAGCACCTGCCGCATCATCGGGGATGCAGCCTTGTAATCGGCGGAGCCGTGCTTTAAGCGAAGGTTCTCGAGGGCATTCGGGAACAGCGCTCTCATCGGCGCCGTGGACAGTAGCTTCTTCCCGCGCTGATATGCCTTAGCCTTTTTCTTTGCCTGCTCGGACGGCTCATGCCGTATCCCCGCCGCTCCCGTGAGCACAAGCTTTTTCACGGTAAGGCGCGGGTCCTTTCTCGCCATGAGCTTGAGGGTTATCCGTCCCCCGAAGCTGTGGGCGAACAGCATACACTCGGTTATCCCGAGCTTTTCGCAGAATTCCAGCACAAGGTCGGTATATTCGTCAACGCCCCACGGCTCCGGCGGCTCGGGAGTCTCTCCGAAGCCCGGCAGGTCGGGCGCTATGACATGGTATTTCTCGGCGAGGGTGTCGATTATAGGCGTGTACAGAGCGATGCTCGTGCCCCAGCCCTGCAGCACCAGCGCGTATTCACCGTCGCCGTTCTCCATATAGCACACGGGTATGCCTTTTACAGTTACTTCCATAATTTCCTCCGGAAATGTCGGTAATTTACATACTTTATCATTATACACCCATACGAGCCACTTTGTCAAGAAAAACCGCCCGTAAACAGACAAACGCCTCCGCACCTCAGTACCGAGGGGAAGGCGTCCTTTTTCTTTGTTCGTCAGCAGCTTTCTCCGCCGTTATCCTTCTTGCCGGCAGCGGACTGCTTGTTTTTCTTGTTCTTGCCCATTGTTTTTCCTCCTGCTCCGTTTTGCGGAGCCGTAGTTATTATCCGCCGTTTTCGCGGAATTATTCACATAGGGAGCAGCACCGACAAAAGCGCGAGCACGAGCGCTCTGTCGGCATTCTGCTCATACAGCAGATACGCAAGGGCAAGGATAAGCATGGTGTCGCTGTCGGGGAAGCTCATTCCCTTACTCCGCGTCCCCGTCCGACGGCGGGCATTCGTCCTCCGGTGATCCCGTGTCTTCCCGAAAGCAGTCGTCCTCTTCCCCGTCCGTATCACACGAAAAATCGGGAAAGTCCGTCGTCCCCTCCTCCTCGTCCTCACTCGCGAGCTTCTTCATCATTTCCGTGCTGCGGGTCATCTCCTCAAGTATCTCCGCCGCCTTTTTCAGCCCCTCGCTGTCGTTTTCCCCCTTCAGCAGCTCCTCCGCGGTATATACGCCGTAGTTCGGGTCGTTTTCAGGCTCGGGGGCGGGCTGAGATCCGGGTCCCTGCTGCTCCTCGGGCTGCCCGGTGACAGCGGGCTCCGCGGCTTCCGCGGTCGGCGCCTCCGGCTCGGACTGTACGGGCTCCTTTGGCTCGTTCTGTACGGGCTCCTTTGGTTCGTACCGTACGGGCTCCTCCGGCTCCGGGGCAGCGGCGGCTGCCGCCGCTTCGGGAGCGTGAGAGCGCTTACACATGCTCATGGCGGCGTTCATGTACTCCTTCTGACGGCGCTCAAGCTCCGCCGCGCTCATCTTCTCTTTCTTCCACTCCATACAAATGACCTCCGTTCAGTCGTCCCGCAGCAGCGGGAGTATACTCATTATCTTCATTATGCTCGCCGCACGGTCGAGCTTGGGACGGTTCTCCTCACGGAGCAGCGGCCGCAGTGCGTTCAGGAAAGCGGTACCGGGACTGTCCTCGCCGAGCTTCGAGACTATACCGAGCAGCTTTATCAGCAGCTCCGGGTCTATATCCCCGAAGATACCGTCCCCGCCGGTGGAGTCCTCCCCGTCCGATGAGAACAGCCCGCCGAGCATTCCCGCAATGTCGTTTATGTCAGCCACCGTCCTCACCTCCCGGGGAGCAATGCCCGACCCGCCTGATCACAGATACTTCTTCTTCAGCTCGCCCGTGAGCTTGCTGTCGTTCAGCGCTTCGTCCAGCTTCTTTCCGTCAGCGCCGCTCATGTACTTCTTTATCTCCGCGGTGTTGCCGCTTTTCAGAGCCGCGCGGAGCTTATCCTCGGGCATTCCGAGCTGCGCGCTCGCCGCCTTTATGAGATTGTCGGTGTTGATCTTCATTCTGTCTCCCCCCTTTCAAATGATATGCCGCGGGAACGCATAATAGTACCGTTCCCGAAAACCATGGATCGTAATGTTTCTGAAACTTTCTTCGTCGTATTCTATAAAAAATATATAAAAATTGGATAATATTTTGAAAAACATTTGACTTGACGGCTCATAAATGTTATAATAGTAAGCGGAAATGAATGGGCTTGCCCCCGGAAAGGGCAGAAACAGGAGGTCACAATGAAAATTATAGCAGTATCCGACACAAATAAGGATTACCACAAGTACAAAGCCGTTGTTGAGAAGAATCTCGACGCGGATATGATAATCCACCTCGGAGACGGTGAGCATGAATTTGCCGACGTGCAGAAGGAATTTCCCGACATGAAGTTCTACTATGTGGGCGGCGAGTGCGACTACGGTCACCATAAGATGCTCGAGGTCATCGAGGCAGGCGGATATAAGATCCTCTGCGTGCACGGTCATGAGCATAACGTGCAGGGTACCCTCGACGCGCTCATCGGCGAGGCTAAGCAGCACGGCTGCAAGGTGGCTCTCTACGGTCATACCCACATGTACCGCACCGAGTGTATCGACGGCGTTTACATAATGAACCCGGGCGCTATCGACTCCCCCCGCGGCAAGAACAAGCCCTCCTACGGCGTCCTCACCATTGACGGTGAAGGCAAGCTCACTATGAATATAGTCGCTCTCAAATAATTATATGCAGAAACGAGCGGCAGGTCACAAAAAGGAACAAGGAAAGAATGAACAGACCCTATATAGTATGCCTTAAGTTCGGCACATGGAGAAACGAGCTCTGGTTCTCCGCTCCCGACGACGCGGAAACGGCGGAGAAATGGAACAGCGCCGTGAGCGACCTCCCCGGGGTGAGCGAGCGCTGCGTCAATTCCAACGACTTCATGTCCGCCGCGGTGGAGCACTTCGAGGAGCGCGGCTTCACGCGGATCCGCCGATAATGCTCCGTAAGATAACCGTCGTGAAAAATTCCGCGGGTCAGCGTATCGACAGATTTCTGCTCAAGATCTTCCCCGCAATGTCGCAGGGCGCGGTCTGTCGGCTTATACGCAAAAAGGACATCAAGGTAGGCGGCAAGCGCACCGAGCCCGCTTATAAGCTCTGCGATGGAGACGAGATTTCCGTCTATGCCCCGGAGGAGATGCTCGCGGAGAAGCAGTCCGACAGCGGCTTCATGTCCGCGGCAGGCACGGTAACGGTCATATATGAGGACGAAAATATCCTGCTCGCCGATAAAGAGCCGGGGCTTCTTGTCCATGAGGACGATGAGGGAAACGGCGATACCCTCATAAACCGCATAAAAAAATATCTGTACGACAAGGGCGAGTATTCCCCCGATAAGGAGGAGTGCTTCGCCCCGGCTTTGTGTAACCGGATAGACCGCAACACAAGCGGCATAGTCATAGCCGCCAAGAACGCCGAGAGCCTTCGTATCCTCAATCAGAAGATACGCGACAGGGAGCTCACGAAGCTCTACCTCTGCGCGGTATGCGGCACCCCGGACAAGCGTGAGGACACCCTCACGGCATACCTCTTCAAGGACAGCACCGAGAACCGTGTCGTCATCACCGACAAAAAATCCCCCGAAAACCGCACTATCGTCACCAAGTACCGCGTCCTCTCCACGAATTCCGACGGCGACAGTCTTCTCGAGGTAGACCTCATCACCGGACGCACTCACCAGATACGCGCTCACCTCGCGTATATCGGACACCCGCTCCTCGGCGACGGCAAATACGGCTCCAACCGTATCAACAAGGAAAAGGGCTACAAATTCCAAGCCCTGTGCAGCCATAAGCTCCGCTTTGAGTTCAGCACCGACGCGGGAATACTTTCGTATCTTGACGGAAAAGAATTTGAAACAAAAAATATATGGTTTCTGGAAAAATTCGGAAAAGGCACTGTATAATCGGTGCCTTTCTTCATATAATATCATCGTGGCACGAAAGAAAAGGTGATAATATGAAGCACGGAAAGAAATTCCGGGGAACGCACAACGAATTTCCGCTGCGCGACGAGATGACGATGACCGGGACGGTAAGCACCACTGATTGCACAGGGCTTGTTCCGGAGGGCAGCATTGACAGCGCGGAGGAATTTGAGGATAAGAACGGGCTGCATTCTTTCTCCAAAGGAAAAAGCAGCAAATAACAAAGGCCGCACAGTGCAAACGCATTGTGCGGTCAATTTATTCTGTGATGTGCCTTGTCAAGTTCCGTGTAACGGGATCAAAATTTAGGATCAAACCCTTTTTAAAGGGTTTGCCGCCGGAGGCACTCGAGCGCCAGCGACCAGCTTGCGCCCGCAGGCGCTACTTGAGTGCGGCGAAGAAATCTCCGAGGACATCACCGGCGCTTTCGATATTGCCGGAGTCGCCGAGCTGCGCGAAGGCGGGATTTATGGGGAGCTGCGCTACATTCTTTATCCCTAACTTCTTCGCGGTGTCCTCGATGTGGCTGTTACCGTAGATATAGTGCTTCTTGCCGCATTGGTCACACTCGAACCAGCTCATGTTCTCGACTATGCCGAGAACTGGAATATTCATCATCTCCGCCATTTTGACAGCCTTCTCCACTATCATTCCCACAAGCTCCTGCGGGCTTGTTACCACGATAATGCCGTCCACCGGAAGAGACTGGAACACTGTGAGGGGTACGTCGCCCGTTCCGGGAGGCATATCCACGAACATATAGTCCACCTTGTCCCAGATGCAGTCCGACCAGAACTGCTTGATAACGCCCGCTATGACGGGTCCGCGCCATACGACGGGGTCAGTCTCGTTCTCGAGCAGCAGGTTCACCGACATAATGCGTACGCCCGATGCGCTCTGCGAGGGCAGAAGCGCGTTCTCGGTGCCCTGTGCGCGCTCGCGTATGCCGAACAGCTTCGGGATAGAGGGTCCCGTAACGTCCGCGTCAAGGATAGCCGTGTTCAGCCCCTTCCTGCGGGACGCGTTCGCCATGAGCGCCGTTACCAGCGACTTTCCCACGCCGCCCTTGCCGGATACCACCGCTATCACCTTCTTAACGTCCGACAGCTCGTGCTGCGGCGCGAGCAGGCTCTCCGCGTTGCGCGAGGGACAGTCAACCCCGCATGACGAACAGTTGTGTGTGCATTCTTCACTCATTTTCGTTACCTCCGTTTGTTCCGTTATTGTCATCTGTATAGTTCAGCTCGTTTATTTCCCTGATATCGTCGTACATTCCCGCGACAGCACTTTCAAGCTCCTCGTCGGAAAGACGCAGCTTCATGTCCGCGCCCGTGTTAACGGGAACAGGCATCTCGGGTTCTCTGCGAACGCGGGAGCTCTGCACCTTAGCGGTCGCGGCAAGCATCAGCTTGGTCGGGGCAAGCTTCGCGGCAGCAGCCGTAAGCTTCGCGTACATCTTCGGCACTATTATCAGCTGTCCGTCGAACATCTTGTCTATCGCGTACTCCGCCGCCTCCATTTCGTCAATGCCCTCGACAGCAAAATCCGCGCCCGCGACATCGTTGAACTCCGTCCTGACGGGTCCGGGACAGAACGCCCCGATATACACGTTCGACTTGTCGGCGCGCAGCTCCTCGTATATCGCCTTGGTGAGCTGGAGAACGTAGTTCTTCGACGCATAGTAGGACGAGAACCACGGTCCCGCCATAAATCCCGCAAGTGAGGCGGTGTTCAGGATATAGCCGTGACCGCGCTTCACGAACTTCTGCAGGAACAGCTTCGTCAGGATATGCACAGCCTTGACGTTCACATCTATCATCTCAAGCTCGCGGTCAAGGTCGGTCTCGGTGAACTTTCCGAATACCCCGAAACCCGCGTTGTTGATGAGTATGTCTATCTTAGCGTGCTCGACCTCCTCGAACAGCTCCATACATTCCTCCGGCTTCGACAGGTCGTGGGGGAGTACCTTCACCCGCACTCCGTAATCCTCCGTAAGCTCCTGCTTCAGCTCAATGAGTCTCGGACGGCGGCGCGCCGTGATAACGAGGTCAAATCCCCGCTTCGCGAGGATCTTCGCGAAGGCACGTCCAAGTCCCGAGCTCGCGCCCGTGATAAGTGCTATCATACATTTTCCTCCGTAATTATATTGATAAGATCGTACAGATCGTTTATTGCCGTCAGCTTTCCGCACAGTCCGCGGTACTTCGCGGCGTTCGGCATTCCCTTGAGATAGAATGCCGCCTGCGCTCTCGCTTCCTTCATTCCGGTATATTCACCTTTGCACCGTACAAGCAGCTCTATGTGCTCCCGCATCACGGCGAGCCGCTCCGCGAGCGTCGGCGGGGGCTGGGGCGGTCTGCCCTCATAACAGTCGTCGATGTCCCGGAACAGCCACGGGTTCCCGTAGGCTCCCCGCGCTATCATCACAAGGTCGCAGCCCGTTTCGCGGTACATCTCCCGGACGCTCTCCACGCTGTCGATATCGCCGTTGCCGATGACGGGGATATGCACTGTCCGCTTCACGGCGGCTATCACGGCGCGGTCGGCTTTTCCGCTGTACATCTGCGTTTTCGTGCGCGCGTGCACCGCCACGGCTGCCGCGCCGCTTTCCTCCGCTATGTGTGCGACTTCGCAGGCGTTGATGTGCTCCGCGTCCCAGCCCGAGCGTATCTTCACGGTGACGGGAACGTGCGACGCCCTCACAAGCGCCTCAACCATTTTCCCGAACAGCACCGGGTCCTTCATCAGAGCGCTCCCCGCGCCGTTTCCCGCGACCTTCGGCACGGGACAGCCCGCGTTCAGGTCGATTATGTCGGGAGAGTACCGCTCCGCTATCTCCACAGCCCTTTCAGCGAACTCCGGCTCACAGCCGAAAAGCTGTATCGCCGCGGGACGCTCGAAGTCCGTCAGGGTAAGCAGCTCCGCCGTTTTCCGGTCACTGTAGCAGAGCCCCTTGCAGCTCGCCATTTCCCCGACGACATACGCGGCTCCGAAGCGCTTCATCACCGTGCGGAACGCTGTGTCCGCTATCCCCGCCATGGGCGCGAGAGCAGCCGTCTTCTTTATTTTAACATTTCCTATACTGATATATTCCATTTTCCTAAAAAACTAATTCAGCTATGACCGCGTTGGACACCAGAAAGCCCTCCGGGGTAAGGTTGACACCGTTCTCCGAGATGCTCACGAGACGGGCGGGGAGCTTCTGCGCCGCCGCCCGCAGCGCTTCTGCCTTTCCGAAGCGCTCCGCGTCCGCGAAGGTGATACCCTCCGAGAGCCGCAGCCGCAGCATGGCGTATTCCTCCCAGCCGCCCGCGTTTTCGTCGGTGACCTCCGTATCCTGCGTTTCCGCTGCCATGAATGCCCCTGTATCCGGCAGCACGCGGAACCGCTTTCCCCGGTAGTACGAATGCGCCGCCGCGCCTACTCCTATATACTCCTCGCAGCGCCAGTATTTCAGATTATGCCGGCACTCATACCCCGGCAGCGTGAAATTGCTGATCTCGTACTGCTTATAGCCCTGCTCGGCGAGCAGCTTCCCGGTGTACAGATACAGCTCCGCTGTGCGGTCATCGTCCGGCAGCGCGATATCCATTCCCGCAAACGGGGTATTCTCTTCTATTTTGAGTATATACGCCGAGATATGCGCCGCCCCGAGGTGAGCGAGCTCTTCGGCGGTCTCTGATATCCGCTCCTCGTCCTGTCCCGGGAGCCCTATCATCATATCCGCGGAGATGTTCGCTATCCCCGCCGCTTTGAGCCGCGCGAAAGCGTCCCGCACCTGTGCGGGGGTATGCCGACGCCCGAGGAACCGCAGCTCGTCCTCGTGCATTGACTGCACACCGAGGGACACTCTGTTCACGCCCGCCGCGGCGAGCATTTCCGCCGTCCTGTCCGTGACGGCGCAGGGGTTCGCTTCGACCGTTATCTCCGCTCCCTCCGCAATATCCGCGGCTCTCAGTATATCCCCGATATGCTCATACAGCAGTATCGGGGTACCGCCGCCGAAGTACACGGTGTCGTACCGTTCGCCGTAAGCGCGCACATTGCGTATCACCGCGTCCGCGTATTCCCGTGCTTTTTCACGCGAATACCGCACGGAATAGAAATCACAGTATGGACATTTCGACAGACAGAACGGCACATGAATATATAATCCGACTTTCATATAATACAAGCGCTGTTTCAACGCACAATCTATCAAATCTGCAAGGCGAAGCGGTTGCTCTTTCCGGAAGGTGGAAGGGGTCAAGGGGAGGGAGGGAACCCACTTTCTCTCAGAGAAAGTGGGTTCCCTTCCGCCCCTTGGCGGCGCCAGCCGCTTTTCTCGAGCGTAAGCGACCACTCGCGCCCGCAGGCGCCTTACTCGTCGTCGAGCTTGAGGACAGCCATGAAGGCCTCCTGCGGCACTTCTACCGTGCCGAGCTGGCGCATACGCTTTTTGCCTTCCTTCTGCTTCTCGAGCAGCTTCTTCTTACGGGTGATATCGCCGCCGTAGCACTTGGCGAGGACGTCCTTGCGCATAGCCTTGATAGTCTCGCGGGCGATTATCTTGCCGCCGACAGCAGCCTGCACGGGGACCTCGAACAGCTGGCGCGGGATATGCTCCTTGAGGCGCTCGGTTATCTTGCGGGCGCGGGGGTAGGCGCTGTCCGCGAACACTATGAACGACAGCGCGTCCACCACATCACCATTCAGCAGTATATCCAGCTTCACGAGCTTTGACGGAACAAAGCCCTTGAACTCATAATCATAGCTCGCGTAGCCGCGGGTACGGGATTTGAGAGCGTCGAAGAAATCGTACACTATCTCATTGAGCGGGAGGTCGTAGTGCAGGTCAACGCGGGTCTTATCGAGATACTTCATATCCTTGAACACGCCGCGGCGCTGCTGACAGAGCTCCATGATGTTCCCCACATAGTCCGAGGGAGCATAAACATGGGCTTCCACCATGGGCTCATACGCCTGCTTTATCTCGGAAGGGTCGGGGAAGTTCATGGGGTTGTCTATGAATATCGTCTCGCCGCTCATCTTGTCTATCTGATACACTACCGACGGTGCCGTTGTTATCAGGTCGAGGTTGTATTCCCGCTCCAAGCGCTCCTGTATTATCTCCATGTGCAGAAGCCCCAGAAATCCGCAGCGGAAGCCGAAGCCGAGGGCAATAGATGTCTCCGGCTCGAAGGTGAGGGAAGCGTCGTTCAGCCGGAGCTTCTCCAGCGCGTCACGAAGGTCTCCGTACTTTGAGCCGTCGGCGGGGTAAACGCCGCTGAATACCATGGGATTGACGCTTCTGTAGCCCGCGAGGGGTTCCGCGGCGGGCATATCGCAGCGGGTCACGGTGTCGCCGACCTTGGTGTCGCCTATGGACTTTATCGAAGCCGCGATATAGCCGACCTCGCCCGCTTTCAGCTCATCGGAGGGAACAAGGCTGGTTGCGCCCATGTAGCCGACCTCGACTACCTGAAACTCCGCGCCCGTCGCCATCATTCGTATCCTGTCGCCCACGCGAAGCGAGCCCTCCTTTACGCGCACATACACGATGACGCCCTTATAGCTGTCGTAGTAGCTGTCGAATATCAGCGCCTTCAGCGGAGCGTCCGGGTCGCCCTTCGGAGCGGGTATCGCGGAGACTATCTTCTCCATTACTTCCTTGATATTGATACCCATTTTCGCGGAAATGAGCGGGGCGTCGTCCGCGGGTATGCCGATAACGTCCTCTATCTCCTCCTTCACCTCGTCCGGGTGCGCGGAAGGGAGGTCTATCTTGTTTATCACGGGGACGACCTCTAAGTCCTGCTCCACCGCGAGGTAGGTGTTGGCGAGTGTCTGCGCTTCTATGCCCTGCGACGCGTCCACTATGAGGATAGCGCCCTCGCAGGCGTTCAGCGAACGGGACACCTCATAGTTGAAATCGACATGACCGGGGGTGTCTATGAGATTGAATACATAGGTATTGCCGTCGTCCGCCTTGTAGTTGAGGCGCACGGCACGGGCTTTTATGGTAATGCCGCGCTCGCGCTCGAGATCCATGTTGTCGAGGAGCTGCTCCTCCATGTCACGCGCGGCGACAGTCGAGGTCTGCTCGAGTATGCGGTCGGCAAGGGTGGATTTTCCGTGGTCGATGTGGGCGATTATACAGAAATTGCGTATCTCGCTCAGATAATTCTTATCGGACATTGTGTTTCCTCATTTTTAACATATTTTTGTCGGTTTGAGTTTTATTTTGCCCGCGGAAACACTCCTTCTTTTTTGGAGCATTCTGCCCGCGAGGCGACTTACTTTCTGCCTGCAGGTGCAGAAAGTAAGCAAAGACCCCCACCGGCTCGCCGGTCTGCCGGACGGAGAAGGTTTCTGCGCCTTTTGATGTTTACCCGTTCGCTATCAGTATATCCGCTATCTGGAAGCCGAGTATGCCCGCTATGCAGACTATGCTCCCGGCAAGGTTGAGCCCCGTCGGGCGGGTGCTCTTACTGAACAGACCGATGATGAATATGACTATCAGTATCATCGGGGGAATAAATGCGAAGTTCGTCATGCTTTCCGCCGCGACGGCATTCTCGCCCATGAGCCCGAAAGCGTTCGGTATCTTGCAGGCTATAACTATCAGCAGTCCCTTTATCCCCTCGGGGCTCTCCTTCGGTATCGTCCAAGGCTTCGCGGCGGGCAGCATAACGAGCGCCAGCACGATAAGCGCGAACAGCAGGGTGAGGGTCGAGGATATGTACGGCTCGGCAGCCTTCACCACATATCCATAGCCGAACCTCGCCGCGAGATACAGCAGAAGCGGTACGGCGATCTTCCCGTACTCCACCTTCTCCCGCCCGGATATGGCTATCATCACAAGCCCCGCCACGGTAAGCACGATGAACATTATCTTGAACGGGTCGGGAGAGAAGCCGTACATCACAGCGTCGGTGAAGTACGAGGCGAACAGCAGTATACCCACCCATGCCTTCAGCTCAAAAGCCGACATGGTTTTCAGAATGCGCGCGCTCATATCGAACTCGAGGTACTTCGAGAGCGCCAGCAGCAGTACGCAGACTAAAGCCTGCCACGTGAAGGTGAGCGTCCTGTCCGCCCACGGGAGCAGCATAGCGAGGAACGGTGCCGTTCCCGCCGCCATGAGAAAGGTCAGCTGCGCACCGTTGTATTTTGCCTTGCTTACGGCGTATTTATCGTTTAAAGATGTTATCGTGTACAGTCCCACGACAACAAGCATGAGAAGCATAAAAAACCCGTCCCTTTATGCAGAATAAGTCGGTGAATATTATACCACAAAGAGCCCGTTTTTGCAAGTGTTTTTTGCGCTCCCCGGACATCAGCCGCAATATTTTGGTATTATTTCAAAAAACTCTTGATTTTTTCTTTGAAATAGTGTAAAATTATATGGTAACATTTACCGCGGACAGCGGACAAGAAAAATGAAAGGATAATTGAAAAATGAACATTCTCGTAATCAACGCAGGAAGCTCGTCCCTCAAGTATCAGCTCATCGAGATGACGGACGAAAAGGTCATAGCAAAGGGACTTTGCGAAAGAATAGGTATCGGCGGCCATATCAAGCACTCTACCTTCGATGACAGAAAATATGAAGCGGACTGCGAATTCCCCACACATACAGAGGCTTTCGAGAAGGTTGTCGAGGTGCTTACCACAGGCGACGCGGCTGTTATCGGCAGTATGTCCGAGATAGCGGCTGTCGGTCACCGCATAGTACAGGGCGCGGAGGTGTTCCCGAAGTCGGTGCTCGTTACTGACGAAGTAATCGACAAGATAGACGACCTGCGCGAGCTCGCTCCCGTACATAACCACGGTCACGCTCTCGCTCTGCGCGCGTGCAAGAAGGTAGTTCCCGCCTCCGTTCCGCAGGCTGTTATCTTCGATACCGCGTTCCACCAGACAATGCCCGAAAAGGCGTATATGTTCGGTATGCCCTACGAGGTATATGAAAAGTACGCGGTAAGAAAGTACGGCTTCCACGGCACATCTCACCGCTTCGTTACCATGAAGTACGCTATGGAGACCGGCAAGGACCTCGCGAACCTCAAGATAGTTTCCTGCCACCTCGGAAACGGCTCCTCCATTACTGCAGTAGACGGCGGCAAGTCGGTAGATACCTCCATGGGCTTCACTCCCCTCGACGGCGTTCTCATGGGAACACGCTCCGGCTGCGTAGACCCCTCCGCGGTAACATTCGTTGCCGATAAGCTCGGTCTCTCCGCTCCCGAAATGGCGGAATACCTCAACAAGAAGTCCGGCTTCCTCGGAGTTTCCGGCGTGTCCAGCGATAACCGCGATGTCGAGGCTGCCGCCGCGCAGGGCAACAAGCGCGCTATCCTCGCGGGCGAGATACTCCGCTACGGTATCAAGAAGTACATCGGCGCTTACGCAGCAGCCATGAACGGGCTCGACGTTGTCATCTTCACCGGCGGTATCGGCGAGAACGCCGACCTCGTAAGACGCGATGTGTGCCGCGATATGAGCTACTTCGGCATAAAGATCGACGAAGAGCTCAACGCTACTATCCACGGTAAGCTCTGCAAGCTCTCCACACCCGACAGCAAGACCGAGGTGTGGGTGATCCCCACCAACGAAGAGCTCCTTATCGCAAGAGATACAAAGGCTCTCTGCGGTCTTTGATGCACGAAAGTCCGAAATATGATTCAAGCCTGTCATTCCGCACTGAAATGACAGGCTTTTTCTATCCCTTTCTACCCGTCAGACGCAGACGCTAACGGGGTGCACGCGGAGCAATTGCTCTTTTCGGAAGAAGAGTGAGGTCAAGGGTGTCTCCCCCACTGGGGGAGGTGGCGACAAAGGAGCCAGAGGGGGCTTACCGACAGACGGGAGGGAACCCACTCGAGCGCTCAAAGCACGAGGCTTTGAGTTTTTCGCCAAAGGCGCGCATGGACGCGCGCATTTAAGCGAAAAACCAGCGACCCACTCGAGCGCTCAAAGCACGAAGC
>CAJOMV010000063.1 GCA_905235805.1 uncultured Ruminiclostridium sp.
CCGTGACCCTCTGTGGCTTTTGCTTCGCAAAAGCTCCACCTCCCCAGCGGGGAGACCACCTTTAAAAAGGGCTTGAGCCTAAACTTAGTTGCTTCGCCATGCACCCGGCGGAGTTAAGCACAAATTTGAAAAGAAATAATAGCAAAAGCCTGTCATATAGCAATATATGACAGGCTTTTTACTGCCTTGTCTTTCAAAAAGAACACTTTCCCTGCCCCGTAAAAGTGGATTTTTCACATAATGTTCACCTTTTCTTTAAGTTGAATTAAAGTTGGAATGTTAGAATATAGTCAAACAAGGGGAGAAAACGCGGAAAAGCAGCGAACTAATATTTTCACAGAAAATACATACAAAGTTTAAGTTGAATTTAAGTTCGGGTGCTACAATAAAGTCAGACAAAGGGAAAGGAAATCAGAAAGGAGAATGAGCCATGGATATTACAGTATTTAAGAGAAGAGAAATAAAGTTTCTTATAAACGCTAAGCAGAGAGAAGCACTCGAGAAAGCGTTCGAGGAGCACATGATACCCGATGAGCACGGCGAGAGCACTATATGCAACGTCTACTACGATACCCCCGACTTCCGGCTTATACGCACCTCCCTCAACAAGCCGGTATATAAGGAAAAGCTCAGAATAAGAAGCTACGGCAGAACTACCGAGGACGGTAAGATATTCATGGAGCTCAAGAAAAAGTACAAGGGCGTCGTTTATAAGAGACGTATCTCCATCAGACAGAACGAGGCTGTGGATTTCCTCGCGGGCAAGGCTCCCCTCCCGAACAGCGACGGTCAGATAGAAAAGGAGATAGCATACTTCGTGAAGTACTACGGCGGACTTGTTCCCGCAATGTATCTCTGCTACGACAGGACAGCTTACTTCTGCAAGGAAGACCCGGGACTTCGGATAACCTTAGATAAGAACATTCTCTGGAGAACAGACAGAACAAGACTCACCTCCCACCCGAACGGCAGAGACCTCCTCGAGCCCGGTCAGTCCCTCATGGAGATAAAGGTCGGCGCTTCAATGCCGCTGTGGCTGGCGGAGCTTCTCAGCAAGCTGGAGATAAGACAGGTCTCCTTCTCCAAATACGGTACCGCGTACCGGACGCTTATCGCGGAAAGGAATACTATAAAGATCAACGAAAGAGGTGTTTACTGTGCTTGACAGTGTATTTTCCAACATTATTGATACAACTACCGCATCGACATTGAATATCGGTAATTTCCTGATAGCCGTGGGAGCGGCTCTCGTGCTGGGGCTTATAATGGCTCTGGCGTATATGTACAAGTCGGATTACAGCAGGAGCTTCGTGGTGACGATAGCAACTATCCCCGCGATCGTGGCAGTCATCATCATGATGGTCAGCGGAAGTCTCGGAGCAGGTCTCGCTGTGGCGGGCGCGTTCTCCCTCATTCGCTTCCGTTCGGCTCCCGGGACAGCAAAGGAGATAAGCGCGGTATTCCTCGCTATGGCTTCCGGTCTTGCCTGCGGAATGGGTTATCCGGGCTTCGGAGCACTCTTCACCCTGATAATGTGCGTGGTCAATATCGTGTACGCGGCAACAGGCTTCGGCGGCAAGAAAAAGATAGAGAACTGCAAGACCCTTTCCGTAACAGTTCCCGAAGACCTGAACTACGGCGAGATCTTTGACGACATCATGGAGAAATATACCTCCGAATGGAAGATGACCAAGGTAAAGACCACCAACCTCGGCAGCCTTAACAAGCTGACTTATGAGATAGTACTGAAGGAACCCAAAACCGAGAAGGCTATTATAGACGAGATAAGAACAAGAAACGGCAATCTCGAGGTAAGTATGGGCTTCCAGAGCGCGGACCCGGAGAATGAATTATAAACCTGCACGGGGCGGAAAAGGAAAGGAACAAGTTATGAAAAACAATGTAAAAGCGCTTATTATATGCGCTATGTGCGCGGCTCTCGCTTCCTGTGGTACGAGCATGGATACAGCGGCGACGGAGGCGACAGAGACCGCTGCTTCCGGGAGCAGTACCGAGGCTGAGACTACCGGCGCTGCCGACAGTACGGAAAAGCAGTCCGTGACCGCGGCAGTCACCGCGAGCGTGGACAGCGCTGTCGAGACAGCGGACGCTTCCGATATGTTCACCGACCGGGATTACAGGACGGAGTTCTCCGACGCTGTGGAGGTGAAGTTCGCTTCCGACGGCGGCTCGGTCTCCGGCAGCGGCGCAGTCGCCGAAGGTAACGTCATCAGGATAACCGAGGCGGGGACATACCGTATAACAGGGACTATAGCTGACGGACAGATCATCGTTGACGCTGCTGATGACGCGAAAATACAGATAGTGCTCGACAACGCCTCCGTGACCTGTCAGGGCAGCGCGGCGCTGTATGTGAAGAACGCCGACAAGGTATTCGTTACCACGACCGCAGGCAGCACAAATACGCTCGCTTCCACAGGGGAATTCTCCGCGGACGGTGACATCAACGTTGACGGCGCGGTATTCGCGAAGTCCGACCTCACCTTCAACGGCGAAGGCACTCTGAATATCAGCTCGGGGACGAAGCACGGCGTTGTCTGCAAGGACGACCTCAAGTTCACGAGCGGAACATACAGCATAACCTCCGCCTCCAAGGGCATAGACTGCAAGGAGAGCGTCCGCATAGCGGGCGGCACCATAGATATCACAAGCGGCACCGACGGCATACACGCCGAGAATACCGACAAGCCCGAGAAGGCTTTCGTGTACGTCTGCGGCGGGGATATCACGATAAACAGCGGCAATGACGCTATCGACGCAAACGGTGAGGTCACAGTCACCGACGGCACCTTCAATATCACAAGCGACGGTGGTGGGGCAAACGCTCCCGCACATCAGGGCGACAACTTCGGCGGCGGGTTCCGCTGGGACCGTGACGCTTCGGCTGCAAGTGACGGGTCGACATCGGAGTCCGCTAAGGGCATCAAGTCCGACGCGTCCGTAACTATAACAGGCGGCACCTTCAATATTGACTCCTCCGATGATTCGATACACGCGGCAGTCTCTGTGAATGTAGGCGGCGGCTCCGTGACCGCAAGCTCCGGCGACGACGGCATACACGCAGACAGCACTGTCCTCATCTCCGACGGCACAGTGAACATCACAGGGAGCTATGAGGGCATTGAGGGCGAGATCATAGAGATAAGCGGCGGCAAGGTAAGCGTCAGAGCGTCCGACGACGGCATGAACGCGGCTGGCGGTGAGACCACCAACGGCGGCTGGGGAATGATGGATACCGACTCGAACGCGAAGCTCACCATTTCAGACGGCGAGATATATGTAAATGCCGACGGCGACGGGCTTGACTCGAACGGCTACCTGTATGTTACAGGAGGTAGGACATTCGTAAGCGGTCCGACCAACTCCGGGAACGGAGCTCTCGACTCCGGTATCGAAGCTACCATAACAGGCGGGTATATAGTAGCGGCGGGCTCGACGGGAATGGCTGAAAACTTCGGCTCCGATTCCACACAGGGCTCGATTCTCTACATATTTGATTCCACTGTTTCCGGCGGCACGGAAATAACACTGACCGACAGCAGCGGAAATGTTATCCTCTCCTACACTCCCGAAAAGAACTACCAGTGCGCGGTCATAAGCGCTCCCGAGATACAGTCAGGCAATACCTACACCGTTTCCGTCAACGGTAACGACTACTCCGTTGAGATGACCTCCAACATCTACGGAGCGAGCAGCGGATTCGGCTTCGGAGGAGGCGGGCGCGGTGGTTTCGGAGGAGGTTTCGGAGGCAGGAATTCCGGGAACCCTGATAATAACAGCAGCGCAGACAACTCCGATAACACAAATGACAGGCAGGCTCCTTCCGGCAGTTCTCCTGAAATGAATGGCGAGATGCCGCAGATGCCCGGGAACGGTGAAATGCCTCAGATGCCCGGGAACGGCGAGATGCCGCAGAGACCAGACGGTGAGAACTTCGGCGGCGGCAGAGGCGGGTTCGGCGGACGCGGAGGCTTCGGCGGTGACCGGAACGGTCAGGACGGACAGCAGCCGAACAACTTTAATACAAACACCTCTCCAACATAATTATATTCCTTTTCCCGAAAAAACCGGAGCTGTAAAAAGCTTCGGTTTTTTCTTTGCAGGGGATCAGCCGGAGTTTGTAATTCCGACTAAAATTTAATATAAGTACCCGTCAAACCCTGACACCTGTAGCAAACACCGTCCAATATGAATAAAGCAGTTTCCTAATCAGGCTCTTTAAAATTGTCGGGC
>CAJOMV010000064.1 GCA_905235805.1 uncultured Ruminiclostridium sp.
CCCTCGAACCGCTTTTGACGGTTACGCGATTTCCAATCGCGCGCGCTCGACCAACTACGCGACTTCTCCATAAATTGGTTTACCCTTTGTATTCGGTCAACGAGCACTCTCTCGTTGATACTATGACATTTTATCATATAGAAACCGATTTGTCAAGGGAATTTGCCGAATTTTTTTGATTTTTTGAAAAATTTTTGATTTTATACCGCCCCGATCGCTCCGCTTGACAAGAAAATCCCGAAAATGAGGGCAAAAATTGTGCGAATGCAACAATTAAAAGGGATTGACGAAAAAGTTCCCGAGTGTTATAATAATCTTAATTGTATTTATTAAGACCGAAAGGAAATGCTTGTTCTATGATGAGTCTTAAGCTTACCGTATATGCCGAGCTGAAGGAGCAGGAATATGTCAAGGCGCTCAGGTCGGCGTATGAACCGGATAATGTGATACTTGAATTCTCGGACAGGACAGACGGCTCCGTGACGGAGTTTGCCGATGACCACGCTCACATGGTCATAACCGACGACTATGCGCGCATAGAGAAGCTCAGAAAGCTTACCCGCCACAATCTGCGCTTCATATACGTCGGAAAGGCAAAGCTCACCGACGACATAGAGGACGTGTGGGATACCGGCGACACCGATGAGATAAGAGCGCGTTTCGAGCGTGTACTCCGCGCGAGCGCTTATCAGTTCGACGCGTGGGTATTTGAGCATACCCTCTACACTACCATAGACACAGTGCCCGATATGCTGTGGTTCAAGCGGCTCGACGGCATACATACCATGGTCAACAGCGCCTTCACCGAGGTAGTCCATAAAAAACGCGAGGATATCATCGGACGCGACCATTTCTTTATCTGGGACGCTCCCCGCCCCGCCGAGGGCAATGAGTTCGCCTGCGCGGAGTCCGAGGAAACTGCGATACGCACTGGAAAGACGTTCATCTGCGACGAGCCCGTGCAGACCCGTGAGGGCATGAAGCAGCTCACCACCTACAAGACCCCTGTCTACGATATGTTCGGGAATGTTTTCGGGACTGTCGGGGTAGGGCATGACGTGACGAATTTCTCAAACCTCGGCATCGAGCTCGATATACTCGTCGAGAATATGCCGTTCCCGATGATAATTTTCACCGCGGAGATGAAGGTAGTCAAGATGAACAACTCCTTCATGGAGATTGCGGGAGTCGAAAAGGACAAGATGAGCGGCTTCTTGTTCGCTGATTGGCGGCAGAAGAACTGCAAAATCGTCACGGAGAAGATAGGCAGTGACAATGACCGGCTCATCATGCAGGAGATACAGATACATCTCGGCGCCGAGGACAGATCGTATCTTCTTCGCCTGCAGGAGATCAGGGATTTCTTCGACAACATTTCGGGATACTTCCTGATAATGACCGATATTACCTATCAGCGCGCGTATGAGCAGTCCATTCTCAAGGCGGCGAACACCGATATGCTGACGGGAATGTACAACCGCCGCTATTTCTACAACTATCTGTCCGAGCACGCTCTTGAGCCGATGACGCTGTTTTATATGGATCTCGACCGCTTCAAGTATGTGAACGACAAATACGGGCATCAGAAGGGCGACGAGGTCCTCATAAAGACCGCAAATGCCATAAAGACCCTCTTCCCGAAGGCGGAGAACGCAAGGCTCGGAGGAGATGAGTTCGCGCTGGTACTGCCGGGAATGCTCGGCGACGAGGAGATAAAGGAGTACACAGCGGTCCTCGAGCGCACGATACAGCGCATATTCTCGGCTGACGGGCTGCCCGTGACCATGAGCGTCGGCACGGCGGTACACGACGGCAAGAACGCGGATATGGACAGATTTATGCACATCAGCGATTCGAGAATGTACGAAGTGAAGAAGGAACACCACAAAGACGAAGAAGGAGAATAATAAGTGAATATCAAACCACAGAAGGGTATGCAGGAATATCTGCCGGAGGCTGCGGCTCTCCGCGACAAGCTCACTGCTATGATACTCGAGACATACACGAGCTGCGGGTTCACCCGCATATACACCCCCGCTGTCGAGAGTGCCGAGAACCTCGACAAAAGCGACGGCGGCGATAATCTCAATCTCATATTCAAGATACTGAAGCGTGGTGAGAAGCTCACCGAGGCACTTGACAAGACTCCCGTTGACGAAAAGGAGCTCTGCGATCTCGGGCTGCGCTATGACCTGACGCTGCCGCTGTCGCGGTATTACGCGAATAATCGCAGCAGCCTGCCCACACCGTTCAAGTGCATACAGATAGACAAGGTCTACCGCGCCGAGAGACCCCAGCGCGGGCGGCTGCGCGAGTTTGTGCAGTGCGATATTGACATTCTCGGCTCAGATTCGATATGCTCCGAGATCGAGCTTATTTCAGTAACCGCGAAGGCTCTCGGCAGGATAGGCATAGGCAAGTTCTTCATCAGAGTGAACGACCGCCGCATACTCCGCGATTCCCTGAAAACCATGGGTTTCCCGGAGGACAGCCTCGACACGGTCTCCGTCACATTTGACAAGCTCGACAAAATAGGTGCGGACGGCGTTGCCGCGGAGCTCACCGAGAAGGGAATGCCGGAAACCGCGATAGCAGCGCTCCGCGAGCTGCTCGAAAAGGGCAGCATCACCCTCGACGACATGGAGCGGTACTGCTCCGACGAGGCGAAGGACGCTCTTTCGCAGCTCCGCACGATCATAGAGACTGCCGACAAGCTCTCTACCGATTACGCGGTAGTCTATGACCCGTCACTCGTGCGCGGGCAGGGCTACTACACCGGCACGGTATTCGAGGTGGCAAGCGAGGAGTTCGGCGGCACAATAGCAGGCGGCGGACGCTACGACGGTCTCATCGGCAGATTTACGGGAGAGAATATCCCCGCGGTAGGCTTCTCGATAGGCTTCGAGCGTATCTTCTCCATTGTGTCCGAGAACAAGGTCGCTCTCGGCGATAAGCGCAAAAAGACCGCTATTCTGTATAAGACCGAGGATATCCTCGCCGCAATAGCAAAGTCAGCCGAGCTCGAGCCCGACAGTGACGTTACCCTTGTTCTCGTCCCAAATCCAAAAAAATCGGATAAGATCTATACCCGCACTAAAAACCTCGGCTTCAATGAGATCATCAAACTCGGCTTGTGAGTTGCGGGGAAAGAGGGAGAGGGGGAGGAAGGAAGCCCCTTTCCGCGAGGAAAGGCGCTCCCTCCCTCCCCCTCTCCCTCTC
>CAJOMV010000065.1 GCA_905235805.1 uncultured Ruminiclostridium sp.
TCAACAGGAGCTTCTTCCTCGACTGTTGTTTCCTCAACAGGAGCTTCTTCCTCTACTGTTGTCTCTTCAACAGGAGCTTCTTCCTCGACTGTTGTCTCTTCAACAGGAGCTTCTTCCTCGACTGTTGTCTCTTCAGCAGTAGTTTCTTCTTCAACAGTTGTATCTTCCTCAACTTCCGTTACCTCGGGAGCTGTTGTTACAAGGAAGTCGATCTCTGTCTCCTGAGGAACCGTGATCTCTTCATAATCAGTCTCTTCATCTACAGGAGTCTCGGTCTCAGCTGTTGTTTCTTCCGTTGGAGTTTCTTCGCCGTATGTGATCTCTTCTAAGTTGAGCTCATCTTCAGCAGGAGTCTCTTCCTCTTCTGCTGTGGTCTCCTCGGAAGTCTCTTCTGTCTCCTCGGTGGTCTCCTCGGTCTCTTCAGTCGTCTCCTCAGCAGGAGTTTCTTCCTCTTCCGTCTCTTCTTCAACTACAGGATTTACATAGTTCGAAATATCGGTATCATCGAAGGTGGAAGAACCGAACTCGATGTTGCCGGAGAAGGAACGTCCGATCACCTGACCCTCATAGTGAGCGTTCAGGGGAGCGTAGTTGCTGGAAACTATGTCGGACTCGGGAGCAAGCAGTGTGCCTACGCCGGAACCGATAACGACATTGTTGCCGTCTGGTATATTAAAGAGTACCTTGGAATTGCCGTACTTGTTGCCGGAGGTCAGCTGACCGGTGGAGCTGTATGTAACTCCCCAGTTAAATGTGAGGTCGATAGGACCGGAGCCAGTGATATTTACTACTACCGTGGAGCCGTCCGGAACCTTGAAATAGAGTCCCTGGAAAGCGCACGCCGCGGTTCCCGCATTGCCGCCCTTGAGAGCGTTCCATTCGGCAACCGTGAAGTTGAACACATTGACATCGGCATTTGTACCTGTCATTGTGATAGTGCCGTAAGCATTCTCAACCGATGTGCCTTCGGTAGCCTCAACTGACGCGATAGCAGCGCTTGTGCTCTTGAGCTCCGCAAATGCGCTCTCAAAGTCTACATTGCAGTTAGCGCCGGTGTAAGCCGCGCCGTCGATCGTACCTGTAACATTGCCTGCTACGGTAGCGCTTGCGCACTTCTGGCTGTTGGAAACGCCGACATCATAATTGCCGCCGACAGCGAGAACGCCCTGTCCGTCGCCTGCGTCGACATTGTTATGGATCGTCTGTCTGTAATTTCCGCTGAGGAACACATTGTAATTGCTCGCAGTACCGAGAAGGCTCTTTACGGAAGTACCGAGGTCGAGCTCATCCTTGACGCCGTCATCTCCTGTGCTGCCGTCATACGCGCCTGCGGATACATTGCCGGCAACGCCGCCGGTAACTGCTGCAGAGAATACAAGTGCCGCAATAGCTTTGCTTAATGCTCTTCTGCTGCGAATATCCATTCTAACCACTCCTTTATCTTCGGATTTTTCTCCAAACCATCGCAGGGATCCTATACCTCTCCCCTTGCTTTAATCTTAATATATAACATTTATTTCGCAAAGTCAAGAGTTTTTCCTCACCCTTTTTACTCATTTCATTCCGTTTTTACTCGTTTTTGGATCGTAACCTCAAAGAAACTCGTTATCGGTATATTGCACAAATTTCAGCTTATTTTTATGGCACAGCTCTACAAATTTACCATGGTATTTCAAGGCAGTAAATGTTTACACAGTTACAAAAAATTTCACTCCCCGCAAAAACGGGGAGTGAAAAACGCTCGATTTTCAAAAAATTGTTAAATTTGTGTCCTTTTCGCCATGAGCTCAGGATTATACGCATACTCAACAGCCGTCTCGGCGGTTATGATGCCCTTTCTGAACATATTTACGATGCAGTTGTCCATTGTCTCCATGCCCTGGGAGGACTGGATGACCGCGTCGATCTGGTGGGTCTTTTCTTCGCGTATCATTGTGCGGATAGCACTGTTCATGGTCATTATCTCGAACGCAGGAACGAGCTTTCCGTCAACGGAGGGCAGAAGCTGCTGCGAGATGACCGCTTTCAGCACCATTGAGAGCTGTATGCGGATCTGATGCTGCTGGCTGGTCGGGAATACATCTATGATACGGTCGATAGTATTAGCGGCGCCGAGGGTGTGCAGAGTGGAGAAAACGAGCTGTCCGGTCTCGGCGGCTGTCATAGCGACATTGATAGTCTCATAGTCGCGCATCTCGCCGAGCAGGATAACATCGGGAGACTGGCGGAGCACCGCGCGGAGCGCGTCGAGGTAGCTGTTGGTGTCAATATTGATCTCACGCTGGCTGATTATGCACTTCTTATGGCGATGCAGGAACTCTATCGGGTCTTCTATTGTAATAATGTGTCCGCTGCGGTTTGTATTTATGTAGTCGATAAGGCACGCGAGGGTTGTGGACTTACCATTGCCCGCCGAGCCGGTTATCAGCACTATGCCGTTCTTGCTGTTGGCAAGCTCCATAACGGAGTCGGGTATGCCGAGGTCGGAAGCCTTTGGCAGCTCGAAGGGTACGAAACGGAGCACCGCGGAGTACGAGCCGCGCTGACGGTAGATGTTGGCTCTGAATCGCCCGACGCCCGCAACAGCGAAGGAGAAATCCAGCTCCCGGCGGATATCCTGTCCGTCGGGCAGGTCAATGTTAGCCACATCGTAGATCTGGAGCACCAGATCCCTCGTCATATCGGGCTTGAGTATCTCCCCGCCCTCCTTCTGCACGAGCTTTCCGGAAACCTTGTAGCTTAGCACCGCGCCGGTAATGAGGAACACGTCAGAGGCGTTCATTGAAGCTGCTTCTTTCAGAATGTCGATGATTTTCATTGTCGTATATCCCTTTCAAGCGAATTATTTACTTTTCTTCGGCAGGAGCAGACACGCTCCCGCTGTCACACGATCCTTCAATATTCAGTTTTCACTTTCAGAATTCTCCGTTCCACACGTTCAGGGGAACGTCGGCTGATGTGCCTGCGGGAACGGTCTCCCACTTGTCGATGCTGTATCGCCTGCCGTCGTGGAGCTCCGGACTCAAATACACTGTGACGGAACACACAAGGTCGAGCTTATCCGTGACGGTGTCGGTCCACGAAGCTGTGTAGCCGTCGGGACACGGGGTCACGGTAACGCCGTCTATCTCGGTATCCGCGAAGGTCATGAACAGCCCGCTCTCCGCCGCCTCATACGCCGCTTCGTCCAGCTGCATGAGTACGCGGTTGGCACGATTTTCCGCTTCGTAGAAAGCTGCCGAGTTGCTGCGGTTCCTGCTGCGAAGCTCCTCGTTCATTCCCGCCGCGGAGAATGACAGAGCCGCGAGAGCGCTTAAGCATATAGCGACGAATATCATGATGAGCGAGACATAGCCCGTTCCCATGCCGCCTATGCTGACGGAGGCATCACGTTTTTCCTCACTCATCTTCCCCGCCTCCGTTCTCTTCGTTTATCTCCGCGAAGGAGGGTATATACGCGGAGCAGGTATGTCGGTAGATCTCCTCCGCTTCCGTGGTACGCATGAACACAGCCACCTCGGTCTCGGAATACCTCCCCGCGTCGGTGCGCTCGACTGTCTCATAGAGCTGCACCCATATCCTGCCGTATGCTTCCCTGCCCTCGTTGGTTATGAGGGGCTTGCCGTTCTCGTCGAGTACCACCGTGCGGCTGCCGTCGGCTCCCGCCACGAGACATTCCGCGCCGTAGACGCGGTCTGCCGCCTTCTTCATATCACCCGTAACGGCATATACCTCCGAAAAGGACTGCACATCGAGCATTGCCCCCTCGATAGCCGCGCTCCTCACCGCGTTGCGGTCGGCAGCCACGAACATACGCAGTATGACCGCGCCCGAAATGCTGAAAAACGCCAGCACCACCAGCAGCTCGACAAAGAACAGGTTCATCGGTATCCTTCTTCTGTTTCTTTTCAATTTAAGCAGACCTGTCACCCCCTGCTCCGGCAGAGCGCCGAATAGGCTCGTCTGCCCGAATAGACCGTGATGTTATAGACTCCGCCGTCCTCTTCCTCCACGATCAGCCTTACCGAGGGGAATATGATATCCCCGCCCGAGTAATCCGGCTCCGCCGTGGCGCGGATAGTCTTTTCGGCTACCCCGGTGTCGGCGTTCATTATTATACAGGCAGACTCGCCGTTATAGACAATGAGCCCCTTACCGTCGCCGGACAGCACAACGCTGTCCGCTCCGCGTATCTTGTTGGTGACGTATCTCACCGCGGCGGACGAACTGAACGTATGGCTGTAATTATCCGAAATGCGCGTGTAGGTGCTGACACCCGCCGCGACTATTATGAGCGAACATACCGCGAACAGCAGGAACAGTATCATGCTCCCCACCGAGTTCACGGAGTTCGCGAGTCTTCTTCCCAACAGGCTCCGCATACTCAACCCCCGCTGTTCTGTTCACTGACGAACACATTTACCGCCGGCATAATGTCCGCAGCTATGTATCTGTAATGTACGAGATATTTGCCCTCGTCATATCTGACGCCGTAGTTATCCTTCAGGTAACCGATATCCTCCGGGTATACGCCCTCCACCGAGTAGCAGAGCACCGCGCCGTTCACCACCGACTGGCGGACGTTGTCCAGGCGGACCTCCTCTGTAAGTGTGCGGGCGCTGTTTATCCCGACTATCAGCCACAGCAGGAGCGCCGCGAACACCAGTACACCGAGCACGCTCAGGAATGTCCGTATCCTGTATGCTTTCTTTCCTCTCATTTCAGCCGCGCCTCCCGTTTATCCGAGCACCGACATTATATCCATCATCGGCAGCATTATCGTGAGCAGTATCGCGCCGATAAGCACCGCCATTATCGCTATCATTATCGGCTCTATCACCGATACCAGATTTTCGCTGGTGGCATTCGCCTCGTCCGTGCAGCGCACGCTTATCTTCTTCCAAGCCTCGTCAAAGGAGCCGGACTTGTACGCCATTTTCAGCGAACGGGAATATACCGGCGGCAGGAGCTTAGCCTCATTGAGAGCGTCCGCGAAGGGCTCGCCCTCTATGACCTGCTCGCGGCACTTGTCGATGCGGCGGTTCATGTCACGGTCGTTGATGAGGAGCATCACATTCTCGAGAGCCTCCGAGGCTTCAATGCCGCTGGACACCATCATGCTCATAGCCGACGCGAACTTTGCCTGCGAGAAGAAGCCCGCGGCCTTTTTCGTTACAAAGAAGCGCGACACGAACGCGGAGAGAGAGTTTCTTATCTTCGGTATACGCGAAAGGAGCGCTATTACCAGCGAAACTATCAGTATCACGCCCAGCACCGTGAGAATGATGAAGCCGGTGGTGTAGGCATACTGCACGCTCGCCGTCACAGCTTCTCTCACGCTGCTGTCGAACTGTCCGAATATATCCGAGAACATCGGTATTACCTGGAGTATCAGCACCAGCATCACCGCCGCCATCATCGCTATCAGGATAAGCGGGTGCAGCACGGCGCTCCGGATATTGCGGAGCCTGTCCGCCATCTGCTCATAGTACTCCGAGAGTCCCTTCAGCACGTCGTCGAGCCGTCCCGAGAGGGTGCCGATCTTCACCATATTCACCGCGTAGGGCGGGAACGCGCCGCTCTCGTCCATAGCCTCGAACAGCGTTGCTCCCTCGGTCAGCTTCCCTGACATCTCCTTAGCCACGGCTGTCACGACACCGTCGTCGGCATTGTCTCCTATCATCTCCGCGCCCTCGGACAGCGGTATCCCGGCGTTGATTATCAGCGAGAGCTGTTCGCAGAAATAAGAGACCTCGTCATGGTCGAGCTTTTTTATCTTTGCCATATCCGTACTCCTTTATATTTAATATATATAAACGTTCGAGTAGTTGCTTGAATTCGCAATGTATTCGGCGAAGGACTGCTTGTTCGCGGCGCTTGCGTAGAAGGTGGCGTCGATGCGCTTGAAGCCCGTCCCGTCCAGCATTATCTCCACGGCTATCCAGCCCGTGTTCGGGACATACACCTCGTTCCACGCGTGGTAGATGTTCGGGCTCGCGTAGCCTGTGATGAGGCGGGTCGGGACACCCTGCGAGCGGAGCATTGCCGCCGTGAGGGAGGCGTAGTCGAAGCAGATACCCGTTTTCGCGGCAAGCACCTTGTCGGGATCGGGAATGTACCCGCTTGTCACTGTGGCAGCCTTCTGCTTGTCATAGGTTATGTTGTCGGTCACATACTTGAATACCGCCGCTATCTTGTCGAGCGAGGACGCGCAGCCCGCGCATACCTCCGAAGCCTTAGCCACGCAGGCGGAATCCGCGTCGAACTCAATATAGAAATTGCGGTATGTGAACATATTTATCTCGTCGGCAATGCTTGCGCTGAAGCTCTCATTCACCGAGTTGATGAATTTGCCGTTGTCGAGCATCTCGTATATCTCGACGTTATAGCTCCCGCTGCCCTGCGCGAGAGTTATGTACTGGACACCCCTGCCGGGGTAGATATCGTAGTCGAACTGCGAGGAGCCGAGCTTCAGCAGCAGCTTCAGACGTGTCGTGCCGCTGTAATCCACAGAAACGTAGCCCTTTCCCGCGTTTGAGTAATCGAACACTATATTGTCCGCCTTGAATGTGCTCGTACCGGGCGAGGATACCGGGTTTATCTGCGGCGGCGAGGGCGCGGCGGGAGCCGGTGCGGCGGTGGTCGCCGCTGTCGTGGTGGTCGTCGTTGTTGTTGTTTCCGCGGCGGTAGTGGTCGTAGTCGCCGCGGAGGTGGCGGAGGTCGTTGTCACAGCCTCAACGGCAGTGGTAGTCACAGCCTCGGCGGAAGTGGCAGTCACAGCCTCGGCGGAAATTTCCGCGGTCGTCTCCGTGGTCTCCGCAGTCTCCGCAGGCTCGTCAGCGGTACTCTCCTCAGGCTCCGCGGAGGTCTCCGCACTGTCGGAGGTCATCTCATCTTCCCCGCTGTCCTCCGCAGTATCGGGCGCAGCAGAAGTCTCCGGGGCTTCATCGGCAGCAGCCGCAGATGTCTCGGTAACGGACGCCGGAGCAGCATCTGTCACGGCAGGCGCGGGAGTACTGTTCCCACAGCCCGACGCGAGCAGTATCGCCGCGGTCAGCAGTATATATGTAATTTTACGGAGCTCGCGCTTCATTCTTTAACTCCTGTATTCACAAATAAATATATATGTATGTATATGTAACGCAATAAGGTAAAATTGCTCAAAAACATTATATCACACTTTTTTAATTTTGTCACCTTTTTTTTGAAATTTTCGCAAAAATATTTTTTTGAAAAAATGCTTGACAAATCGGGATTTTGTGATATAATAGATATAGCTGTAAAGTCCGGGAGGTTTACACCCGGTCGGAAAGAACTCTGAGAAGGTGCGGGATATGTCCAAAGACCTCGGTTATACGATACTTTTCGATATATATTCCCCGCTGCTCACTGAAAAACAGCGCGATACACTGGATATGTACTATAACGACGACCTTTCCCTCGGTGAGATAGCCGAGACGACCGGTGTGACAAGACAGGCGGTAATGGGCTGCATACACAGCAGCGAGCAGCGCCTCGACGAGCTGGAGGAACAGCTCGGGCTCGCGGGAAGGTTCAGGAAGATATCCGGGCTTCTCGATACGCTCACGGCAAGCCGCGCCGATGACCCGGTAAGCCTGTCGCTGATCGAAGAAATAAGGAGTCTGCTGTAAAGGAGGAGTGAACGCGTTGGCATTTGAAGGATTGTCCGAAAAGCTCGGCAAGGTCTTTAAAAACCTCAAGGGCTACGGAAAGCTGAACGAAAAGACCGTCAATGAAGCTATGCGCGAGGTAAAAATGGCGCTCCTCGAGGCGGACGTAAGCTATAAGGTAGTAAAGAAGTTCGTCGCGGACGTCTCCGAGAGAGCCGTCGGCGTCGAGGTAATGGAGAGCCTTACCCCCGCTCAGCAGGTAATAGATATAGTTCACGAGGAGCTCGTCAAGCTCATGGGCGGCACGAACGCGAGGATAGATTTCCCCTCGAAGCCCCCCTGTGTCATCATGATGTGCGGCTTGCAGGGCGCAGGTAAGACCACCCACTCCGCCAAGCTCGCAAAATACCTCAAGGCGCAGAACCGCAGACCGCTGCTGGTAGCGTGCGACATCTACCGTCCCGCGGCTATCGAACAGCTGAAGGTCGTGGGTGAGCAGGCAAATGTGAAGGTATTCGAAATGGGGCAGGAAAACCCCGTGAAGATCGCGAAGGAAAGCATCAGATACGCAAAGGACAACGGTCACGACGTTGTTCTGCTCGATACGGCGGGACGTCTGCATATCGACGAGGAGCTCATGAACGAGCTTCGGGATATAAAGGCGGAGACAACCCCGAATGAGATACTGCTGGTCGTGGATTCCATGACAGGTCAGGACGCTGTGAACGTGGCAAAGACCTTCAACGAGACACTCGAGATAACAGGCGTTATTCTCACAAAGCTCGACGGCGATACACGAGGCGGCGCGGCGCTGTCCGTGCTCTCCGTCACCGGAAAGCCTATAAAGTTCGCCGGTACTGGTGAAAAGCTCGACGACCTCGAGGTATTCCACCCCGACAGAATGGCAAACCGCATTCTCGGCATGGGAGATGTTCTCTCCCTAATCGAGAAAGCCAAGGAGACCTACGACGAGAAGGAAGCCGAAAAGCTCGCCAAGAAGCTCCAGACAAGCAAGTTCGATATGAACGACCTGCTGGCGCAGTTCGAGCAGATAGAGAAAATGGGAAGCGTCTCTTCCCTCATCAACATGATACCGGGCTTAAGCGGAAAGGTAAAGGAAGAGGATATCGATGAGCGGAAAATGCCGCGCACCAAAGCGATAATACTCTCCATGACAAAGAAGGAGCGCGAAAAGCCCTCCATCATTGACGCGAAACGCAAGCGCCGCATAGCCGCGGGCTCCGGCACTAAAGTCGAGGACGTGAACAACCTGCTCAGGCAGTTCGATATGATGCAGAAGATGATGAAGCAGATGAACGGCAAGGGCGGCAAGCGCAACGCCATGAAGATGCTGCGCGGAATGGGCGGCTTAGGCGGAATGGGCGGGGGCTTCCCCGGCGGTTTTTAACAGGGTATGATGCTGTAAGCATTGCCATACATCAGAATAAAATACGGAGGTGAAACACAATGGCAGTAAAGATCAGACTCAGAAGAATGGGCGCCAAGAAGGCTCCTTTCTACAGAGTGGTAGTTGCGGACTCCCGTTATCCGAGAGACGGACGCTTCATCGAGGAGATCGGTTACTATGATCCCACAAAGGAGCCGTCTGTTATCAAGATAGATAACGAAAAGGCTCAGCAGTGGCTCAAGAACGGCGCACAGCCTACCGACACCGTCAAGAAGCTCTTAAAGATCAACGGCATAGGCTGATTTTCCGGAGGCAGTTATGAAAGAACTATTGTACGCAATGGTGGAAGAGCTTGTCGAGGATAAATCGGCTATCGAGATAAGCGCCGATGAACCCCGTGAGGACGGTACTATCGTGTATCATCTGCACGTCGCTCCCGGTGATATGGGTAGGGTCATAGGCAAGCAGGGCCGCATTGCAAAGGCTATCAGAACTATAATGCGTGCAGGTGCGGTGAGACACAATGAAAAGGTCGTAGTTGAGATCGACTGACACCGCATTTGCGGAGTATGATGTGGGAGAACCGTCTGCACTGCACGTCGGTTCTTTTACATTTTACCCTGTCTTACAAGGAGAAAAATATGAAGAATTTTATCAGGAATATATGTGCTGTATCGGTGTGCGCGGTAATGCTGCTCTCCGGCTGCTCAAACGGTGACGGCTCTGCCGGCGGCGGAGCACAGAACACAGATACCGGCACCGGCAAGCCCACGGCAATGCGCCTCGTAAAGAGCACAGAGGACGGCAATACCGGGAATGTTACGCTCCAGCCGGGCGATACCTACGCTGTAATAAGCGTAAAGGACTACGGTGACATCACCGTGAAGCTCTACCCCGATGAGGCTCCCTATGCTGTATACAATTTCACGGAGCTTGCAAAAGCCGGCACCTACAACGGACGCACCTTTCACCGTATCATTGAGGAGTTCATGGCACAGGGCGGCTCTGCCGATGGAAAGAGCTCGGGCGGTGATTCGTTCGACGGCGGCTCTTTCAGATGTGAGATCAATACCTCGCTCCGCCACTACTACGGAGCTCTCTGTATGGCAAGCGCGGGAGGCGACCAGTCCGACCAGTTCTATATAGTAAACAATAAAAATCCCGTCGATGGTCTTGCGGATTACTATAAGGACTATGCCGACGGCACCGAACAGCAGATAGAATTGCAGGATATGTATCTGGGTATGATAGACAAGAACGACGAGAGCATGAAGAGGTATATCGATTACTATACAACACAGAAGCAGTTCTATACCGATTATAACCTTGGTGTAAACGCTATGCTCGAGACTGTAACCGACAGAGTTACCTCGACATACTTCCAGAAGGGCGGAGTTCCGTTCCTCGACGGCGGTTATACAGTGTTCGGTCAGACCGTTGACGGCTTTGATGTTATCGATGCCATAAGCGCCTGCGAGAAGGTCGATGACGGCAACGGCAATATCTCTAAGCCCGCTGAGGATATCATTATTGATAAGGTCGAGATATTCACTAAGTAACGCTTACGCTCGAGCCGGGGATAGGTGAATCGCTTCGCGTTCCCCCGATAGTACCTGCGTCTGACGATAAGAATACAGAAAGCCTGTCATTTCAATTGCGAAATGACAGGCTTTTGTTATCATTTACTCTGAAATTTTGTGCTTTCTCCGCCGGGTGCATGGCGAAGCAATTGCTCTTTCCGGAAGAAGAGTGGGGTCAAGGGTGGTCTCCCCGCTGGGGAGGTGGCGACGA
>CAJOMV010000066.1 GCA_905235805.1 uncultured Ruminiclostridium sp.
GTGATGGAATTGGCAGACGTGCCGGACTCAAAATCCGGTGGTAGCGATACCGTGCGGGTTCGACCCCCGCCGCCGGCACCAGAAACGGCGCTTGACGCGCCTCAATGAATAGTGAAAAGTGAATAGCGTATAGTTTATAGTATGATAAACAAAGGCTTTCTGCGTTCATTCTTATTAGTATTACAGACAGCTCCGCTGTCCCGAGCCGTAATTGCTGTGCAGTTATGACTTTTATTTTTATAACGGAGGTGAAACACCGTGGACAAGAAGTTCTCCATTTTAATATGTGACTACGACAAGCACGATGTCCGCATTATCGAGGCTATGGCGCGCGAATGGCTCGCGGAGAATGAGCGCGACGCAGAGGTCACGGTTTTCACCGACCCCGTGAAATTCCGCGAGAGCTTTGTCGGCGGGACCTCCTACGACATCTACCTCCTCGGCGTATCCATGCACGGCTCGAGCGGCATCGAGCTCGGACGTCTGATACACACCCGCTACCCGAATGCTCCGCTGATATACGTCACCCGCTCAAAGGGTCACGCGCTGGAGGCATTCTCGGTGAACGCCCTGCGCTATATCCTCAAGCCCGTGGACTATATGGAATTCGTTTCGGCGCTGGACTTCGCGTACATAGTGCACCGCGCCGTGCCGCGGAACATCGTGACGGTCAGACTGCCCGGAGCGGTCACGAACCTGAACGAGGACGACGTTGTGTACATCGAGAACAACGTCAGGAGCATGAAATACGTCATGAAGGACGGAGAGATCGTCAACGGCAACCGCCGGAACATCTCCTTCGAGAATTTCTTCGCCCCGCTGCTCGCGTCGGGGAAATTCGTGCAGTCCCACAAATCCTTCATCGTGAACATGAACTACATAAGCTCACTCCGCACCTCGAGCATACGCCTCTCGACAGGCATCAATATCCCCATAAGCCGCCGCCATATCGCGGAAGTCCACAAGGCTTACGAGAAATTCAACGCAAAGTGAAACGACAGGCGAGAAATCGAGAGAAAACAAGAGAATGAAAGAAAAACAGAGAGAATAGGGGATATATTTTGAAATTTTTCCGAAAATCCGTTGACAAATCGCCGCAAAACCGATATAATACCGAATGTTCACTAAAAATTCAGGAGGAAACAAAAATGTCAACTACTTATATGCCCAAGGCTGAAACAGTAGAGCGCAAGTGGTATATCCTCGATGCGGCAGGCAAGCCCCTCGGACGTGTTGCCGCACAGGCTGCGGTCCTTCTCCGCGGCAAGCATAAGCCCACATTTGCACCCCACTGCGACTGCGGCGATCATGTGATCATCATCAACTGCTCCAAGGCAGTGCTCACAGGCAGCAAACTCGATAAGAAATACTACAGATGGCACACCGGCTATATCGGTCACCTCAAGTCTATCCAGTACTCCAAGCTGATGGCTACAAGACCCGAGAAGGCTATGGAACTCGCCGTTAACGGTATGCTCCCCAACACTACACTCGGACGCAAGGCTGCTACAAGACTTCGTCTGTATGCAGGCGCAGAACACAAAAATCAGGCTCAGAAGCCCGAAGTATTTGAATTTTAAGGAGGGGAACATAAATGTACGATTCTAAACCTCACTACTACGGAACAGGCAGAAGAAAACACTCGGTAGCACGCGTACGCGTATACCCCGGCAGTGGTTCCATTACTATCAATAACAGAGATATCGACGACTACTTCGGTCTCGATACACTTAAGCTCATCGTTCGTCAGCCCCTCAACCTCGTAGGCGCGGCTGATAAGTTCGATATCGTCTGCACAGTTGCCGGCGGCGGTGTTACAGGTCAGGCAGGCGCTATCCGCCACGGTCTTTCCAGAGCACTCCTCCAGTACAGCGACGAGCTCCGTCCGATCCTCAAGAAGGCAGGCTTCTTAACAAGAGACCCCAGAATGAAGGAAAGAAAGAAGTACGGTCTCAAAGCAGCGAGACGTGCTCCGCAGTTCTCGAAGAGATAACTGTGCTCATATACCCGTGTGTCTGCGGGTAAGTTTTACGAGCTTAAGGCATCTGCCGGACCGGCGGGTGCCTTATTTGTTTACAAGAAGGAGAAAAGCAGTGGATCATACAAGACTGAGCAAGGAAATAGCGTTCGCGCTCCGGCATGACCCATGGCAGTATGAGCTCGAGCTGGACGACGAGGGCTTCGTACCGGTCGGGCAGCTTCTGGACGCGATAAACGGCGAAGGAAAATACGACCGCCGGATAACGGAGGACGATATCCGCCATATAATGGATATCTCGGACAAGCAGCGCTTTGAGCTCCGTGACGGCATGATACGCGCGTATTACGGGCATACAGTCCCCGGACGCATACGCAAGGAAGCAGCTAAGCCTCCGCCGATACTCTACCACGGGACCTCCCATAAGGCGATACCGCTGATAAAGGAGCAAGGGCTGCTGCCGATGCAGCGGCAGTATGTTCACCTGTCCGCAGACACAGAAATGGCACAGCGCGTCGGAAGACGCCGTGACCCGTCGCCGGTGATACTCACCATAGACACGCGGGCTGCCGCGGCACGGGGCGTGGTGTTCTATATCGGCAACGACAGGGTGTGGCTGTGTGAAAGGATAGCGCCGGAGCTGATCTCCGGGTTCCCGGAATAAAAGAAACAAGGCATTCATCGCGTGATGAATGCCTTTGTGTTTAATCTTCCTTTTTGCCCGCCTTTATCGCGTCGGTTATGGCATTCACCATATACTCGGTGTTCGCGTTGGCATTTTCTATCTGCCGGTCGGTATTTGCCTTTGCCTCACGGACTATGTATTCGGCATTGCTTCGCTCGGCTGCCTCCTTGCACTCGTTTATGGCTGTGCGTATCTCGGCGTAGTTGACCACACCTGTAAAAGCATACCCTCCTCCCGAGGAGGTCGTGATATAGACCGTCCCGTATCCGAGGAGCTTTCTGTCAGCCATGGTCTCATTTATCTGCTTCAGCGGAAAATCGATATCCAGCGAACCGTAACGTCCGATCACTCGCTTATCGGTAACAACGAGCGACCTGCTTTTAACCTTTATGATCGCCACGAGCGTAACGATAACGGCAAACAGGATAAACACGATGCCCATTACCGCTTCAAATCCGCGCGCGGCAGCAACGGCAGTCGTCGAGCCCCAGAACATCACAAGTGCGATGACCGCGAGCACTCCGCTCAGAATAAATGAGCCCAGCTTGCTTTTCAGCGTGAAAACAGCGGTGACGACCACGTTCTCACCGTTTGATAAATTATTCATAATTTCCCTCCGCATTTTTATATTTATCTGTGCAGTAACATTATACCATGAACCGGAAAAAATGTCAAGAAACCAAATTCCTGCGAAAAAATGCAGAAAACTCTTGAAATATATTATAAAAAGTGCTATAATAAGTTGTTATATGTCGGGAGAGCGGAAAAAACAGGACGCATAGATATATAAGGAACAAAAAGAACAGAAGGAAGAAAAAATGCAGATATTTGACGCTCATGTACACATCTACCCGGACAAGATCGCGGAAAAGGCTGCCGCGAATGTCGGAAAATTCTACGAAATACCGATGAAATACAACGGTATGATATCCACGCTGCTCGATAACTGCAAAAAGGCGGGAGTTGAGCGCTGCCTTGTCCATTCGGTGGCGACCACACACGACCAGGTGTGCAAGATAAACGACTTCATTCACGCAAGCGTAGAGGCGAGCGGAGGAATGTTCGTCGGGTTCTGCACGCTCCACCCCTCGATGACCGCGGACGAGATAGACGCTGAGGTGAAGCGGGTGATATCCCTCGGACTTCACGGGATAAAGCTCCACCCGGACTGCCAGAAGTTCGCTATCGACGACAAGCACGCAATGGAGATGTACGAGATAATAGACGGACGGCTCCCGATACTGTTCCACACGGGAGACAAGCGGTACAACTACTCCCACCCCTCACAGCTGAAAACTGCGGCTCTGCGGTTCCCGAAGCAGAGAATGATCGCGGCGCACCTCGGGGGATATTCCGAATGGGAAAACGCGGTAAAGGTGCTCCCGGGCATCGAGAATATATGGTATGACGAATCGAGCTCGCTGAACTACCTCACCCCTGAAAAGGCGAAGGAATACATACTCGCCTACGGCGTGGAGAGGGTGTTCTGGGGAACGGATTACCCCATGTGGAGCGCTTCCGACGAGGTGGAGCGCTTTGACAGGCTGGACCTTGACGAGACCCAGCGCAGAAAGATACTGTGGGACAATATCACGGGATTTCTCGGACTTTGACAATAATGAAAATAAAAATATAAAAGAGGTAACATTATGAAATGGACAGGTCTTAACGAATTAAGAGAAAGCTATCTGAAATTCTTCGAGAGCAAGGATCATCTCCGTATGGCGTCCGCTCCGCTGGTGCCGCAGGGGGATAACTCCGTGCTGCTCATCAACGCGGGCATGACACCTCTCAAGAAGTTCTTCCAGGGTGTGGAGACTCCCCCGAGAAAGAGAGTGACCACCTGCCAGAAGTGCATACGCACACCCGATATCGAGAACGTCGGCAAGACGGCGCGCCACGGCACATACTTCGAGATGCTCGGTAACTTCTCCTTCGGCGATTACTTCAAGCATGAGGCTACCGCTTGGGCATGGGAATACCTCACGAAGGTACTGGAGATAGAGCCCGAGAAGCTGTGGGTGACTATCTACGAGGAGGACGACGAGGCAGGCGATATCTGGGCGGAGGAGATAGGCGTTCCGCGTGACCGTATCATCAAGCTCGGCAAGGCTGACAACTTCTGGGAGCACGGCAGCGGTCCCTGCGGTCCCTGCTCCGAGATACACTTCGACCGCGGCGAGCAGTACGGTCCCTTCGAGAGCTTCGAGCAGGCTGGCGAGTGCGACCGTATCATCGAGATATGGAACCTCGTGTTCACGCAGTTCGATAACGACGGCAACGGCAATTACAGCCAGTTGAAAAACAAGAACATCGACACGGGCATGGGTCTCGAGCGTCTCGCCTGCGTAATGCAGGGCGTGGACAATATGTTCGAGGTCGATACCATACAGAATATCATCAAGCGTATCTGCACCGTGACAGGCAAGACCTACGGCGCAAACCACAGCGACGATGTATCTATCCGCGTCATCACCGACCACGCGAGAGCTACCACCTTCATGGTGGGCGACGGAGTGCGTCCCTCCAACGAGGGCAGAGGCTATGTGCTGCGCAGACTGCTCAGAAGAGCTGCGCGCCACGGCAGACTGCTGGGTATGACAAAGCCCTTCCTCACCGAGATCGTGGATCAGGTCATCGAAGAGAACAAGTCCGCATACCCCGAGCTCGCGGAGAAGAGCGAGTACATCAAGAAGGTCATCGCCACCGAGGAGGAGAGCTTCAACAAGACCGTCGAGAAGGGCTCGCAGCTTCTGAACGAGCTCATAGCAGGTCTCGGAGAGAACGGCGTACTAAGCGGCGACGACGCGTTCAGGCTGCACGACACCTACGGCTTCCCTCTCGACCTCACTAAGGAGATACTTGAGGAAAAGGGACTGTCTCTCGATGAGGAGCGCTTCAAGGAGCTCATGGCGAACCAGAAGCAGACAGCCCGCGCAAATCAGGCATTCAAGGGCGGTTGGGACGAGGCTTCCATGAACGCGGTGTCGGGCTTCAAGACCGAATTTGTGGGCTACACCTCACTTACCTCCGAGACAAAGCTGCTCGCCATAATCAAGGACGGCGAGAGCGTTCAGAGCGCCTCCGAGGGTGACAGCGTTATCGCGGTCATCGAAAAGACCCCGTTCTACGCGGAAATGGGCGGTCAAGTCGGCGACCACGGCACTATCACCGCGGGCGACAGCGTTATGACCGTCGTTGACACCAAGAAGGCTGCAAGCGGTCAGTTCGTTTGCTACTGCAATGTCACAAGCGGGGAGTTCTTCGCAAACGACACCGTAACAGCGGCGGTCGACGAGGAGCGCAGAAACGCGATAAAGCGCAACCACACCTCCGTACATCTGCTCCAGGCGGCGCTGCGCAAGGTGCTGGGCGACCACGTTCATCAGGCGGGCTCCTACGTTGACGAGAAGATAGGCAGATTTGACTTCTCGCATTTCAGCGCAATGACGCCCGAGGAGATAGCAAAGGTAGAAAAGATAGTAAACGACGAGATACTCGCCGGCATAGATGTAGTCACCGAGGAGCTCCCGATAGAGGAAGCCCGCAAAAAGGGCGCTATGGCGCTGTTCGGCGAGAAATACGGTGATGTGGTGCGCGTGGTCAGCACAGCGGACGGCTTCTCCACAGAGTTCTGCGGCGGCACACATCTCGACAATACCTCCAAGGCGGGTCTGTTCAAGATAGTTTCCGAATCCTCGGTAGCCTCCGGCGTGCGCCGTATCGAGTCGGTGACAGGCTACGGCGTTCTCGAGGCGCTTGAAAACGCGAAGAACACTATCGCCGGTGCCGCAGAAGTTCTGAAGGTGCCGAACCCGAACGCCCTCGTACAGCGCTGCGAGGCTGTCACAGCCGAGCTGTCCGAAGCAAAGAAGGCGATAGACAAGCTCACCCGTCAGCTCTCCGCCAACGCGATGGGCGACCTCACCGCGAACGCGGCAGAGATAAACGGTATCAAGGTATTCTCCGCCACACTCGAGGGTACTGTCGGTGACAGTCTCCGCAAAGCGGGCGACGATATCAAGTCGAAGTACGACAGCTTCATCGCCGTCCTCGCAGGTCATGCCGACGGCAAGGGCAACTTCCTCTGCATTTGCAGCAAGGAAGCCGTCGAGAAGGGCGCAAACGCGGGTCAGATAGTCAAGCAGATCGCTGCCATTGCAGGCGGTAAGGGCGGCGGAAAGCCCGACAGCGCTATGGCAGGTATCGCCGATATCTCCAAAATTCCCGAAGCCCTCGCTGCCCTCACCGGCATAGTCTCCGAAATGGTCAAGTAATGTCGCCCGCGAGTGGGTCGCTGGCGCTCGAGCCAGCGGCTGGCGCCGCCAAGGGAAGGAAGGGAACCCACTTTCTCCTTGAGAAAGTGGGTTCCCTCCCTCTGTCGGTCAGCCCCTCTGGCTCCTTCGTCGCCACCTCCCCAGCGGGGA
>CAJOMV010000067.1 GCA_905235805.1 uncultured Ruminiclostridium sp.
AAGTCCCATGTCAGTGGTGCCTGCGTTCGTGCGGGCTGCCGTAGCTTCGCCGGAGAACGTAAAGTCGTTATCCACGTCATACAGCTCAGAGGACGCCGCTGCTGTATACCCGGTGACTGTATGTGCTTCACCGTCATAGTCAGCGGTATTACTGTTACCGGTTATGGTGACAGTGACATTTATCGGAGCAATAGTCAGATATCCGTCAGCCGCTACATCGAATGTGACATCAAAGTTTGAATTGTTATTCGTGAATATTCCCGCAGTGAGACCCATATACACGGTGTCTGCGTTTATGCCCGAAGCCTCAGCGAGTGCCGATCCGGGAGAGAAGTACGCTTCGGTGTACAGTGGGTCACTGATAGCCGCGGTATAGCCCGTAACGCTCTGCAATTCCCCGTTGTAATCGACAGCGGCGTTATTTCCGGTTATTGTTACAGTGACCGGGCGCGGTATTATCGCAAAAGATCTGTAGCGATCGCCGGGGAGAACATAGCAGGAGCTCTTTGCTCCGTCCAGGCTGTTTACCAGTGCTTCATAGCCTGTTCCCGCGTCTATCGGGGTCATGCCTGCACCGATAACGTTCGGTGTCACATCATCGCCCGAAATAAGGTTCCCGAGAGTTACCGCCGGGTACTGCACTTCGCCGTTATATACAAGTGAAGTGCTTCCCCAGTTGAGGGTTACCTCGCGGGGGGATACCGTAAAGTACCTGCAGCGATCGAGATCATAATGCTCCCTGCCGCCGTCTACATGCAATTCTACCTCTACTTCACCGACATTGCTGACCGTCATTATACCGGTCGTCGGATCATATTCCGCGCCTGTCACTGTGAAGTCGGTCTTCTCCACCACAGACCTGTCCGTGCCGGAAAGGTATTCCATAAGGTCAAAGGTCGATCCGTCACCGTAAACAAAGTCCGAAATTTCGGTTAGGCTGATGTCGTAGTATTCCTTATTGAGCATTACGATATCTACCGTAAGCATGTAGTTTTCATAATTGTCGCAGTCTGTGACATTTATCGACAGCGTTGCGTTATATCCCGCATAAACGGAAATATCACGCATTTTGAAAGTAAGCGTCGAGGTCGATGAGTCAAAATTGTAGGTATCTATTATATCGTGAGAGTCTGTCTTGCTCACACTTTCGGCATCAAGCCGACCGCCTGCTTCGATGTAGGAAGCGAGCGATAATTCGCCTGTATTTCCGAAGTTTTCTCTGGTCGTTACCGTTACATCGGGATGGGCTTTCTTAGTGACCCTGACCGTCACGGGCTCAGCGTAACCGCCGATAACATAGCAGCCGCTCTTGGCGCCGGTCAGTGATACACCCGTAACGGACGTTACCGTGACACTGTCACCCGCAACAGCTGTACTGCTTATCTGTCCCACGGCTCCCGTAACGCTGACGGAAACATCGTCACCCGTGAGGAAGTCGGAGGAAGTACCCGACGCGAAGGTCACCGTCATATCATCGGGGTCATAAGGCTTGTCGTTCGCTGTGAGGGCTACCGTTACCGGCTTCGGGACCACCTTGAGGAGATAGTAGTCTTCAACGGGTCCGTATACGCCCTCCGCGTCACAGTGAGCTGTTATCCTCGCGGTGCCGACGCCGTTCAGAGTCAGAGTGCCGTCCGATGCTACGGTCGCAACCTCTTCATTGTCGCTGGAGTATGTGAATGGATTGCTGCCGTCGGTGGCTGCTCTGTACGAGGTATCGGCGGTGCCGTAGGTCAGGGTGACCTTCTTGTCCTCTATCGGGGGAGTTTCCGCGGGAGAGCCTGTGCCGACAGCGAATGATATCGTACGGCTCACGCCCACGGGGGATATCATCACGACCACCGTGACAGGATAATAATACTCGTTCTCGACCTTGAAGCTGAATATCGCGGGAACGCCGTTTTCCACTAAGCTGTAATCGGCTTTCAGGGTAAAATCGACCGCTTTTGTTCCGCTGTTGTATGCGGGTGTACCTGTCAGGACACTGCTCACGCTGCCCACGGATTCTATCGTGCCGCCAACAAAGGTCAGCCCGGGAACGGACGTAAGCTGTGTCTGAACATCTTCCTCTATACTTATGGAATCCGACGTTCCGATAGGCACGGAACGACTTACCATAATATAATTGGGGTATTTCTTTTTAATGATACTTACAGTAAGCGAATGAGTGCCGCCTGTATAGGAGTGGTTGCTGTCAGGGTCAAGCGTATAATATACGGTATAATTGCCTAAAGCAGTCGCCGTAGGTTCGTCAGCGCTGTAGTCCTCGTCGTTCAGGCTGTACTTGATAGTACCGCCTGTCGCTGTTCCGAGACTCGAAAGAAGTGTCTGCGGCTCGCCGTCATAATAAATAGTATCCTGCCCCACCGGAGCTGTGTCAATAGTGGCGGGGGCTTTTGTAATACTGAATGGTACTTCGACATTAACAACAGTATAATTGCCGTCGTTTTTGTTATTTACCAAGACATATTTATTACCCGTAACATTTGTGAAGTCGCCCGAGTACGATACCACATATTCGGTCACGGGTATAACATTATCTCCGTCATTGACCGTGACATTCGGCTTGTGTTCCGCGCCGTCGTATTCATGAGAAGTCTCCGAGAGTGTCACCGTCGGTGTGACTGTCTTTTTGTTGATCGTGAAGGACGTGGTCATGTCAGCGGGCGGAATATAGTTACCTTCTTTTGCGGTGGTGCCGTTGAAATTGATAGTGGCTGTCGCTGTGTATGTTCCGGCGTTTGTCTGCGCGCCGCTGACCCTAACTGTGCAGGTCTCGCTGCCGACAAGTCCCGTGACCTCCACAGTAGGCTTCTGCGAGCTTCTGTTATAGGTCAGCGCAGTATTGCTCCACGATAATCCCAGCTGTACCCGCTCTATCATGAAATTAACTGTCGTGTCAAAGCTGTAATTGCAGGTGTTCTTTGACGTGACCCTCACTGTCGCGGTACCCGCGTCTGTATTGCCGGAATACGATATATTGTATTGGCTCGGGTCTATCACAACATTTCCGACCATAACGGAGGTGACATCCGGTGTTCTTGCAGCTCCGTTGTATTCGTAGCTGTACTGCGAGAGGGTCACTGCCGGGTCGGCTGACTGCTGTGTGATAGCGAAGGTCGCGGTGCCGCTGATAATGTAGTTGCCGCCGTCCCTATCACTGACTGTGACCGTCGCGGTGCCGATGTCTGTATTTGCGGAATATGCGACACTATAATCGTCCGCGGTAAAGACTATATCGCCGTACTTTACAGTTACGGGAGGCTTTATCTCACTTCCTGTGTAGGTGTAGGAGGACTCGGGAACCGTTACCGTCGCGGTAATAGACATGGGGTTTATAGTGAAATTCGCCGTCTTCGTCGAAAAAGAGTAATTGCCGCCGCTGTTGTCGGTTACGGTGACTGTCGCGGTACCCGCGTTTGTATTGTTGGAATACGATACCGTGTATTCGCCGGAGTCTATGACAGTATCTCCGTCCTTGACAGTAACTGTAGGCTTTTTTGCGCTGCCGTCGTATGTGTAGGAGGTCTGCGAGAGCGTCACTGTCGGTGTGACAGACTTAGCCGAAATAGTGAATGTGTTGGAGCCGTTGACCGTATAGTTGCCGCCGTTTTTGTCTGTGACAGTGACTGTCGCTGTACCCGCGTTTGTATTGTTGGAATACGATACCGTATATTCGCTTGCGGGTATTTCAGTACTGTTGTCCTTGACGGTAACTGTAGGCTCATTTGCGCTGCCGTTGTATGTGTAGGAGGAAGGAGAAAGCGTGATAGTCGGGCTGTTGACAGTCTTAGCCGTAATAGTGAAGGACTGCGTGGTGTTAGTGGGTTGATTGTAGTTAGAGGAGCAGGTGATATTCGCTGTCGCGGAATAGCTTCCGACATCTGTCTGCTCTCCCGAGACTGCCACTGTCACAGTCTCACCGTTTACAGCTCCGCTCAACTCCGCCGTGGGTGCATGAGGACTTCCGTCATAAGTGAAGGAGGGCGTGGTGTCCGTCGTGGTGTCCCATGTGAGGGTGAGGTCTTTCTTGTTGACTGTGAAGGTCTTTATGAACGGATCGCCGGAGTATTTGCCCGTCGGGGTTATTGTAAGAGTGTATGTAGCTGCGTCCTTTATAATCGAAGTACCGGTTGCGCCATTCGAAATCGACAGAGTATAGTCTGTGTCCTTTGTTAGAGTAATTCTATTATAAATAACAGAGGGTATGGTTTGGTTCGAGCCTGTGTATGTTGCAGAATCGTTAGAAAGGCTGGTGTTTGCAGCGGTCAATGGTGTTGACCAGACAGCATAGAGTCTTTCACCATTGCTGATAGGAGTGCTGCTATCTAAAGCCGTAGTCGCGCCAGATGATTCTGCCCACCCTAACAAAGTATGACCAGCCCATGTCGGGGTATCGGTTATAGCTGATATTGTTGAACCATAAGGCAGTTGAACAGTTTTTGTATTCGCGTCGCTAAAACTACCGCCGTTGGCGTAAAGAGTAACGACGGTAGCTTGTAAAAGTTGAAGATCGTCGTTAGAATATGCCTTGTATATACAATATGCTTCGTTGTCAGAGAAGAAAAACGTGTCTGCGGCATCACCGGAATTATTTGCATTATAGTTTCGAGTAAAATAACTTGCACTGCGCAAAGAAATACCCATACGAGCACCTGTTGTAAGAGCGCTACTAAAGTACATCCTATTATCACGCGTCCCAGCATTATTCAAATAAATGTTATTAGCGGTGTTTTCTGTTCCGGCAGTATTATCGGTAACTACGGGATTACCATTAACCTCAAAAGTTTGAGTGTTGAAATATATACCGCCGCCATTTCCGCCAGTGTGATTACCTGTTATCCTGCCGCCTAAAAGAATTAGTTGTCCCAAATTACCAATACAAACACCTCCACCGTCCGATCCTGCAGTATTACCGGATATTGTACCGCCATTAATGAACAATTTACATTCCGATGAACTATAAATACCTCCACCCTTTTGTCCGGCATTATTATCAGATATTGTTCCACCATTATTAATGATCAAATAACCTTTTTCACCATAAATACCTCCGCCATTATTGGTAGCTCTATTTCCGGTAATTACGCCGCCTTCAATTGTAACTGTTCCGCTATTAAGATATATAGCTCCGCCGCCTTTAGAACCGGTGGATTCATTACCGGTTATTGTGCCGCCATTAATGGTCAAGGTTCCACTATTTATAACACTAATTGCACCTCCGTTACTACCGGTATTTCCTCCGGTGATTCTGCCAGCGTTAGTGTCGCTCGAATCATTTATGGTAAGATAGCTATTATTTACTACTATAATTGCATTATTTGCTGTACTGCTCCAGTTTGTATTTATTGTATGACCGTTTAAATCGAGTACGACTGTTTTTTTTGCACCAACTGATAAATACTTATTTTCGGGAACAGTGATATCACTAGTAAGCTGTATAGTAACATCATTATTCATTTGGGTGTAAAGCTGATCATAAGTACTAACTGATACCGCACTCGCCTGCACGGCAAAAAGACCTCCCAAAATCGGGGGGGGTATCGGGTGCGGCTGAAAGTACCATTGCGCCGGCGATCAGAACACTTGCGAGCTTCCTCAAAAATCCCTTTTTGTTCATATTTTTATCCGTCCTTTCACATGGAAAATGGAATAATATACAAATATACATCATCATTATAATATAAGAAAAGAAAATATTCAATAGGCTTTGACGAATTTTGTTGGATTTATGAACAAAATATGCAAAATTTCGCATAAAATTTGGAATATGAACGATGTATATTTCCATTTGTTCATGTTTAAAGCTTATATAAACAAAAATAACAAAAAACCTCCCCGCTCCCGACGGAGCAGAGAGGTGATCCCGATATCGCCGCAAAGCGGCGCACCACAACTATTCACTTTTCACTGTTCATTATTCACTATTCATCGAGCGCGGTCAGCGCTTTCAGCTTCCCCCAGTCCACCTGTTCGGCGGCGTAGAGGAGAGCGGAGACCTTGTCGGCGTGCTCCGGGGGTATGGAGAAGGAGTCAAGCCTGTCGGCGATGTCACAGACGGCGTCGAAGTCGAAGTTTTCGGAGGCGGTGCGAAGCTCGGAGTAGAGGGCGGAGAGCTGCTCGGGTGAGGCGAGCGGGCGGTCGGCGGGCGGCTCGGGTGAAGCGAAGCCATAGCGGACGAGAACGCCGCGGTACATGGAGAGGAGCTCGGGGGTATTCTCGCGGATAAAGGCGAGGTCACGGCTGTCGCCGGCTTGCTCGAGCTTTGCGGCGAGGTCGGCTATGCGGGTCTCACCGACGAGGCGGGAGGTGCTCTTGAGGGCGTGGACTTTAATGGTGTAGTTCTCCCAGTCGGCGGAGTTGAAGCACTGCTCTATCGCGGAGGACATATTTTCGATGTCCGCGAGGTAGATCTCCATGACGCCGTCCTTGTCGAAGTCGTCCGTCGGTGTGGGAGCGCCTATGGGCGGGAGAACAAGCTCCGGCGGGAGGAGCTCCACGGTCATCGCTTCGAGCCGCATGGGGTCTATGGGCTTGGTGAGGTATTCGGTGAAGCCCGCGGCTATGTACTGCTCACGAACGCCCGAGACGGCATTCGCGGTGAGACAGACGGCGGGGGTGTCGCGGTTGAGACCGTCCGGGTCGGATATTATCTCCGCGAGAGTCTCGAGTCCGTCCTTGACGGGCATTCTGTGGTCGAGGAAGAGGATATCGTAGCGTATCTTCCGGCAGAGCTGAATGGCTTCATCGCCGCTTGTGGCGCTTTCTATCTGCATCTGCGTGTTTTTGAGGAGCGAGCGGAACACCATTATGTTCATTTCCGTGTCGTCCACCACAAGTATCTTTGCCCCCGGTGCGCAGAAGGATTCGTAATACTTCCTGCGCGCGGCTACGGAGCGCTCGAGCGCCTGGCTGTAGTCGCCTATGGGGGTATCCTTGACAATGGTCTGGCGGAGAGTGAAGCCGAAGGTGGAGCCCTTCCCGTACTCGCTTTCTATCTCGAGGCGGCTACCCATGAGGGTGAGGAGGCTCTGCACTATGGAGAGACCGAGTCCCGTGCCTTCAATGGAGCGGTTGCGGTTCTCATCGATACGCTCGAAGGCTATGAAGAGCTTGTCGATGTCGTCCTTGCGGATCCCTATGCCGGTGTCGGTGACCCTCACAGTGAGGTCGGTATAGCCGTCGCCCTTCTTGTGGGTGACGGAGAGGGTCACGGAGCCCTCCTTCGTGTATTTGACCGCGTTTGTGAGGATATTTGTGATTATCTGCTTTACGCGTATCTCGTCGCCGTGGAGGTAATCGGGGATATCCGGTTCAGCCCGCACTATCAGCTCGAGCCCCTTATCACGCGCCCGCGGCTCTATCATGTTGGAGAGGTCGTTGAGCACCGAGGAGAACTGATAGTCCACCTCGATTATCTCGGTCTTCCCCGCTTCTATCTTGGAGAAGTCCAGCACGTCGTTTATCAGACCGAGGAGCGTGTTGCCCGCCTTGCGGATATCCTCGGCGTATTCGAGGGTCTGCTCGTCGGAGCTTTCCCGCAGTATCATCTCGTCCATACCGAGTATAGCGTTGATAGGTGTGCGTATCTCATGGGACATATTCGCGAGGAAATCGCCCTTCGCGCGGGAAACAGCCTCCGCGGATTCCCTTGCCTGCTTTAACAGGCGTATGTAGCGGTATTCCTCCGTCTTGTCGTCTATGCGTATCTGATAGCCCTTGTGCTTCCTGCCGGAGTCTATGGGGCTTACGGTTATCTTGTAGTTTATCCCGTCACGCTCGAGTTCAAGCTCCGCACTGCCCTCCGAGCTGTCCATGGCGTCCAGCCAGCCCTTTATCAGCGCGGTGGAGGGTTCGTTCTCCGGGAGCTGCTTATCCACATATATCCTGTCAAACTCCGGGAAATACTCCGCGGCGGGAGGATTGCAGCCCAGAAATCTGCGCTTGTGGTCGAAGGAAGCGAAGCCCGTGCGTTCCTCCTGCATTGCCGTTGATACGGCGACATCGGTTATCGAGTACATCTTGAGCCGTCCGCTCATCACAAGCAGCAGCACCTGCGTCAGCACATAGGTCATCGGCAGCAGCTCCACCGGCAGGGAGAGCGCTCTCCCCAGCAGGAACCCCGACAGATTGACGAAGTACAGCGCGAACAGCAGCAGGGCGTTGCGCTTGGACACGTCCTTCCGCCTGAAGCCGTATATCAGCGCCGCGAGCTCCGCCAGCAGGTAGAAGCCCAGCAGCATATAATACACGGTATGCAGCGGACCGTATTCCTTCACGAGATATCCCGGCATTCCCTTGTCCATGGGGACGAAGTCCACGCTTGAATATATCAGACCGTTATGGGTAGCCGTCAGCGCAGTGCTGCCTATCAGCGCGCTTAAGACGAACAGCGGCGCCGCGGCAAGCCGGGGAATGGTTATCTTGCAGAATTTGCATATATATACAAGGTACCCGAGCTGAAGGTAGCAGGTACACAGGTACACGAGCCCGTTCGCCAGCACAGCCTCGGGGAGGTTCTCCGCTACGGCGATGCGCAGATATCCCACGTTTATTATCGGCATGAGCAGATATACTACCGAGAATTCTACGGAGATGTACCTATTCCACCGCCACAGGAACATTCCCGACAGTGTTATCGACAGATACAGCGCTATCTGATAGTATGCTATCATTTTTCTCCTCCACCTCACCGTCGTTGAATAATGCCGTCAGCTCATCGGGTTCTATGGGTTCCCCTTTCAGATATCTTCTGTAGAGCTGCTCCGGCTCCACAATTATCATTCCCACCCATTTTTCAAGGTTGTCAAAATCATTGTCTGATGCGTCATCGGCTGTTTTGCCGCGGAACTGCACGAATTCTCCGCGGCGCACATACCCTGCGTGCGAGTACCAGTTCTTACCATTCGGAATATGCCCCCGGGCGAGCGCCCTGAACCCGTCGTTCATCGGGAAAAGGAAGGAATTGCTGCGTATCAAAGCGTCGCCTCCCGCTTCCTTCCTGATAAACATATAGTAGGATATCTGCTTCACGATATCCGAATTCGCCGGGAGCCCGTTCCCGTTCTCCTTTGGAGCATAATACTTGGAATCGAATATGTGTATCTTTTCGGCATGTTCATTTCTCTTGATTATATGTACAGTGTCGGGTATCTGATCGCCTTTTCCGTTCAACGGCTCGCGTTCCTTGAAGTGATACCGGGGATTGCCGCTTTCCCATTTGCCGGGAGTTCCCCACACATAGTCATTTGTGCGCTCCCAGACCCGATGGAACACTGTAGTCCCGGAATCCTCGCGATAGTAACGAGTAGCCCCGCAGAACGCCTCCAGAGCTCTGAAAAGGTTCAGTGTGCGTTCTTCAAATACCGAAGCGCTTCTCCGGGCAATAAGTCCGCAGTAGCCCGAAAGATCGTCTCCGAGCTCCGCCGCCGTCCGTACCGGCTCTACCCTGATATCGGATATCCCCGACAGGAATTTCGCGCTGCGGTTGACTGCCGCGGCGTGCAGCATCGTCATTATATCCGACGGGTCGTCAATAACACGGCGGTTCACAGTGTCGGGATAAATGACCGTGCCTCTGTCTATTATCGGAGCGCAGCGCCGTACCGTAGCGCCCCACAGAGTTTTTCCGCGCCCCGCTCGCTGCTTCTCTATATCCTTTTTCACATACAGCCCGTGTATGATATAGTCCCGCAGTATGTACTCCGAGAGCGCGTACTTATCGACACGCTTTCGCTTCTCATGCGGGACAGTCACATCGAATACCGAGTCCACTTCGTCGTCATCAAGCGCGTCTGTCCGGGAACGTATCCTCTCTATCACCCGGCACACAAGCGTCATGTACTCTCTCGCAGCCTTCACGTCCGTAAGCATACTGTCCGGGCAGTACTTCGGCAGGCTGTATATCACGGTATCGCCTTTGTCAAACCTGCAGCAGCCGACAAACTGTACCTTCCCTTTCCGTATATAGCCGTTCCTGCGCTTGAGAAAACTATATATATCCGCCTCCGGTTTATCGCCTTCCCGCGTGATAAGAGGCTCAGCCATTACCCGTTACCTCCGATGCCTGCGGTGTGCCGGTATCGGTCCGTGCAGGCTCTTCCTGCTGCTCCTGCCCTTCCTTCTCTGTTCGCTCTGTCTCCCACTTTTCGAGCTCCTCTTTGGTGACAGCAGCCTTGAACCACCTGTTCAATGGTGTTCCCGATTTCACATAACCGCGTATCTGCGACATCGTGGGAGCTGTGTTGTCGTTATTATCACTGTCAGGATTCTTGAACATACTCAACGGGTCCAGTCTGAAAACGTCCTGACGAAGATAATACATAAGCTTGTCAACGAACGGATCGGGCATATCACTTAGATTTTTCTCTTTTTTCTTTACCGCTTCGCTGTATTTCCTTATCTGATCCAGCTCCCGAGCGTTGAAATACCACATACCGAGGCATTTGTCCTCGTCGTAGCCTACTGAAAGTATCTTGTCGTTTATCTTTTTGCGGAATTCATTCCAGCCTATATCCTTGGGATCGGCAAATCCGTCAATAAAACAGGATATTGTACTATTTCCGGGAGTCGTGTCCCCATCGCTGCCGTAAAGATCCTTGTACATACAGCTCCAGCGGCGCTTGAATGCCGAGTCTAGCGGGAACACTCCCTGGTCTGCGCTGTTCATTGTCGCCCATATATACAGATTGTCCGGGAGAGACATGGTGCCGTCGTAATCGTCGCACAGCTCCTTTTCGAGATACTTGCCGAGATCGGGGTTCGGTGTTATGGTATAGATGCTGTTCCCGTTGTCATCACGGTCGAGTAGCTGGAAGATATCCCCGAACACGCTCGCGGCTCTCGCGCGGTTTATTTCCTCTATTATAAGGAAAAAGCTCTTATCTTTTCGTGTCCGGGCGCGTTTGTACATATCAATAAACGGACCGGGTCTGAACTCGTATGTGATCTTTTCCTCCTCAACAGCGCCCTCTTTGTCTCCGTACTTTATCTTGGCGGTTCTCTTGTCCGGGACAGGCTTGTAACAGCCCACGAAGTCCTCGTAGGTATAGTCCTCGTAAAATGTTACCCTGCGGGAATATTCATTTATCTCCTTTGCTTTCCCAAGCTTATCAAGGCTTTTCTTCTCCTCGTCTGTAAGCTGTTCCCGGTCTTTTCCCACAAGACCGTACTCAGTTTCACCGGTGATACCGAGAGCTTCTTTTACCTTCTTGTCTAAGTAATAGCTCTTGCCTGTGCCGGGAGCTCCCGAGACGAGCAGATTAAAGGGGAGACTGTCTTTTTTGTCCTTTTTATCCGGCTGCTTCAACAGGTATATATAGTCTTTGACAGAGGTAAAGAATTTGCTGTACGAACGGCTGTCGGAGGATTCCATATAGTCACGCAGCGGGCGGTAATCGATGCTGCCGTTTGCGTCTTTAAGCTTTATCGCAACTAAAGCGGCAAAATCCTGAGTCCCCTTCAGTCTTGCTATTGTGACATCATCTTTCAATGTAAGTATATCGTTATCAATGGAAATCTTGTTAGGGTTATTTTTTTTGCTGAAATTCACTTGCTGCAAATTGCTGTTTTTCAATTCTAATGCAAATATAAAATCATCCTTGTTTTTTAACGGGAGTTCATCATTAAGTTTACTCAACAGATAGAAACGTTTTTCGTCTTCTATCAGCTTTTTAACAATATTCTTATAATCTAAATCTTTTATATAAAAACTTCCACCTCGATAACCCAAAGTGAACGGAATGATATAGCTTACACCATCGCCGTTGATATCTAACTCCATAAACTCTCTGCTAACGTTCTCGCCGATACGGGCAGCTATCTCTTTATTTTCGCATACTTCTCTCGGTTCTTTTTTCCAGCATTCTTTCAGCACATCTTTTACCGGGTTAAAACACTCTACCATAGGAAATTAACCTCTTCTACATATAAGTCATATATAGTTATATAATACTATATTTCCCTGAATTTGTCAATTAAAATATTTTTCTTGCAAAATAATACGATATGTGTTATAATATAATGTATTATGAAAATCTATAAAGAGAGGTATCTTTATTATGTGCGGAATAGTAGGATTTGCGGGACATCATCAGGCTGCGCCGATACTGCTCGACGGGCTTTCAAAGCTCGAATACCGCGGGTATGACTCGGCGGGACTTGCGGTAAGAGACGGGAGCGAGCCCGCGGAGGTAGTGAAGGCTGTCGGGAGACTGAAAAATCTCGCCGAAAAGACCGACGACGGCAAAGCTCTCCCCGGCTGCTGCGGTATCGGACATACACGCTGGGCGACCCACGGCGAGCCCTCACGGACAAACGCTCATCCCCATGTGTCGGGCAACTGCACAGGCAGCGGCTCCGGCAAGGTCGAGTCCGAGGTCGTCGGCGTACATAACGGCATTATCGAGAACTATAAGGAGCTCAAGGAAAAGCTCGAGCGCCACGGCTACACCTTTTACAGCGATACCGATACAGAGGTCGTTGTAAAGCTCGTAGACTACTACTACAAGAAGTATTTGCAGACCCCTATCGACGCTATCGCAAAGACTATGGTGCGTGTACGCGGCTCCTACGCCCTCGAGCTGATGTTCAATGACCACCCCGGCGAGATATGGGTTGCGCGCAAGGACAGCCCTATGATCATCGGTACGGCGGAGGGTGAGACATATGTCGCGTCCGATGTTCCCGCTATCCTGAAATATACCCGGAACGTGTACTATATCGACAATCTCCAGTGCGCGAAGATAACACCCGGCGAGGTGCATTTCTACGACCTGAACGGCGATGAAGTCACCCTCGAGCCCACGGAGATAAAGTGGGACGCGGAGGCTGCCGAGAAGGGCGGCTTCGAGCACTTTATGATAAAGGAGATCTACGACCAGCCCAAGGCTGTCGGCGATACCCTTAACGCCGTTATCAAGGACGGGAGGATAGACCTCTCCGAGGTGGGACTCTCCGAGGAGGAGATTAAGGATATCAGCTCGGTGACTATGGTCGCGTGCGGCTCCGCTTGGCACGTGGGAATGGCTGTGCAGTACGTAATAGAGGATCTAACCCGCATACCTGTGCGCGTGGAGCTCGCTTCGGAGTTCCGTTACCGCAATCCCATACTTGACCCGCATCAGCTCGTTGTTGTGATATCCCAGTCGGGAGAGACAGCGGACACACTCGAGGCACTGCGCCTCGCGAAGCGTAACGGCATAAAGACTCTCGGTATCGTGAATGTCGTCGGCTCGTCGATCGCGCGTGAGGCGGACAATGTGTTCTACACCCTCGCCGGTCCCGAGATAGCCGTAGCCACTACAAAGGCTTACAGCGCGCAGCTTGCGGCGGGTTATGCTCTCGCGGTGCAGTTCGGCTATGTTCGCGGCACTATCCCGCAGGCTGACTATGACAGATATATCTCGGAGCTTAAAACTATCCCCGCAAAGATAGAGAAGATACTTGAGGACAAGGAGCGCATACAGTGGTTTGCCTCCAAATTCGCACACAAGCGCGACGTATTCTTCATAGGACGCGGCATAGACTACGCTATCTGCCTTGAGGGCAGCCTGAAAATGAAAGAGATATCCTATATCCACTCCGAGGCTTACGCTGCCGGAGAGCTCAAGCACGGCACTATCAGCCTTATCGAGGACGGCACTCTCGTTATCGGCGTGCTCACCCAGAACGAGCTTTACGAAAAGACCGTGAGCAATATGGTGGAATGCCGCTCCCGCGGCGCTTACCTCTGCGGTCTTGCCACATACGGCAAGTATGAGGTGGAGGATCACTGCAATTTCGTGACTTATGTCCCCTCTATCGACACACATTTCGCGGCAAGCCTTGCCGTTGTGCCGCTCCAGCTGCTCGGTTATTATATCGCCGTGGCAAAGGGTCTTGATGTGGATAAGCCCCGCAATCTCGCCAAGAGCGTTACTGTTGAATAAAATTTTCCGGATAAAAAAGAGACAGCCGTACCGCGTCCTGCAGTATGGCTGTCTTTTTGTATACAACGGCTTTAACGTCTGCGGTTGGTGAGAGGAAGCTCATTCAGGTCGGGTTCACCGTTTCGTACTCTGATATTGCAGAGCTTTTGCGCGCTGTAACGCTTCTTCGGGTCCGGCGCGTTTTTGTTGAGACGCGGCAGCACTATCCTGAACGAACGGCAGTTTCCGCCGTACTGCCCGAAGAACTGCTTCAGTACCTTGACGAGCATCTTTTCCGGGAACATACAGAACGCACGGAAGCCAAGCGCGTTCGGCAGTGAGAAGCAGCTCTCGGTGAGCGGTACTCTCTCCCCGTCCGTATCGTATACGGCACTCGCGAAAAAGCACAGTCTGCCCGTGCCGTCTGCACGGAAGCTGAACTCCGCGATGTCTCCGACCGGTCCTGATTCTTCCTCGCCCGGAATGCAGGATCTAAGCTTGCAGCACACTACCGGCATACTCTCGAAATATGTTTCTGCGGACGTGATGACAGGCTCGGAAAACCCGATGTCGAGCGAGTCATGATAATAAAAATGCTCCGCTGCCCTTATAGCACTCTCTATGACCTCCAAAGGCTCTCTCGCGCGCTCCTCCGCCTTCATGCGCTCCGTTATTGTCAGCCGCTCCAGCTGCGTCCTGCAGAAAAATGCTTTCAGAATGTCGTCGGTCGCGGCGAGCGGTATCACATTGAAGAGATATGGGTCTATGCGCCGCTCGTAACACCAGACAAGGTACTCCCTTATCATGCTGTTGAGCTCATGTATAAAGGCGGGGACGTCCTTGTCAATAACAGCAATGTGCCGTTTCTCTGCGGTATGTATATATCTGTCCGGCTCCCTTCTTTCTTTCCATATCCTGAAGCCGCGTGCCGAATTGAAGCAATTCAGATAAAACGAGCTAAGCCCGAAATACTTTTTCAGCAGCTCCGCCTGTTTGTCGATGACCGCGTGAATAAGTCTTCCCCTTGTACCCATAAGACTTTTGCCGATGTATGCGGGCGGATCGTAGTCCGGTATAAAAAAATCTCCGAAATTCAAGCCGCTTTTTATGACATCATCGCCTTTATACTGCCCCTCCGGGAAGAAGCAGCCGTCAAACGCTGCCGGCAGCTTATCCGGGTCAACGGTACGGTAAACTGTGAGCTCCTGCGGAGCGGGGTCTTCCCTACCGTACTCTTTGTCGTACCTCGAATAGACCTCCCACGCGTGCTCCCGATTCAGGAGCTCGACATTTCCGTCATGCACATAGAGACCGATATCTATGTTGTGCTCAAGATCCCATTCCTCCTCGTCTCTTTCGCTGTCGTCATCGTCCGATAACAGCTTATCCCACTCGTCATCGGGTATCTCATTCCAGCCCGTCACCACTATTATCAGGTCGATGAACGGACAGCGCGACGCAAGTAACAGCGCGTCGTCGATATACTCCCCGATATGCGGATATTTCTGCGTGATACTGCTGCTTTTTATACCGTTGAAGGGGGTGAAGAAATTAGTGGAGAAGTTCCCGAGATGTGTATATGACGGACGATCCCATTCAAAGTCCATCACCGCCTCCGTGTACTGTCTCTGCTCACAGGTCACCGGCTTTCCGCGTACACGGTAATATGCCTTACGCACGCCGGTATTCTGGTCAGCGACTTCCGGGTCAATGGTGATAGTGCGGGTACGGAGCAACTCAGCCAGCTTACCGTCAATTACTATGATATCCCCGGGAAGGTCGGTCTCCCGTATCCTGCAGGGAGGCGGTCTGCGGATACCCGCCATACTATCCAGCAAATTCCAGGTATCAAAGTAGTGCATATTATCACCCCGGTAGTCCCACTCACCGTTCTCATCGGTCTCCGGCATCTTCCGCTTCAGCTTGTACCCGCCCTCATACTCCTCGAAAATGTTCTCATCGCCGAACTCACGTCTGAAGAAATCTATTATCGGCAGCTTGCTGCACGGTTCAAAAATACTGGACATATACATTATCATTCACCTCCTTACCGCTCATCCGTCTGAATGACCGAATAGCTTATCGGTGCGCTGCCGCGCTCTATACCGACTGCGAGACCGATGCTGTACTTGTTGTGTATGATGACCTGCACAGGCTTCGCCGCACTGAGGGCGATATCGCAGTGATATAACGGCGGAGGCGGATATACGGCGCCGAATACCGTTTCGGGATCATCTGCCTTCCCGACAAAGGGCGTGTCGAGGTATATATCGACCGTATCGCACTCGAGGTCACGGAGAATAAGCTGAATATCATGGAGAGAGTCGCCTTTTACCGTTACATTGCGGAGCTTCTTCAGTCCGGCACCCGCGTAGGCGCCGGAAAAGCTCCCGCTGATGGCGACCGTTTCAAGCTCCGGTGCGTCTCCGGTAACAACAGCCTGCTGACCGGCTTCATATCCCGAAAAATCTATGCTCTTCTCCGAGTATTTGTCAAGTACGAGAACAGCAATCCCGGCGCATTTCTTCGGCAGGTGGAGCTCCTTTACCGAGGCGAGCTCTATGATAAAGCCGTTCGGCATAACATCGGGCAGCTTCAGCGCCATGAAATGATAGCCTTCACCGTCCGCATAGTTAATACCCTTTCCGAGCAGCGGTTCAACGGTAGTCATGCCGATATTCATGTGCTGATAAAACTCGAGGGTCTGACTCCAGCGCAGCATCTCCGGCTTTCTGCCGGTAATGAGCCGGAAGGTCTCAAACTTGTTTCCCTTGATATGCAGAGCCCTGCACTTATTATCCGACGGGATATATCCTATATCTACAGGAGGATATGACTCGGTGCATATCATAATGTTACCTTCCGGGAAAGAAAGTATCCTGGTTTCGTCATCATTATAGCCGCTGAAGGGATAGATCCCGAGCATAGCGCCTGTGTTTGCTGATCTGTAGCCATTGAACATTTCCCAGCCGATCAGCTTCAGAAGGGATATGGTCTCGCGATACCGTTCATCGAACTTTACGCTCGAAATTACATTGCAGTTGTCAAAACAACCCGGTATCTCGCCGTCGGCAAGCATATTTCCGACTGTGACGGGAACGCCATTCTTCACATTTTCGGAGATATACGCAACCATTCCCTTCAGCGCTTCGGGTGTGCTTTCCGTGACATTCCCGAACCAGTCGACGGAATAGACAGGCTGGCTTTCGTCGAACTTATCAATAAATTTCTTCGAGCGTTTCTTTCGCCGGAATGAACCCTTCGAGCCTATCGCCTGAACCGCTTTCTTCATGACATTTCCGCTTGTGCTGACTACAGCCATATCGGCGCACCGGTCAAACAGTACATTACCCGATACAGTACCTTCAAAATCCGAGATTCCGGCGGTTATGTACTGCGCTTCGGGGATATCATATCCCCAGTAACGTTTTTCACGATTGAGGTCATGAATGAACTCCCTGATCGGAATATCCCGTGTTTCCAGTTTATCGGGGAGCACGGGGCTTATCGGGACGCTCACAAGAGCGTTGTAGGGAATGCAGTCCGCGTCGATCGCCACATCAACGACAGAGTTATCCTCATTGAAGCCGTTGTCGTCCTCGAGCACCTTCATAGGTATCTTCGGGAAATCATAGTCGAAATAACCTATCCTCACAGCATTCAGTGCTCCGTCAGTTTCGGTAATCACCGCAAGAGGTATATAAAGCTTTACCATATCATCTTCTCCTCCCAGAATACTTATGTATACTTAATGTCTTTTCTTACATTGTCTATGATATCAGATTTTCAGTCTTTTGTCAAGCTTTTAATGTTCCATTTTTGGCACACATCAAACATCAATCCCAGTTATACCGCCGTTCAGCAAATAATGCTTTTGTATTTTTCTGTACCAATACATCTTGACATTACAGCATAGATGTGTTATAATAGACTCAGATGAAACGGAGGTATGACCAATGAGAACGCAAAACACCCTCTCAGATAGATCCAAAAATTTTCATGAGACAGCTAACCTTCTTGACAATATCCGCGCTGAACTCAAGTTTGCCGAAAGCGAGCTTGTACTCGGGATAAACAATGAGCTGTACAGAACGGACGACCCTGTACAGCGGCAGAAAGCTGTAAATCAGCTGCTGATGCAATACCACGAAAAGACCTCGGAGCTTGCCGGAAAGCTCGCCGAAACGGCTGCCGGGCTTCGTGAGACACCCGCGGAATACCGTGAAGCAGATGTGCAGTATCCCGATGAGCCGCCGGAGCTGCTGCCGGGAAGATACCGTTTCAGTCAGGCGTTTGTCGAGGTGACCAAGGACGACGACCTTATAATACTCCGTGGATCCCTTATAAGAGCTGTGAGAGATCCCGACAGCAAGACCACGCGCGCAAGGCTGGCGGAGATAGCGGAAATATCCGATATCGAACAAATGCGGAGCAAGGAGTATTTCAGACTTCGGGAGGACTATCTTCTGCCCGGAAAGGGTCTGTCCACGCTCTGTACGCTTGTCTGCGGTTACACCACAAACTACCGCAAGCATTATGAACGGTTCAGACAGTACCGATGATACAACAATAAAAGCCTGTCATTTCATGCTGAAATGACAGGCTTTTTTCTGTCTGTGTAAAGGCGTGATACCTGCTACCCGCGCTTTTTGGCGGATTTCTCGGTATACATACGGATATCGGCTTCACTGAACATACGGCTGAAGGATTCCGAGCCGTCGGAGGTATATACCCCCACACTGGCGGAGACGGTGTACGGCTTTTCGGAAGTCTCGTTATAGCGGGAGAGACTTTCGTGCACGGTCTGCCTGATGCTGCCCTCGTCGGCGGTACCCTGAATGAGCCCTATGAGCTCGTCACCGCCATACTTCGAGCAGATACCGTTGGGACAGGCTTCAGACAATGCCTGCGATACGCGATATATCGCGTTGTCGCCCTCCGTATGACCGAAGGTGTCGTTGATATACTTGAGTCCGTCAAGGTCACATATTATAAGCGTAAGAGCACCGTGCTCACCGGAGAATATCCGCTCAAACTCCATATCGAAGCCCTTTCGGGTGTACAGCCCCGTGAGGTCGTCATACTTGTACAGCTCCTCTATCCTCTGCCTCAGATGCTGCTGATACCGCATATCGCGGTAGGCGCTCACAGAGGAATTAACGCAGGCGCGTATCTGTCCCATTTTCAGGTAATTCGTCTTGTCTATATCACAATAACAGAAGCAAAGGAAACCGAGCGGCACATCAATATTGTTCAGTGCCGTGAATACAAGCGGGTAACCTGTTTCTATTATATCCTCGGGGTCGGGTATTATCTGCTCCGCGTCGAACGCCCTGTCCCTGCCCTTGTAGGAGCACCTGTGGTCGTACAGTATGCAGAGCTCCCTGCCCGACTTGTCCTGCCCGGCGATCTTGTGGGGGTCAAGGGTACAGTCGAGACATTCAGAATTGAGGAATATCATCATATTGTAGAACAGTTCATTACGGAGGCGTTCCTCAAGTGTATCTATACTGTCGCTGTCCGAAGCCTGCGCCGCTATGTTCTGAAGCTGACGGTATTCGGACTGATACCGGTAGTACATATTGTTCAGCGCCATCATCTGCTTTGCGGCGTCTATGTTCGTGAAGTCCGAGCAGCCGCAGGATTCGGTCACTATTACCTCGGGGTTGATAATGATATCCTCCGCGATGCCGTTGCTCACATAGCGTATCACCGCTTCGCCGGCGGCTCTGCCGAGCTTGACGAAATCGCATTTTGACGAGGTTATCTTCGGAGAATTGAACATTATCTCCTTAATGCCGTCGAAGCCTGTTACTATAATATCATCGGGAATATGTAAGCCGTGCTTTTCCAGCGTCTCGCAAACGCTTATCGCCATAACGTCATTAGCGCAGATTATAGCCTCCGGTATATGTCCGCTCTCTACTATGCGCTCTGTGGCGGCTATGGCGGGAAGCGACCAGAAATCGCCGTAGCTTACCCTGTCATCGCCGAACGGTACATTATTCTCCGCGGCTACCCTTCTTACCGTTTCTATGCGAACCTGCGAAAATTCGGACTCCCTGAAGCCCGCTATCATGTGGATATCCTTCGCTCCGTGGTGCTCTATGACGTGCCGTACCACGTCCTCAAAGCCCGCTTCATAGTCGAAGCGTATGCTGACGCTGCCTTCGTGGACGTTGTCTATCGCAAAGAGCGGTATCCCCTTTTCGCCGCAGTTGCGGTATATCTCATTCTTGACATTCACATCAAAAAGACTGTTCTCTACCACAAGAACAGCGTCCGTTATCTTGTAATTTATCAGTCCGAAAACGCTTGCTTCGCCCTTGTCTGAGGGTGTGCCGAAATACATATCCGAGTCGGAGGCATACACGAATACTCTCCACCCGTCTGCCGTGAGTACCGTATTCAGCCCCTCGATAAGGTCACGCCACTGATCTTCATATATTTTCGCCGCGCAGAGAGCGGCTATTTTATATCCGTTGAACACTTTTTGTTACCCCATTACTTAAACATCGAAATTCGGTTTAACTAATATGATACCATATTTTTTACGATTTGTAAATAAGTTTGTGAAAATTTTATCGCTGTTTGCGGCAGACTGCCGTTACACACATCTCCCCGTCCCGTATCTCCGCGAATATGTCTCCGCCCATTGCGTTCATAAGGCTCCGGCATATATACAGACCAAGCCCGCTCCCGTTCTGCGTACCTGCGTTTGAGCCACGCCAGAAGCTGTCGAAAATGTGCGGGAGCTCGCTTTCGGAAAGTGTACAGCCCGTATTGACGACTGTCACAAGGCGGCAGTCCTCCTCGTCAGAGAAGCTTAAGCTTATTCTTCGCCCGTCACCGTACTTTATGGCATTCTCTATGATATTCTGGAGCACTTCCGCAAGTCTGTCACGGTCTCCCGTTATCATACAGTCTGTATATTCCCCTATGAGGAGATCAGTGCCTGAAAGCTTGTCACGATAGTACGCGCCGATACCGTTTATAACATCGGAGAGATAGAACTCCTCCTTTTTGACCTCGAAATGTATTATATCCTCGGTGTTTGATTTCATTATCTCGCTGACAAGCTGCTCTATCTCATCTGCCTTGGCATTTATGCTCTCCGCTGTTTCCCTCTGCTTGTCCGTGTCGGTGTAAATACCGTTGGAGAGGGCTTTGGAGTACAGCTTTATTGCCGAAAGAGGGGTCTTGATGTCGTGAGACAGAGACATCAGCATCGTCTTTTTCTCCCGCTGAAGCTCAAGCTCCGAGCGTTTCGACCGCTCCAGCGTCTCCCGAAGCATATCAAGTCCCCACAGGAGCTTCCCGAAATACCTGCTTTTGCTCTCCTTCAGCGGTACCGTCAGCTTTCCTTTTGCCAGCTCATAAGGCAGCTCCGTTATCTCACCGAACGGTTTTATTATGCTGTGCCTTATGTACAGCAAAACAATAAGCACGGAAACGGCAAGTACGCCTATCACAAGGTTCACCGCAAGTACTGTCACCGAATCATCATACATATCCTCATATTCTATCCTGTACAGGATCCCGTTTATCTCCCGTATCACATATTCACTATGAGAATCAAAGAAGCCGTTCTCCGCTGACTGCTCAAAAACTCCGGTTATTGTTTCGCAGCCGCTGATATCCGGCACCTTGCCGCTCTCCGAGATCCCGCGTACAACACGGCTTATCTCGATATTCCGAAGGTTTATCTGCCTGCTGTTTTCCCGGAGAAGCACAAAATTGACCGTCGCAAATACAGCGGCGACCATAATACAGAATAATGCTATGAGCTTGTTGAAGCTTTTCATAGGCTGTTCTCCTTTGTCTCCGGGCGGCTGCCATTTACTCCCACCTATAGCCCTTTCCCCATACCGTCAGTATATGCTTCGGTGCCTTCGGGTCGTCCTCTGTCTTTTCACGGAGCCATTTTATATGCACGGTGAGCGTCTGCTGTTCGGATTCGCTGTCCATGCCCCAGACAGCGTTGAAAAGCCTGTCCTTGGAGAGAGTCTGACCCTTGTTCTCTATCAGTATTTTCAACAGCTCGAATTCCTTCGAGGTCATCTCTAGAGGCTTGCCGCTTTTTGTTACCGTTCCCGCCGCGAGATCAAGGGCGATGTCACCATCCGTGAGCTTGTCCTCCGCGAAACGGCGCTTGAAAATTCCCTTTATCTTCGCGAGCAGTATGTCTATATCATACGGCTTTTCTATGTAGTCATCGGCTCCGAGGATAAGCCCGCTGAGCTTATCCTCCTTGCTCACCCGCGCGGTCAGCATTATTATCGGGGTATTCCCCTGCGCTCGTATCCTCTCGCACACAGCGAAGCCGTCCATTCCCGGTAAATTGATATCAAGCAGAACGAGCCTTGCCCCGTACCTTTCGTACAGAGACAAGGCTTTTTCGCCGTTATCCGCGGCGCTTACGGTATATCCTTCCGCACGGAGGAAATCCGTCAGCAGCTGCAATAATTCTTTGCTGTCTTCGACTATCAGTATGTCCATGTCACCAGCCCATTTCCATAAGCCAGTTATTCAGTCCGCGTTCACGGTCGCGGAGAGTATCGGCTTTATTTATATTATACTCTCCTTTTATGTTCCCGTCAACTATAAATAAAACTCTTGTGCATTTTGCCGCGACCTTTGCGTCGTGAGTAACGAGCATTATAGTGGTCCCGGAATCGTTGAGCTTGGCAAGCTCCTCCATTACCTCCTCGGAGGAGGTACGGTTGAGGGCGCCTGTGGGCTCATCGGCGAATATCATCTTCGGGTCGTTTATCATACTGCGGCAGATGCATGCGCGCTGGAGCTGTCCGCCCGATACCTCGTTGATATCGTTGTCCGCTGTGTCTTCTATGCCGAGCTTCTTCATAAGCTCACGTCCGCGCCGGGTGATCTCCGCGCGGGTCTCCTTGGTCTTATCGCTCTTGCAGGCGGGGAGTATGACATTATCGAGCACGGTGAGGTTTTTCAGCATATACATCTGCTGGAAGATGAAGCCCATATCGTCAAGACGCAGCTTCGCGAGCTCGTCTTCGCCCAGCTTCGATATATCCCTGCCGCAGAAGGCAACAGTACCCGCTGTCATTCTGTCCATTCCCGACACGGTGTACAGGAGGGTGGATTTTCCGGAGCCGGAGGGTCCCATTACCGCTACCATCTCCCCCTCCGCAATGCTGAAATCCACATTACGGAGAACATTGTTCTGGTGCTTGTTCACTATATATGTCTTACAAAGGTCTTTAACTTCAAGTATCGTTTCCATTTTGCTGCTCCTTACTCTATATCCGCCGTATCGGACGATCTGATCGTATTCGTGTACAGTGAGGTCATGAATGCTGCGAGTATCGTTACCGCGAGGATAATTACGGGATACACTGCGAATATCTCTCCGGGAACTATCTCATACCCCACGCCGTTCACCGCGCCCATTATCCCCATTATCGGGTCTATAGCAAGCTTCGTTAGCGGCAGACATAGCGCCGCGGCGATGACCGACGCGGTAAGCGCAACTATCGCGAACCGCAGCGTGTGATGCGCCATTACAGAGCGGTTTCTGAACCCTATCGCCTTCATCAGGGCTATCTCCGCTTTCTCGCGGGAGATGAACGAGCGCTCCATAAGCACGGCAATCAGAATTACTACGATCAGCGTAATTATAAGCACCATATTCTTTACCGCGGCTATAATGTCCGATGCGCCGGTGCAGTCCTTCACAAAATCAGCTGCGCTGAACACGTTACCGGTATCGTATAGCTCCTTAAGTACCCCAATGCGCCTGTCGATCTCGGCTGCGTCCGGGTGATCGTCGAAGTCTATCTGATACGAGTAGGCGCTCGAAAGCTCGAGACCGTTCACATCAAAGCTTTCGTGCAGCCGCGCGGTCTTTCCGAGCTGTCCGAAGCTCTGGAACAACGCGGTTATGATACATTCGCGCTCCTCGCCCTTCACCGTAAGGATAACGGTATCACCTATCTTTGCGCCCAGACGTTCCGCGACAGGGTATGTTACCGCTATCTCGTTGTCATACGCGGGTGCAGTCCCTTCCTCATAAACATAGTCGGACGCGTTAGTCTGAGGGCATATCTGAAATACAACGTTCGTCTTTTCTTCTCCGAATGTTACCGGTATCGTGTACATTCTCTCAACGTGTACCTTTCCGGGCATACCGTTTTCGGCAAGCGTCCTTTCGAGCTCTTCGAGTGGACGCCGGATAATTTCGTCCACATTGGACGGGTCACCAATAGCTTCCATGATATCGCCGGTCATTGTGATGTACACATCGCTTTTCGTTGTACCGAAAAGGAACAGCAGTTTTTCGCTGTTCAGCGTATTCGCCGTGTTCGCGAGTATCATCACGAGCAGGATCAGGATAGTGAATACCACGGTGATGATGCCGTACTGCTTCGGGCTGCTTATAACGTCGTTAAGCGCGAGAAACGGAGTTGTACCGAGCCTGCTTTTCCCGAGGTGCAGCAAGCCTTTTCTGTGAAACCTCTCACCCGTCTGTCCGCTTCGTACCGCATCTATCGGAGAAAGTTTCCTCACCTTTCGGGTACTGCTCCAGCAGAAGAGCATAATGATACCGACTACCGCGATACAGCAAAGAAGTGCGACAAGAAGTGAATTTTCGCTTCCGAGCAACATTGTTTCGGAAACGCTCGCAAGAAGCATATCCCCGAAGGGTATGCTGCAGAAGAAGCCGATCGCGGCGCCTACCGCAGCTATACCGAGATATTTCACAAGGTACAGTCCGCGTATCTGACCGTTTTTTATGCCGATAGCCTTCATCACGCCTATCTCGCGGAACTCCTCCTCAAGCGTGAAGCCGATAGTGAACCGCAGCACCACGAATGCCACAAGTATCAGACAAACGCTGACTATAAGCAGCAGCGCAGCCACGATCATTGACATCACATAAGCAAGCTTCATCTGCTCGGCGCTTATGCTGAGCAGTATTCCGTTTGCATCGGCAAGTGACGCTTCAAGCGCCGGTATATCGCCGGTGTCAATGTAATAGGTGCTGCCCGCCGCAAGCTTTGCGTATTCGTCGGCGGCAATGACGTCAAAGTCTTCGCTGTTCAGAATAAAGCGCGAGTTTCCCATAAACTGAGAGCCGAGGAATGCGTCCTTTGCGAAGCCGCCGTATTCAAGCTCAAGCTCCGCATTGCCGTAGTTTATTGTGAATTTGTCGCCGACCCTGATACCGCTCATTTCAGGAACATTGCCGGATATGTAAGCTTTTCCGCGTTCTATTCCGGTTATCACGTTATTTTGACTATCAAAATAGTTCAGCTTGGTATCTGTCACGCTCATTATGAAGATCGTGTTTGTGGTATCGGAAAGATATTCACCGCTTCGCTTGAAATTCGTCCTGTCGGCGAATATCGCGGATTCGCGGCGGACGTCGGTAACATACGGCTCATCCAGCAATGTCTGCTCCATATCGGCATTGGTGCTGTCGAGGGTGACAACGAAGTAGTCGGACATTCCCGCTTTTTCAAAGTAATAGTCTATGCCCGTCACGACCGCGATGATATTGTTCACACTGGAGGCCGCGAACATTGCCGACAGCACCACGAACAGGAGAACTATCACATTCATCGTCTTCTTGCGCTTCAGGTCTTTTTTCAGTATGTTCAGGTACATTTACTTTTCCTTCTTACTTGTCTTCGTCATTTCCGCCTAACGGGTGGAGCAGCTTGTTCCTGAGATTGCCGGCTATAAGCTCCGAGGCTGCGTTGGAGATATTCTCCGCTGTCTGTGCGTCAAAGCCGAGCTTTTCGGATATCTCCGCGATGACCGCTTCCTTCGACTTCTTGCCGATGATGTGGTGTGCTTCTAAGATCTCGTTCACCTGCGAAGCCTGTTCCTCGGTGATGTTTGCCTTTGCTGCGAGTTCCTTGATAAAATCTGTCTTGATCATGATGTTTTCCTCCGTATTTTAGTGTTATTCGGTTTTTTCCTTTACTGTGGCTTTATTATAACATGGAAATTATTAAATAATCCTTAAATAAATTCTTGACTATCAGCCGTATTATTGTTATAATATAATTAAGAAATACTTACCGGACAGGAGGTTTATGATATGGCTGAAAAAAGAAGATATACCTCCGATGAATTTCTCGCTATGACCGACCTTGACGGACGGTACGAGCTTGTCAGCGGCGAGCTTTATGATATGTCGCCGTCTCCGAGCTTCAAGCATCAGAGATTATCGGGGGGCTTTTACTGGAAAATAAGAAACTATATTGAGGAACGCGGCGGTCCGTGCATAGTTCTTGCCGCGCCCATGGACGTGAAGCTGAACGACGAGGACATCGTCCAGCCGGATATATTCGTGGTGTGTGACCCCGATAAAATGGACGAGCAGAAATGCAACGGAGCGCCCGACTGGGTCATCGAGATACTCTCCCCGTCTAACTCCGAGCATGATACCGTGGAAAAGCTCGCTATGTATTCAAAGGCAGGCGTGAGAGAATACTGGATAGTTGACCCTATGAACGAAAAGGTGCTTGTATATCCCTTCGAGAAAGCGAAAGCTACGGGAATATTCACATTCGATGATGAGATATCGGCGGGAATATATGAAACGGAAGAGGTTCAGCTTGTCCTTCGTGTCAGAGACATATTATAAAGCAATAAGACTGTTATGTCAATACGCATAACAGTCTTTTCTGTCATCTGTTCCCGCACATCTGCGCCAGCACCCGTGCCTGCTCGTCGTCAAGCCCGCGGGCTGTATCACAGCTCCTGCATTTCGCGGCGCCGCGGACCAACGCCCACATGAGTACGCCCGCTGTGCCGAGCGCTGCAAATATCCACGTCATTTCATAAGCCTCCCGTTTTTTCCTCATTATATGATATTCTGCACGTATATGTACTTATTATTCGTACTGATATTTTCTGTGCTTGACAAACGTATTTTTTAATGATATACTTAAATAAAATAATACATCAGCGGAGGGCAAAATGAGCAAATTTATCCTGTCATGCGAATCTACCGTGGATCTCCCATACAGCTACCTTGCGGAAAGAAATATCCCTGTTCTGTTCTATACCTACACCGTGGACGGCAAGCCCTACAAAGACGACCTCGGCAAGGATCCCGACTCTCTCCCGAATTACTACAAGCTGCTTGACGACGGTGCTATCCCCTCTACGTCGCAGATAAACGTATTTGAGTATCAAGAATTCTTCGAGGAGCAGCTGCAGAAGGGCGACCTGATACACGTCACGTTAAGCTCCGGTATCACAGGCTCTTACGCAAACGCCGTGACCGCGGCGGATAATCTCCGCGAGAAGTACCCTGACAGGAAAATATCTGTGATCGACTCCTACGGTGCGTCCTCCGGCTCCGGTATGCTGGTGGATACTGCCGCGGATATGCGGGACAACGACAGCTCCTTCGAGGACGTGGAGCGGTGGATACTCAGCAACAGGCTCCATATACATCATCAGTTCTACTCGATCACAATGGACTATTTCAAGAGAAGCGGACGGGTCTCGGGTCCTGCGGCGACTATCGCGACCATACTGAATATCTGCCCCATGATGCGCTTTGACAGTCAGGGACGTATCATCGCGTATGAGAAGGTACGCGGCATAAAGAACGTTATCCGCAAGACCGCGGAGGCTATGCTGGAGCATGCAGACAACGGTGAAAGCTACACCGGAAAATGCTGGATAAGCCACTCGAACTGCATCGACGCCGCAAATCAGCTCAAGGGCATGATAGTACAGGATTTCCGAAAGCTCCGCGCCGACGATATCAGGATTTTCGATATCGGCACGATCATTGCTTCACACACGGGTCCCGGTACACTGGCACTGTTCTTCTTCGGAGATGAGAGAAAATAAAACAAAGCCGCATATAAAAATTGCCTCCCGGGCGGAAATATCCGCCCGGGAGGCTTCGTCTTATCTGATGATCATAAATTCCTTTATTTTACTTTCTCTTTCTGGAGGCTATTACAGTGCCGGCTGCAACTGTCATTACCGCTGCTGCCGCGAAGATGTCTGCTGTGCCTGTTGCGGGATTGCCGCCTGCCTGCGCTGTTGTGACTGCGGGAGCCGCGTCTTCAACGACTGCCGCTGTGGTCTCGGCTGCTGCGGGTGCAAGTGTCTCATCGTTTGAATATGTGATAGTGCCGAGTGTCACGCCGTGACCCATGAAAGCCATACCTGCTGTCTGAAGGTGCTCAAGCTCCGCTGCGGGGATAGTGAACTTCAGCTCGGTCTGTCCGGGCTCTACGGGATAAGAATCGCCGCCTTCGGAGAGCGCGGGACCTACGAGAGTATCGATGAACGGCCAGCCCTCGTCGTTTATCATGGGCTTGATGCACCAGTAGTTATGTCCTTCCTTCTCTGCAAGGGACTCGTCAACTGTGAAGGTTACGGTGAATACGGAGTCGGTGGTCGCACCCTCGAATTCCTCGCCCGGTACTGTGATGCTTACGCTCCAGCCGGTCTTGAGGTCCTTGTTGAGGTCGTATGCCGCCGCGCTTACTGCGAATGCGGATACTGCCACTGCGGATGCTGCGATTGCTGCTAAGATCTTCTTGATGCTCATAATTTTCTTCCTTTCACTGATCGTAATTTTTCGGGTTTTTGTTCCCTTTCGGTAATTACAATATACCACAAAAAGGCGCATCAAAATATCAAAATCTTAACATCTATATCCCGAATTTAATCGATCCGGAATTTTTTTCACTGCAATAACAAGCTCATTATTTATTACCATTCCTTTCCTCTTTGAGCTTTGCAGTATCATTTATACTCCTGTCACCCCAGCGTGTGCGGTAGAAACGTTCGCGGTACTCGCCGGGGGTAGTCTTGGTGAAGGTGCGGAAAACGTAGATGAAATGGCTCTCTGTGCCGAAGCCGAGATACTGTGAGATATCCGTGCAGGGGTAATCGGAGAATTTGAGGAGGTTCTCCGCGGCTTCCACCTTCTTTCCGAGTATGTACTGTTTTATGGTGGTGCCTGTCTCCTTCTTGAAAAGCTTGGAAAGATACGGGGCGCTCAGTCCGGTTATATCCGCCAGATCGTCGAGCGTAATTTTGGAATGGAGATTGTCGTATATATAGTCGATACAGACTATGACGGGACGGGAAAATACACGCTTTTCGTGGAGCTTGTTCATGTGGCGGACATAGGTCTCCACCACCTCCCTGTGTATCGCGTCTACCTCCGTCAATGAATTGCACTTATCCACCCTCTGGATATAGATATCGCTCAGATTGTAGGCTTCCTCCATAGGAAGTCCGCCTTCGATACAGTAACGGGTGATAAACGCTATCGTAATGATAAGGTGGTATTTAAGATTGCGCACGGGATCATCGGAGAGCTTTCCTAAGCCCTCACTGTTCAGGGGCTTGAAAAGTCGCTTCGTTTCCTCGATGTTGCCCATTTTTACGCTCTGGTAGAACTCCATTTCGCGGTCGTAGGAGAGATGAGTGATCATGTACTCGCGGTTGCGGAATTCCATTTCTGAGAGCAGCTTTTTCATATCAGCAGGCATATTTCATTTCCTCCCGTATTGTTTTTATATCAATAGTATAACATATTTCCGTAGGAAATGCAACATTTTTTCGAAACAAAAGTTAATTTTCCGATATTGCTTTTTCTTTTGCCGTGATATAATTACAGCATAGAGGCAGTGTACGCCTCATGTGTCCGTAATTATTACAGGAGGGAACAAAGCTATGAAAACCAAGAAATTATTATCCGCCATACTCGCTCTTACCTGCGTCGTAACAGCAGGCTCCTGCGCGGGAGGAAGCTCCGACGGCGGCGCAAGACCCGAATCCGCGGCTCCGGCAGCTACAACAGCACCGGAAAGCACCACGACCACTACCCCGCCCGCTACGCTTAAGGAAGAGGATAAGGCAGTTATCGAGCAGATAGAGACCGACCTGCCGGTACTTGAGAACGGCACAATCCGCCTTCTCGCGAACTTCGACCTCAACCCCGCTGCCGGCAAGCCAAAGGGCGTCGCTCTCGAGATGTTCGAGACAAAGTGCGGCGGCAAGGTCGAGTCGATACTCACATCGTGGGATTCCCGCTATGACAAGCTCTCCACAATGGTGCTCGCGGACGATGCCCCCGATATGTTCAGCGCCGCTGACCTCGACATATTCCCCGGCAACGTCATAGACGGCAAGTTCCAGGCTATGGACGCTTATGTGGACTACGATTCCGAGCTCTGGGCTCCCATGAAGCACGTCAACGATATGTTCAGCATAAAGGGCAAGCACTACATAGGCGCTACCTCCACAGATGTCGGCGTGGTGGTCATCTACAACAAGAAGACAATTGAGGAAAACGGACTCCCCGACCCCGCACAGCTCCTCGCGGAGGGCAACTGGACATGGGATACGTTCTACGAGATGATGGAGAAATTCTGCGACCGCTCGCAGGAGAAGTTCGGCATTGACGGCTGGGAATTCGAGAACGCTTTCGCCGTGACCTCCGGCGTTCCTTATGTTGACTACAACGGCAGTGAGCTTGTCAGCAACCTCACCCACCCGAGCATCGTAAAGGTGCAGGAATATATGCTCAATCTTAAGAGAAACGACATTCCCGTGCCGAAGGGCGAATACGCGTGGACGGTACACCCCGAAAAGATAGCTACCGGCAAGACACTGTTCTATCCGCAGGGCTCATACGTTCTCTTTGAACCCGACAACAAGGCTGTGTTCGGTGAACCCGACGAGGTAATGTTCGTGCCTATGCCCAAATGCACAGATGCCGACGCTTACTACCTGCCCAGCATAATCAATGGTTACTCGATACCAGTGGGCGCGAAGAACCCCGAGGGCGTTGCCGCTTACCTCAACTGCGAGATGATATGCCGCGACAGCGAGGAAGTACGAGCTATAGAAGAAAATCAGGTATTCGAGGACTACGGCTGGACACAGGAGATGTATGATATGCTCCTCACCACCCGTGAGCTTACGGAAGAGCACCCCGTATTCGAATACTTCAAGGCTGTCAACGACGACGTTTATGACTGCGTCCTGAACCCCTCAAAGGAATCCTACAATCAGGGAATTCCGTGGTCGCAGACAGTCGAGGAGATCAAGTTCGAGCTCCAGGCACTGCTTGACGCAGCCAATGAAAAACTCCGCAACATCTGATCTTTGATCGTATTTTGTTCCCCGAAAAGACCGCCGGACGCGAAAGCGCCCGACGGTTTTTTCTTGCGGAGAAAGGGTCATTCCCTCTCCCCATATATATTCGCTCCGCCGCGAAGATTGGCGGTCTCGGTGTCGGCGTAGGGGGCTGCCGACCATATCTCCGCCGCACGCGCGGTGTTGCTTTCGGTAATGGGATAGAAGGAATAGTCCGTTGCGTTGCTCCTCCTGTAAACGACAAGGTAGTACCTCTCGTCTTCGTTATAGTAAGACTTCTCGGCGGTATATTCCATAAGCTCCACAAATTCGGGTGAGTCGGCGGACAGCCTGTGCATGGCGGTCTCCTGCGTATTGAATAACATATCCCGGAAATCATACGAAGCGGACTGCAGGGTAAGTGTGCTGCCGAGCTTCTGTATTACGGTGGCTTTCACTATGAACGCAAGGTCTCCCGAATACTCCGCCTCCGGGAACAGGTCTATGCCGTGCTCCCGCATGAGCGTCACAGTCCTTGTGAAGAACGGATATACAGGAAAGCTCTGTTCGTCGTAGCCCGCAGCGCTTATCCCGCTTGCCGGGTCCTTCGGATACTCTGTTGTGAAACGGATATACAGATATTCCGGCGAACGGTACGGGGTGAGGTAGATATCGTCAAAGGTCACTTCCGCCGCGTCCGCCTGCATTGCCGCAAACAGCTCGTCAATATCCACATCGGACTGTATTATATCCTGTCTTGTACCGCCGTTTTTATATATGAATGCAAATTCACCATTGGCATTCAGCTCGTACTTTTCCCAGCGATATTCGCTTGTAAGATAGGTATATTCATAATTCTTCTCACGGACATACTTCTCCTTGAAGCCGTATTTGAAATACAGCGCGTACAGGCTGTCGATATAGCTGTCGTCTACCATATAGTCACGGTAAGATATGTTACTTCCTCCGCTCTTATAGTTTATGGCGACATGAGGTCCGTCGATACGCTTTGAAAGCCGGTTATACTCGGGATACGGGCGTTCTTCAAGTATACGCTCGTGCAGCTTTACAGCCTCGTCATACGGTACGGTAAAGGACATACAGTCACCGTAATTGACGAAATCAATGACTACGCTGTCCGCTTCGGTGGAAGAGGGGATATATTTCCAGTAGCCGAAGCCCTCCGTGAACATGGCTCCGGCGCATATCCCGAAGCACAGCCCCGCAGTCACGACGAAACGTAACGCTGTGAACGGGAGCTCCTTCAGCTTTCCTCCCCCTAAGATCTCCGCAACAATCAGGATAATCAGCGAGGTAAGCAGCCACAGCACAACGAAAACGCTTGTGTCGTATGTCACCCCATAGCCGCCGAAAAGCCTGTACAGACTGAAATATTCCGCAAGCTGCGGAGACAGTATGCGAAGAGCGAAGAACGCTGTCGCAGCCATAATATACAGCGCCGTGAAGCCGTGGCGGGCATACTTATAGACGAACGGCTCACCGGTGCGCTCGTTGCGGCGATGCTTCTGCACAAAATATGCTCCGGCGCAAAGTGCGGCAAGATACACCGTGATGAACAGATATCCCCACGGGGTACGGTTCATAAGAGAGTGCATATCCCCGTAGCCTACCGCCATGACGTATCCGAAGGGCGAGAGCAGAGTGAACAGCGTCATATCCCCGACCGCTACAGAATCCGACGCGCCGTAGGAATTGCCTACCGCGAGAAACCACAGAACAAACGTTATGACCGGTACCGTGACCTGTACGAACGCTATCATCATGAACGCTATCGGAGTGCGCCCGCAGAAGCTGATAACGAACAGTGACATAAAGAGCAGCATAAGCGCGACAACAATAAACAGCAGGATCGTCGAGTCTATCCTGTCGCAGTACTTGATAGGCTGGGGGATAACGTCCGGTCCCCAGAACTCCGAAAAGTCTATACTGCGGACATGAAGCACCACAGCCTCTCCTATCCCGCACGCCGCGAGTATCGGGACAAACTGCGCCGTCAGCACGGCGAGCAGGTCGCCGAAGAAGCGCTGGGTGTGCGTTACCGGGAGCACCATATCCATGTTGACATACTTTTTCCTGTGCAGATACCGGAACCCTTCGAGAAGTATCAGCACCATAACGAGCAGACAGCATGCCGCACCCACAAGGAATATCTTCCACCCGAGGTCGGTGCAGAGATTGCGAAAGGTCTCGTAGGTGCCGCTTTCAAGCTCCTCGTAATTTATCGTCGCGTAAGCATACCTTTCCACTAATACCGAATACAGCGGGAACGTCAGAAGTGAGAAGAACCCGAGCAGTATCATAAGATATTTCAGCCGTCCGAGACGGTACAGGTAGTATTGCAGAAATCTGTTATTCGTCGAGCTTTGAGCCGTCATAACCCACACCCTCCATTTCATACACAAATATCTCTTTCAGCGAGAGCTTCATAAGGTCGCAGAGCTTCGGGGACAGCTTCTCTGCCGCAGCACGCGCCTTCTCCGCCCCTCCGCGGGCTATTATCTCCGTAAGGCTTCCGCTCTTGCCTATGTGCAGTACCTCAAGCTCCGGAAAATCGCTGATTGTCACGTCACGGTCGAATGCCGCGCGTACCTTCACAAGGTCGCTCTTCACGCTGTCGAGCTCGCAGTCGAACAGCACCTTACCCGCGTGCAGCAATCCCACACGGTCACAGAATTCGTCTATCTCGCTGAGATTATGTGACGAGAACACGACGGTAAGATTATTGTCGAGCATTTCGTCTATCAGGATATTCTTGACTATCGTGCGCATGGTCTGGTCGAGCCCGTCGAAAGCCTCATCTATGAACAGATAGTCCGCTTTGCATGCCACACCGCTTATAACCACAGCCTGCCGCTTCATGCCCTTTGAGAATGTATGCGTTTTCCTTTCCGTCGGAAGTCCTACAGTCTGTACCAGCTTATCGAACAGGGCACTGTCGAATTTCGGGTAAAATCTGCTGTAATACCGCTTCATATCCTTCATCGTCATATCCGAGAACTGCACTGTCTCGTCGTCCACAAAGAACAGTCTCTCCTTTACGGCAGGATCGTCCCATACACTTTTCCCGTCAACGAGCACTTCACCGGACGTAGTGCGATAAATACCGCCAAGCAGCTTCAGCAGCGTGGATTTTCCCGCGGCGTTCGAGCCCAGAAGCCCGTATGAACAGCCCTCGGGTATGGTCAGCGAGACATGGTCTATCGCCCTGTTTTCGCCGTAATCCATTACGCAGTCTTTTATTTCTATCATTGTCCTTCTCCCTTCTTTCCCCATATCTCATTCACCAGATCATGCGCCTCCTCACAGGTAACTCCCGTCTCTGCAGCCTTTTCCATTGCCGCTTTCAGTGCGTCGGCAGCGTCCTTTTTCACCGCTTCGGCTGCCTTTCCGTCCGGCGCGACATAGCTCCCCTTTGCCGGAAGCGAGTATATGAGCCCGCTTTTTTCGAGGGCTGCGTACGCTTTCTGCACGGTATTGGGGTTTACTCCGAGAGCCTTCGCGGTCTCGCGCACCGCGGGGAGCTTTTCGTCGGGAGCGAGAACGCCGAGTGAGATGAGGCGCGCCACTTCACTGCATATCTGCTCGTGTATGCTCATATTCCCGTCAAGCTTTATCTCAAACAAACCGACACCTCCTTTAAAATATGTCTATGTCATAATATTGGGTCGTTTTTACTGATCTGATATACAGATGTCCTGCCTTTTTCCGTAAATCCAGGAAATATCTTTTTGAACAGCAAATACAGTATATATCCCAAAGCGGCACCAAGAGTATTACAGATAAGGTCGTCCATTTCACACGACCGCCCTATGAAGAACTGAATGAACTCAATCAGAAAGCTCAATGAAAAGCCTGTCAATACCGTTTTAATGAATGTCGTTTGTTTACCCAGAAACGGCAATGCAGATCCTAAAGGTACGAATAACAGGATATTCAGCAGTAAATGCGGAAGAAACGCCCTCGCTTCAAGCAAAATCCATTCGTGATGCCCATTCAGTATATATCGCAGAATTTCAGGAATCACTATTATTTCTCCGAAACGGCCCGATATAATGTCTTTAAAAGGATCCAGCCCGACTATGAGGCATTCCCAGAAGTGCATCCAGAATCCCGTCGGAGAAAGAACAAGACACAGCAGAGCACAGGACCAGCAGACTGTCAAAAGTCTGATCGTCTCGTTTAAATGTGCCTTTCTGCGTATGGTTCCGAATTCATCTCCGAGCTTTTTCTTATGGAATATCAGTCTTGACAGCCAATATATAAAAGTTATCAGGATTATAAAAGGCAAAGCGAATATTACTGTATCAAAATCGCCTGTATGGAGATAGATCCATAATATAAAATCACTAACACTTTTCACAATATACCTCTGTTCTGCCTAAGCTAAACTGTACTACTCTCACTGGTACAGTTGTAGTATAGCACAAAACTGTACCATTGTCAATAGTACAGTTGAAATTTTTTCAAAAAATTTTTTCAGAAAACGCGAAAAGCCCGCTGTTATCATTAACAGCGGGCTATCCGTTATGGTTGTCTCCTCTATTTTTTCTATCTCTGTTATTCGGCGGGAGTAAATCTTATCCACTCATATTCCGCAAGTATCGGAAGACTGCTGTCATCAAAGGCGTTCAGCCAGCCGTCAACACCTGTACCGCACCATGCGTTCATCATTATCTTGCTCGGTGTCACGGGTATCCTCTTTTCCGCCTTGTGTGCCTCAACACCGTCAACATACCATGTTATGCTGTCCTCTTTCCACTCGAACGCGTATACATGAAAATCCTCCGATGCGTCAAAACCGAGGTCATACATATACTCATGACCGCCCTTACCGTCGGTGAAGTAGTTGAACTGTACCTGCGTTGTGTCCTTGCCGAGTATCTCCACATCTATCTCGTCCCACGGATTGTTGTCGGAGGGACCTGTGTAAGTAAAGAAGGAGGAAACAACGCCGTCATTCTTTATTGCCTTCATGCTGACCTCATACAGTCCATAGCCGTAGAAATCCTTGCTGCGAAACTCGCCGCCGGAGTACGGTATCCCTTTCTGCGGCTTGGGGTCATTATCTATTATCAGCTGCATTTTACCGTTCTCAAAGGTCACGTTCGCCGCGTGCCAGAACACATTGAACATACTGCCGTTTGTCCAGCCGTCAGACGCTTCAAAGTCGGCGGGCATTCCCAGAGAAAGGTCGGCATACATGGAGCCGTCCTCGTTCACCGCCGCGGCGGGTACAGGCTCGGGTTCCTGCGTGGTTGTCTCGGGAGCCGCTGTCTCGGCAGCGGGAGTCTCCGAAGCGGGAGCCGCGGGCTGCTCTGTCTGTGTGGGCGCGCCGCAGGACGCGAGAAGCATTGCGGACATTATAAGGGGTAATACTCTGTAAGCTCTTTTCATTTTTCGTTCCTCCTGATCGTTTTCTGTTTTGTTCCCTGTGGTCTTATCCACTGTACACATTATAACATTTATATGCGGCGTTTCATATCGCATTTTTATCTTATATAACATTATTTTGTCTTCTTTATATTAAATTATTGACATCAACAATAATAATATGATATAATCGACATACAGGATATGTTATAATAAAACCGTAAAAGGAGTTCCGATAATATCGCTCCGTATCACAACGAAAGGAATATACCCGTATGAAAGAATTCAAAGGCTACAAAAAAGGAATAGACCTCGGAGGCTGGCTCTCACAGTGCGATTACAGCAAGGAGCGTCTCGAGGGCTTCATCAAAGAAGAGGACATAAAAACTATCACGGACTGGGGCGCAGATCATGTCCGTCTGCCGATAGATTTCAATATCCTCGAGGACAATAACGGCGGTTATCTCGAAAGCGGCTTCGGGTATATCAGCGGTGCTGTTGAGCTCTGCGGGAAGTACGGTCTGAATATCGTCATAGACCTCCACAAAACCGCCGGATTTTCATTTGACAAGGGTGAGAAGGAAACAGGCTTCTTTGACAGTGAAGCGCTTCAGGAACGTTTTTACAAGCTCTGGGAGGAGATATCGAAGCGTTTCGGGAATGACCCGGCACATATCGCGTTCGAGCTTCTCAATGAAGTCACAGACAAGGAATTCAGCCCAAAATGGAACAAGATAGTACATGAGTGTATCGCGCGTATCCGTAAGTTCGCTCCCGATACCCCCATTCTCGTCGGCAGCTACTGGAACAACAGCGTCAGCGCGGTCAAGGACCTCGACGATCCGTATGATGACAAGGTGGTATACAATTTCCACTGCTACGACCCTATCGAATTCACCCACCAGCACGCATACTGGGTAGAGGCAGACAGGTTCGATGTAAGCAAGGATATGAGCTTCGAGGAGAGCGGAGCCTGCGAGGAATACTTCGAGGAGCTTTTCGCGGAGGCTGTCAGAAAAGCAGAGGAGAATGATACCGTTCTTTACTGCGGTGAGTACGGAGTTATCGACAAGGCTTCTCCCGAGGATACGCTGAAATGGTACAAGGCGATAAACGCGGTGTTTGAGAAGCACAATATCGGCAGATGCGCCTGGTGCTACAAGGAAATGGACTTCGGTCTTTCGGACAAGCGGCTCGACGGGATAAGAGAAGAGCTGCTGAAATACATCTGATAAAGCAAACCTCGGTATGTTATCCATACCGAGGTATTTTTGTCATTCTTTTCCGGGGAAGGTCAGACAGAGCATCGTGATATCATCGAAGGGGTCTATGCCGCCGACAAAGGTGTCTATTTTCTCCTTGACCTGTGTGAGCTGTTCCTCCGGGGAGAGCTCCTTGACGTCGTTCAGAGCGGCTATCAGAGCTTCCATTCCGAAGCGCTCTCCGTCGGCACTCTTAGCCTCCGGAACGCCGTCCGTATAAAGGAATATACTGTCTCCCGCGCCGAGAGTTATCGTCTCGTTGTCGAACTCCATATCCTCCATTGCCGCGAGCGGAGGGCAATTATCGCCCTGAACTACCTCAAAGCCCTTGCCGGCGCGTCCTATAACGGGATATTCATGACCCGCGTTCGAGAACTCTATCACGCCTGTCTTCAGGTCGAGGATCCCGAGCCATACCGTCACGAACAGTCCGGCACCGTTGTTGTTGCAGAGTATATTGTTTGCTATCGCAAGTATCTGCGCGGGATCTCCGCCGTTCATCGTCTGATTTCGGAGCACGACCTTCGCAATTACCATGAACAGGGCGGCAGGAACGCCCTTGCCGGATACGTCCGCCATAACGAGAGCTATGTGGTCGTCATCAATGAAGAAGAAGTCGTAGAAGTCTCCGCCGACCTCCTTCGCGGGGGTCATTGTGGCATAGAGACGTACATCGTCCCGCTTCGGGAAGTCCTTCGGCAGCATATCCGCCTGGATCTTCGTCGCAACTCCCAGCTCCGCGGTGATGCGCTCCCTGCCCTTCTTCTCCGCGGACAGGTTCTTCATAAGGAGCAGTATCGAGAACAGCAGCAGTATGAATACGACAGCGACCGCAAACACTATGTAGATAACATAACGCGAGATCTTGTCGGAAACGTCGGAGATCGCCGTGCGCGGCAGCAATACCGCGAAATTCCACCCGTGGACACCGACCGCCGTGATATCGGCGAGCATTTCCGAGCCGCCCTTCTCATACGGGAATATTGTGTCTCCGTCATTGTTCGCGGAGTAGTTTATCATTGTATAGAGATTGGTGTCATCTGCGCCTATAAAGGGCGTATCCATTGTATGCGCAAGAACGGTGCCGTCGTCGTCGAACAGTACGTTTGCGCTGCCGCCTAAGCTTACAGTCTCTACCAGCGTGTTGAGTATGACCTTGGTGAAGGTGCCGAACACAAGACCCGTTACCTTCCCGTCCTGTATTATCGGTACGGCGAGGACAAGTACCTCGTCGCCGTCCTCATCGGTGTATGTGCTCTGGGAGATAGCGTTCGCGCCGGTCATTGCCTCCTTGAAATAGTCGGTGAGCATTATATTGCCGGAGGATTTGCCGTTATAGTTTATCGTGGCACCGGTGGCGTTCGCGACACCGATGTTCTTGAAGTCGCCGATACCCTTTGTCTGGAGTATCCTGTCCTTCATGGCGTTATAATCGGACAGGTCTATATCACGGAAATATCTTACCTGCGACTCAAGCATGACGAGCTGGTCCTCGAGCTTGGTGTTGAAGATAGCAGCCATAGCTTTGGTATTCTCGTCGAGGTACATACGCGTATTGTCGTCGATAGTAGATGTAACGCTGTTTCCGAATATCGCCATGGATACGGACAAATATACCGCCGACACTGCTACCACAACGATAATGACAAGGTATGATTTGATAAACTTTTTCATATTATTCTCCCTCGGGAAGATCTGTTCCGGGACGGATCTGTTCTTATTTGGTCTATTATACCATATTTTTTGAAATATTTCAATCCTTTTTATGAAAATTTTACAGATTTATGATAACCGGATCTCTTACATAGCCTTTTTCCGTCGCGAGGGAGCCTGCGGCAAGGAGTGAGTCCGCCGGCATATCAAGCACTGCCTGCTTCTGGGGACATTCCCCTGCCGGGATCCCGAATACGCGGCGCTCTCCCGGTCTGAAGCCGAATTCGCCCGCATGGATATTCACGGCGAAGCTGCCGTCAATGTCGGCGCTTTTTGCAGTGATACAGCAGATGATCCCGTATTTGCCGCCGTTCTTCATTATCTTTCCCACAAGCGGAGACCGTGCGGACATATCCCAGTTTTCGGAGCTACCGATGATGAGCAGGGTCAGAGGTGCGCTGTTCTCCTTTTTCCGCATCAACAGCTCCGTCAGGAAGGTATTCGCTGCTTCCGCGCCGGCGAAATGGAGATAGGAGATCCCGTTGTCCTCCGAGTCCTCCGCGTCGGATATATCTGCGGCTATCACCTGCCCGCCGAGCCCGCGTACGCCGTTTATTATGCTGCCGCATACCGAATAACGCAGGGAGAGGTCTTCCCCGCTTATAAGAATATTAGCGCATTCGCTGCCGGACAGGGTTCCGAATGCGAGACATATCTGCTGTCCGCAGCACTGAGCGAAGGGTATCATTATCTCCGGAGCTCCGGCGGCAAACTCGTTCACCACCGTCCGCAGCTCCCCGTAGGGAAACAGCTTATCCTGCACTATCTCGTAAACTCTGTATGATCTTCCGTTTACCGTCGCGGAGCGCTGGAGCGACAGCTCGCTGCGGGATATTATCCCCCTTGAAGCGAACACAGCCGCAAAATCCGTCCTCCACATATCCCGGCGGGCATATTCGTTGAGCGACTCGGCTATTACATTGGCATTCCCGCTCCTGTTCAGGCTGACACCCTCGCTGCCGGAGCGCAGGAAGCCCTTCAGCCGTTCTGTCATGTGCTCGTCGGCGTCCTCGGTCACTGTAACGAACCATTTGCGCAGTCTGCCGACATACTCCTCCGCGCTCTCCCTGTCAGTAAGCTCGGAGAGTATTATCCATACCGTCACAAGGAGCTGTGCGGCAAGATAGGACGAATATACGTTGAATTCCGATACATCTACCCCTTCTACCGTCCTTTGCCAGTCCTCGGGCGTTATACCGTGCTTTATGAATACTGTGCGGATATGGTCGTATATACCCCGGATATCGGAGACTTCGCTCTCATTTCTTGTGTATGGGAGCACTACGGCGCTGCGGAGCATCTCCCCGTCGCCGAGCTGCTTTGCCGCACCCGCGGCGAATATCGTCGGGCGGACATCCGCGGAGCTCATTATCTCAGGCATATATCTGCCTATATTGTATTTCGTGCAGTTAGCGGCGTTGAAAAGCCGCACGCGTTTATTGTCCGCATCCTTGTAGTGCTTGTCTATCTTGTATATATCCGGCTCGCCGAGTATCTCAGCGATATCCCCGAGAGCGGCTGTGCTGTCGTGCGCCGTAAATATCAGCACAGGGAACTCCTGCATATACCCCGAAGCCTCCAGCTCCGTCAGCAGGCGGTAGCACAGAAGGAACACCGTACGGAAGCTGCCGCTGTCCGTGAACAGCTCCTTCACCTTCGCGGCGGGAGCGGCATTGCGGAAGATCGCTGCTTCATCGGGGTGATGAACAGTACCATCTTCATCACGGTAGAAGCTGAGGTACTGTATTATGTGTTCCTCGGAGCTCGCACTCATATCCAGAAGATACTTCGCGGCAATTCCCGCATTCTTTCTTGTAAAGAACTGCACTCCGTTCTCCGAGGCTATATCAAACAGCTTTTCGGGAGACTTTTCAAGCTCCCGCTTGTTTATCAGTCCCTCAACGGTGGTATGATCCCTGCGGAAGCGGGCGTTCAGATACTCACGTCCCACGCCGTCATAGCCTACTATCGTGAGGACTTCGGCTATATCTATCATGCCGCGGCTTATCTCCTCATACCCCGCTCTGCCCGAGGAATTGCGGGCGCGAAGGATAGAGAAGCATTCCCGCGAGCGGTTCACTATTATCTCGCTTGTCGCGTGAGGAGCGGTATTCCATGCTTCATGCAGCTCTGCGGCTGCGCGTTCATCGGCGGTGCGCGCAGGCTGCTCCGGGAGCGGCTGTATATCCGGCTCTGGCATCTCCGCTTCTTCAGGGACAGGAATATCCTCCGGCTCAGGGACTGCGGGGGCGGCAGTCGGCTCGGGAGTTTTTTCGGGGGAAGGCTGCCGCGGCTCCGGTCTGCGGTCAAACGCAAAGTCGTCATCAAAGCCTATGGAGCCCTCATTCAGCTTGTAGCGTTCTATATCCGAGCGGGTGAATGTACCATGCTCCGATGAACCGATATTTCTTCCGAAGGGCGATATATATCCCCCACGGAACGTACCGCCGAAGTCGTTCTCCTCGGTATATCTGTTCAGTGCCTCAAGCCTCGCTCTGCGCTTTTCTTCCGCTTCGCTCATGCCGCTGTTCCCCCTCGCGTTGATGATATTATTATTATATCAAAAATGCGTGATATTGTCAAGGAAACGTTTATTCGGTGTACAGCAGGAAATGCTTAAGAGCCCTTTCGTCCGATCCGCTCAGCACATTCATAAAGCCGTCATGCCGCCAGTCCCATGTGTAATACCCCTCTGTTATCTGCCAGTCGGCAGGCTCGGCTGTCACTTCGGCGTTCTCCGGTATGTATACTTCGCCGGTATTATCTCCCATATCGCGCAGCGGTTTTCTCAGATATGCCACGCCCTCATCGTCGCTGGTAAGCTCGAGCCGCCCGCCGCTGAACTTTATCACGCTCGCGCTGTATATGCAGGTCTCCTTTGAATGTATGCTAACCTGCGCTCTGTCACTGATACTTAATGTGCAGTAATACGGACAGAATTCTATACCCGTTCTGTCGGACTCTATCTCAAATATCCCGTCGTCGCTGACACCGTAATAAGCTGCTCCATAGGTTCGGTCAAAGGCGTAGCCCTCCGACTGAACATGGAACTCCCCGTGTTCGTGTATATTTATCTCCGCCACGTCCTTGAAGGTCGAAGCGTGCTCGGCGCGCAATACCGCGTAACCGGCTATATCTATCTCCCACAGCTTGCATTTGCGCATTTTCAGGAACGCGTTGTCCTTCATGACAAGATAATTTACCTCTATCGCTCCGCCGTCCTCAGGTTCCGTTATCCTCGCGTTACCCTCAATGGTCAGATAACTTCCGTAGCTGGCTATACCGCTCTCGTCATCTACATACATATTGTTCGTTACAAGCTCGCCGTCACCTGTCACAGTGATGCGGTCATAGGCTGCAAAGCTCAGCCTGTCCGATATTATCCTGTTTGTTCCGACAAGCACGATATCGGTATTGCCGGTGTTTTTCAGCTCAAGCCCTATCTTCCCCGATACATCAATATCGACGTTTTCAAGAGTTACGGTGTTCGTCATATAATCGTATGAAATGCCGTCATACCGCGCGCCGTGAAGGATATCCTCACCGCCGGCGAGTATCTGCATATCCTTCGGGAAGCTAAGCTCAATGTACGGATACTCGGTCACGTCCTTGCCGTTGATATGCAGGACAGCGGCAGTCTCCGGGTCTGCGCCCGGCTTGTCCGCAAATCTGCTGTCAAGGACGTAGAACTGCCCGTTAAGATCGTGTTCCTCAATATACCCCATTATTCCGTTATCTATGGGAGTGTAGGAGGAATTTTCCGCCGATACTGTTTTCAGGAATACTTTTCCGGTATCGTCGGTATCAAACAGTCCATATACAGGGTGTTCGACTGTTGGAATTTTGCCCATATAGTCGTATTCCTCAACATACTCATGATCGAAATATGAGCCCACCACAGCGTAACAGGTCTCCCCCGCCGCATTGTTTTTCAGCAGTGTGACATCATCAAGCCGTCCTCCGAACCCCATATAGTAAGTATCTTGCTCATAGCGGGAATCGAGCTCCGTTTCCAGATTTGTACGGACTAATTCCCAGCTGCCGCTTTCAACATTAAAATAACTTACATTCAGCGAACCGCCGCGATATACCTCTATCAATTCCGGGAAATTATCGCCGTTCAGATCCATGAATATAACACCCCGTCCGTAATCGGTATAATGCTCGGCGTCCAGCAGAGCACGGGAGAGGATATTGTCGTCCGGGAAGGTCACTTTCGTGTAATCCCGCAGATTTGTGAGACCGCGGACAGGGATATTTGCGCTTATGGGGATATCGAGGTCGCCGAGTATCTTCTTATCGCAGTATTCCACCGTAGAGGGCAGCGAAAGCTCTGTCAGCTTTGTTTTTGCGAACGCGTAAAATCCCACATACTCCAATCCCTCGGAAAGTGCGATGCTCTCGAGAGAGCTGTCTTCAAACGCTGAATTGTCTACTTTCTTTACCGACGGAGGGAGTATCACAGATGTCAGGGCGCTTTTGCGGAAAGCCGCCTTGCCTATCGTTTCTACTGTGTCGGGAACGGTGAATTCCCCGGTGCGTCCCGGCGGCATGAATATCAGTGTTTTTCCGTCCGCGCTGTAAAGCACGCCGTCGGAGGAGCTGTAATTTTCGTTCGGTACTATGTGGATATCCCGAAGCGCGCTGAAATAAGCGAACGAGGTCAGGGGGATGTTTTCAAAGGACGGAGGAAGATACAGCTCTTCAAGCGTGCTGCCGAGGCTGCCGCTGCCGACTATATCGGTTATGCCGTCCGACAATGACAAGTATGTGATCCCGACCTCCGAGAAAGCGGCAGCGTTGACCGTTGTCACGGGATAGCCGTCTATCAAAGAAGGCACCGTGACCTCGGTATCTGTGCCGTTATACTGCGTTATCGTGGCAGTATCGCCGCTCACCTTGTAATCAAACAGCGGGAGCAATCCCGGTTCGGACTGTTTCTCCGGAGCTGCCGTCCCGGCGCTTTCGGCAGCTTCCGATCCCTCCGTTGCCTCTCCCGCTGTACTTTTCTGTGTGGCACCGTCACAGGCGGACATCAGCATTAAGGCTGCAAGAAACGCCGCCAAGAGCTTTATCCTGTTTTTCATATATTTCCCTCCGCAATTCATTGAAGCGTTTTATCAAATTATAACACAATATTTTGCGGAAATCAATTACAAAACGATTACAAAATTATTACAAACCGGTAACAAAAAGGACGGTCCGAGCCGTCCCGAATTCCGATAACGGCGAAGCCGCACCAAAACTGTTCACTATTCATTTTTCACTGTTCATTGTTCACTAAATACCGTCCTGTCCATTCACCGATGCGGGCTTTCATCTCGTCGATGTTCAGTATGCCGTAGGCGAAGCCCTTTTTTACCAGCTCGGGAGGGATAAATTCGTCGTACTTCTCAAATACCGGCACCTCGTCGGGATAGACGAGCTCGAGCGGGTCGAGGGGCAGTGCGGCTTCTTCGGCAAGCACCGAGAAGAATGCCTGCGCGTCGTACTTCATGGTGAACTGCATGAAGTAGGGTCGGAAGGAGTCAAGGCTTTTCAGCCCGAGCTTCTTTGCACACCGTATCTTGATAAATCGTTCCAGCGCAAGGAACGCATAAGTCCCGAGCCACGGGAACAGCGCCCACATATTACCGCCGAGGTTTATCAGCGGTATCTCTGTTATGCCGGCGTTGCGGGAGCTCTGACGCGCCTGTGCGAGCCGCAGAACGGCGTTTGACATGAGGTAGGGATAGCCCTTGTCCTCGCGGAGAACTTCCCGCATTCGCTCAAGTATCTTCGTGTTAATGTCGCCGGGACAATCCCCGAAATAGGCGGGCACTTTGCCCTTGACGGGCTCGCAGTAAACAAGGTGACGCTTGCGGTCGAGCTCGGTGACTATCCAGACATGACCCGCTATAGCTATCTTGTCCCCCACGGGAGGCGGCATGACGAGCGTACCGAGCTCCTGCGATTCGCAGCGGACGGTAAACTCCTCATTCTCCTGAAAGACAGCGTAGAATTTGAAGGAATTCGTCACCCGCTCACCCGCAAGACCTACTATAAGTCCACCCTCGTCTGTGCGCTGGATATGCTCTATCTCGATGAGGTGACGGAGCAGTATCCTGTAATCCTCCTGCGATATGCGGCTGAAATATTTCAGCTTCAGAACACGCTGCGCAAGCTCCGCAGGAGTCAGCTCACCGCCGGAGGCAAGGGTGCTCATGGTCTGGTGATAGAGCAGGCTGAACGGGAGCCTGTCGAGCTTGGGAGGCTCTACCCAGCGTTCCTCAAGATATACCTGTATCAGCGCTATGCCCTGTATCATCTTCCACGGGACTGTCTCCGGCATCATTGCGCGGGGCTCGGGCATCTCCTCGCGGATAACGAACCACATCTCCGGCGGGAGCTCGCGGCGCCCCGTTCTGCCCATTCTCTGGAGAAAGGAGGAAACCGTGAACGGAGCGTCTATCTGAAAAGCTCGCTCCAGACGTCCGATATCTATGCCGAGCTCCAGCGTTGCGGTGGTAACGGTTGTCATATAGATGTCCTCGTCCTTCATTGCGGCTTCGGCAGTCTCACGGTAGGATACCGACAGATTTCCGTGGTGTATGAGAAATCTGTCCGGTTCGTGATTAGCTTCGCAGTATGAGCGCAGCGTTGTGGTGACCGCCTCGCATTCCTCGCGGGAATTGACGAAAATAAGGCACTTCCTGCCCTTCGTATGCTCGAAGATGTAGCCCATGCCCGGGTCGGAATTCTGAGGAGCTGTGTCTGTGGGCTCCTCCGGCATGGGGAGCGCTTCGGGGATAACCTTGCCGTCGGACGCCTGCTTGTCGGAGATGTAGAAGTGCTCCATTGAGAGCCGCCATTTCGTGCCCTTAACCTCTATCCGCGGTATCACAGTCCCGCGTCCGGAGCCGTAGGAGAGGAAGTCCCCCGCTGCCTCGAGGTCGCCTATCGTAGCTGACAAGCCGATCCTGCGGGGATCCACACCCGCGAGCTTCGACAGTCTCTCGATAAGGCATATAGTCTGCCCTCCCCTGTCGCCGCGCATGAGGGAATGGACTTCGTCTATCACGATGAAGCGCAGGTCGCCGAACAGCTTCGGGATAGCGGAATGCTTCCGCATGAGCATGGCTTCGAGGGATTCAGGGGTTATCTGCAATATACCCGAGGGGTGCTTCATCATCTTGTCCTTGTGGGACTGCGAGACATCGCCATGCCAGTGCCATACCGGGATATCAGCCTCAGCGCAGAGGTCGTTCAGACGCGTGAACTGGTCGTTTATCAGCGCTTTCAGCGGTCCTATGTAGATAGCTCCCACGGAACGCGGCATATCCTCCGAGAACAGCGTCAGTATCGGGAAGAACGCCGCCTCTGTCTTTCCGGACGCTGTGGACGCGGAAAGGAGCACATTTTCGTCGGTATTGAATATCGCGTCACCCGCCGCAGCCTGTATCGCCCGGAGAGATTCCCAGTTATTACGGTAGATAAAATCCTGCACGAAGGGTGCGTATCTGTCAAAAATGCTCATAATTCAAACTCCGCGAACTCCTCGCCGCCCTCACCGTCATCATCGCCGCCCGACGGCTTGGAATACTGTATGCCGCCCGAAGCTACGAATTCCGAAATATTGATCGACGGGTTCTGATATATGATATCCAGCAGCTCGATAAAATCGCGTATCACCTCACGCGGGGTAATGTGGGAATCCGCGCCGATACGTCCGAATTCGGTCTTGATGAACACTATCAGGTCGTCCTGTGTTATCATCTGCTCATAGCCGAAAAGCTGGGCGTGAATGTCTGCAAGCTTTTCCGTCAGTACCAGCATTTCCTCGTAAGTCAGCGGTACCAGATGTATCACCGGGGCAAGCATGTCCTTTATCCCCTCACGTCCGAAGCGCCCGTCCGCAAGTCGGGAGCGAAGCGCCTCATAGCTGTACACTCCGCGGCGGGTGTCCTCGATGCACTGGGGAGTGCCGCCCATTATTATGCCGAGGTGCTTTGCTTTTCCCTGCAGGGTATCGTTGTACATCGTCAGTATCTTCTCGTAATTGTACTGTCTTGTTATCGCGTTCGGTATCTTATAGATGTTCACAAGCTCGTCTATCAGCACCAGCAGACCGTTGTAGCCCGCCATTTTCAGAAACGCGGCGAACAGCTTTATATATTCATACCAGTCGTCGTCCGTTATGATGATGTTCACGCCGAGCTCGGACTTTGCTTCGCTCTTGTTCACATACTCACCGCGAAACCACTTCGCGACCTTCGCCTTGTCCTCGTCATTGCCCTCGGTGCAGGCATGGTAGTAGATATTCAGCAGCTTCGCGAAATCAAAGCCGTGCACCATTTCGTTGAGGGAATTGATGACCGAGTATATCTTCGTGGTGACTGCCTTCGCGAATTCAGGAGCACCCGCGTCAAGCCCGCTTTCGGCAGCAGTCTCGGACTGCACTCCGCTTATCCAGCGGTCAAGTATCAGCGTGAGCGCTCCGCCGTCCGGGCAGGTCTTTGTGGACATATTGCGGATAAGCTCCTTGTATGTTGCTAACCCCTGTCCCTTCGTTCCCTGCAAACGCCTTTCTGGAGAGAGGTCGGCGTCCACTACGACGAAATTCCTGTCCATTACATGGCTGCGGATAGTCTGCAAAAGGAAGCTCTTTCCGCTGCCGTACTTGCCGACGATAAAGCGGAAGGACGCTCCGCCGTCCGCGATTATGTCAACGTCATGCAGCAGCGCGTCTATCTCCAGCTCACGCCCCACGGTTATGTACGGGAGCCCTATCCTCGGCACCACGCCGCCCTTCAGGGAGTTTATCACAGCCGATGCTATGCGCTTGGGTATCTTCATTCGGGTATCATTCCTTTCAGTTCTTCTTCGTAATCTTCTATGACCGCGGGCACTCCGCCCGACAGGTCTATCACCGTATCGCCGAATATATCGAACAGCTTCTCGTTCACCTTATCCGCGAGCAGAGACGGGAGAGTTCCCGCTTTTCCCGCGGCTTCATTTATATCGCCGCCGTACAGCAGACAGTGCACGAAGCAGTATTCCGCTTCGTCAAGCGGGGTGTTGTTCCCGGATATTTCCGCTGTCTCTTCAACAGGCTTCGCGGGCAGTTCCGGTTCCGGTATTTCCGCTTCTTCCTCGTCAACTATCAGCTTGTCGCGGGTAATATCGGAAGCTTGTCTTATCCCGACGAGCTTTGATGTGTCTATGTCAATCCGCGCAGCCTCCTCGCGCTTCTTCCGCTCGATAAGCTCATCTATCGCAGCAATTATCAGCTTCTTTTCCGTCACGGTAGCGGAGCATTCCTCGAGCTTGTCGGGATAATCGTACTTTTCCCGCATATTGAAGTCTATGGCGTTCATAAGTCCTCGGAGCTGCTTGCTGTATGTGCGGTCGCCCTGTATCATATCGGCGAACCATGCGCCTCTGTGCGCCTCGTAGCGGCAGAGCTCGCTCACCTTATACTCAAACTCGCGCTCCGGCATACGGTCATAGAATATCGCTCCCTGAAACATGGTGTAAAGACATTCCACACGCCGCCCGAAATATTTCTCGAACAGGGTGTTTTTGTTGTGCGCGGTACAGTGGTCGGCATAAGAACGATAGACCTTGCAGGCTACATAAGCGAAGTCCTCGGGATAGTCGTTATAGAACCCGCACACCGTTACATCATATCCCGACAGCCGTCTCATCGCTTCAAAAAGCTCCGGATCCTTCCTCTGCTTACAGTCCCTCAGGACCAGCAGTGCGTCATCGTAGCCGTCATTCATTTCCGCGAACAGGGACGGGGGCAGATCATTATAGATAATGTAGTCTCTTATCCACTTATCGATATATCTGGCAACGGAGATGTCGTCACCGAAGAGCTCCTTTGCCCTGCGGAGCTTTGCTACACCGTCCTCCGGTGAGCTGACTCCTATGCTGTTGATCAGCTCGTACAGATATACGAAGATGTAGGATTTGCCGAAGAAGGGGACTTCTCCTCTGCGCACGGCAGCTCTCCATGTGAAGTAGCCGCGGAGCTGCTCGGTGCTCATGGAGGTGTAGGTCGGGTAAAAGGTCACAAAACTTTCGGGATAGACGTAGGTGTCCTCATAGTCCTCCATGAGCTTCGCCTGACGGTAGAAGATATGCTCCCGGGACTCCCACATCATCTCGTCGGAATAAGCGAGACGCTTCATCTCCGCTATCCGTTCCGGTATCACGTTTTTCGGAGCCGCGGGACGCGGTATCTGCGACGCGGGTCGGAGAATGGGCTCGTCGCGGTATACCTTGCCCCCGGTCAGCTTGCTGTCCTCCATGACCGCGTCTATAAGATCGTATATATCCCGAAACGAGCTTCTGTCTGCCATTCTCCCACCTCCCCCGGCTGTGCGCCGGACTGATTTCTTTCTATTATAACACATTGCAGTACATTTTTCAATCTCATAAATGAAATTTGACAAAACTGTTCCGAAAACGGGACAGTTTTTTGATATTGTATTGCAATGCGGAATGGTGTATAATATTTTATGGAAAATTTTTCGGCATGCGGCAAAAATCGCCCCTCCCGAACGTGTTATATATGAAAGGTCCTTTCAGCAACAATAAAACAGGAGGCGAGGAAATGACCGAAAATGAGCTCGAACGATATATCGGAATGTACAGAAAAAGCGTATATGCAGCAGCTCTCTGCCGCTGCGGGAATCCGACAGACGCTGACGACGCCGTGCAGGACGTTTTTCTGAAGCTGTATACCTGCGGAAAGGAATTCGGGGACGATGAACACGTCAAGGCATGGCTGCTGCGGTGTGTGATAAACCGCTGCGCCGATATTAAACGCTCACACAGGAACAAATTCACGGTGCCTCTTGAGGCAGCGGAGAGCATGATACATTACGACAGCAAGGACCTCACGCAGAGCGCTCTTACTTCGGCATTGATGAAGCTCGACTGTAAGAACCGCACTGTCATCTATCTGTATTACTGCGAGGGTTATACGGTAGAGGAGATAGCGGGTATGACAAAGTTGTCGCAGACTGCCGTGCGGTCGCGTATCGCGCGGACAAGGGAAAAGCTGAAAAAGCTGCTGGAGAATGAAAGGAGTCTTTGATATGGGATATGAAGATAACATACGAGCCGCGTTCGGCGGACTGACGGAGATGTTTCCCGGCTCGGACGACGGAACTGTGCTGAAAACCGTTCTTGACAGAGCCGCCGGGAACTATGTTCCCGCAAGGAAAAAGAAAAGCATTGTAAAGACCATACTCGCGGGAGCGGTAGCGACTCTCGCCATCGGCGGAGCGGGAATATTCGGGATATACCTTGCCGGAATAGGTGCTGTGCCGATGTCCGAGGTAAAAATGGCGGGGATAGGTCTGAACAATTTCTCCGCTTATGATATAGTTTTCGGCTATGTAGACCACACGATCGGAGGCGTTTATCCCGACGCGATATTTCAGGATATGAGCAGTGAGGAATTCACTGCATACGAACAGATTCTCACGGACAACGGGTTCGCGGGACATTATCCAATGTTCGGAAACCCGAAGACCTTCGCCGGAGATCTGAAGGACGGCGGTGACGCTTTCAAAAAGACGGAACACGTTTACCTTGCGTTATATGACCCGCTTACCCTCTATGCGTATGATGTTATGCTCAAATACAACAATCTCGTTAAAATGGAATACACGGTAGAAAATGACGGGAAAACTCTTACCGTTGCATATCATAATACCGGCTATCCCGACGGTATCGAGGGAGATTCGGTCGAATTCGGGCATACATTTATGTGGGATATCGAAAATGTCAGCGTAAACAATATCCCGAAGCTCGACGAGGAAAGCATAAAATTCGTCGAACCGTTCTATGAGCGGTATAATACCACCTATGAAGAAGCAGTGGCAGGTTTCTGTGAGACATACGGATATCACTGATATCATACTCCCGGTACACACGATGTATCGGGAGCATTTTTATCTCAAAATGATTGACAGCGGCGGAAACGATGTGATATAATAAATACAATATGACATGAAAAGGAAGTGTTGTAATGTCGGCTAAGGAATACGATATCGCTATAATCGGAGCGGGCGTTGTCGGGTGCGCTGTTGCGCGAGAGCTGTCCCGGTACGAGCTCGGTATCGTGGTGATCGATAAGGAAAGCGACGTCTGCGAGGGCACCAGCAAAGCAAACAGTGCTATCATACACGGGGGCTTCGACGCGGAACCGAGCACCCTCAAGGCTAAGCTGAACGTGCGCGGAAATCAGCTCATGGACACCCTCTCTAAGGAGCTCGATATACCGTTCCTGCGGTGCGGCGCTATGGTGACCTGCCGGGAGGAAGCGGAGATAACAAAGCTCGAGGAGCTGCTCGAACGGGGAAAGAAGAACGGCGTTCCCGACATGAGGATTCTCTCCCGGGAAGAAGCGCACGAAATGGAGCCTAACCTCGACGACAGGGTGTGCGCGGCGTTGTACTGCCCTACCTCCGGTATTGTGGATCCGTTCGCCATGACTGTCGCTTTTGCAGAAAATGCTTACGCCAACGATGCTGAATTTATGCTTTCGACTGAGGTTACCGGGATAAGCAAGAATGAGACAGGCTTCGGTATCTCCACCACAAAGGGAGAGATAAACGCCGGTATCGTCATAAACTGTGCAGGTGTGTATGCCGATAAGATACACGATATGGTCTGTGCGCCGTCATTTAAGATAACCGCAAGACGCGGTGAGTATATGCTGCTCGACAGGAGCGCGGGAGATACTGTCGGCAAGACGATATTCCAGCTTCCCACAAAGCTTGGAAAGGGTGTGCTCGTTACTCCGACGATTCACGGGAACCTGCTTATGGGACCCACTGCCGAGGATATCGACGACAAGGAGGACACTGCCACAACGCGCGATGGGCTGTCCACCGTGCGGGCTAAAAGCGCTCTGTCTGTCAGGAATATACCATACAATCAGGTTATAACCTCCTTTTCCGGGCTCCGTGCAACAGCCGACACGGGAGACTTCATTATCCGTGAGGACAGCCTTGCAAAAGGCTTCATAGATGTTGCGGGGATAGAATCCCCGGGACTAAGCAGCGCTCCCGCGATCGCGGAATATGTAAGAGATATTGTCGGCGGCATACTGACACTCAACGAAAAGAAGGATTTCATTCCGACAAGAAAAGGCATTACACTGCTCGCTATGCTGTCCGTTGAGAAAAGAGCGGAGCTGATAAAACAGAACCCCGCGTACGGACAGATGATCTGCCGCTGCTCACAAGTGAGCGAGGGTGAGATCGCCGACAGTATAAACAGACCGCTGGGCGCAACAACGCTGGACGGTGTAAAACGCAGGACAGGAGCGGGTATGGGAAGGTGTCAGGCGGGCTTCTGCTCCCCGAAGGTGATAGCAATGCTTGCCGAGAAGCTCGGTATTCCTATGAGCGAGGTGAAGAAAAATGGCTGAACATATCTCTCTTGCGATAATAGGCGGAGGTCCCGCGGGACTTGCCGCGGCAGTCGCAGCCTATGACAGCGGCATCACCGACCTCGTGATCTTCGAGCGCGACAGCGAACCCGGCGGCATTCTCAACCAGTGCATTCACAACGGCTTCGGACTGCATACCTTCAAGGAGGAGCTCACAGGTCCCGAATACGCGGCACGCTTCATCGAACAGGCGAAGGAACGAGGGATAAACTGCGAGACCGGGAGCATGGTGCTCTCGATAAGCCCGGAGAGGGAGATAACCGTGGTCAGCAGGACAAAGGGACTTCGTATCATACAGGCGGACGCGGTGATCCTCGCCATGGGCTGCCGGGAGCGTCCGAGAGGCGCTCTGAATATCCCCGGCATGAGACCGCAGGGGATATATACCGCCGGTACGGCGCAGAAGCTGGTCAACTGTGAGGGCGTTATGCCGGGTAAGGAAGTTGTGATACTCGGCTCCGGTGATATCGGACTTATCATGGCGAGAAGAATGACGCTCGAGGGGGCTCATGTAAAGCTCGTCGCGGAGCTCATGCCATACTCCGGCGGACTGAAACGAAACATTGTGCAGTGCCTCGACGACTACGGTATCCCGCTGCTGCTGTCTCACACGGTAGTTGACATCAAAGGAAAGAGAAAGCTCGAAGGCGTGACGATAGCGGAAGTTGACAGCACAGGCACTCCAATTCCCGGGACGGAGGAATTCTACGAATGCGATACTCTGCTCCTGTCCTGCGGACTGATACCCGAAAATGAGCTGTCGCTCACGGCGGGCATAACGATCAACGGTGCCACAAACGGTCCTGTGGTGGACGAGAGGCTCGCTACAAGCGCCGAGGGTATATTTGCCTGCGGAAATGTGCTGCACGTCCACGACCTTGTGGACTTCGTCTCCGAGGAAGCTGCAAGAGCAGGCAGAAATGCAGCGAAATATATCAATGACAAAGGGAAGAAAGCAAATGCTCCCGTCCTCGTTAAATTCATTGCGGGAAACGGCGTGAGATACACCGTTCCCTGCACCGCGGACATCGCGAATATCGAAGAGGATATACATCTGCGTTTCCGTGTTCGGAATGTTTACAAGGGCTGCACGATAAAGGTATGCGAAGGGAAAAATGTGCTCTACTCCAAGAAAAAGCGCATAACCGTTCCGAGCGAAATGGAAGATATTGTTTTAAAACCCGATATGCTGGCAGGCATTGACGGGGATATCACTGTAAGCATTGAGGAGGGCAGTATATGACACGGAATATGATCTGTATAGGCTGTCCTATGGGCTGCGAGCTGACCGTGGAGGTGGAAGACGGCAAGGCTGTCAGCGTGACGGGCAACACCTGCGGTATCGGAAAGAAATACGCCGAGACGGAGGTCTCCGCACCTACGCGAATGGTCACCTCCACAGTTATGTCGGATGCGGGAAAGCCCGTTCCCGTAAAGACTCGATCACAGGTCCCGAAGGACAAGATATTCGACGTTGTGCGGGAGATAAAAAGCGCGACTGTCAGACTGCCCGTCCGCATCGGTGATGTGGCTGTCGGAAATGCCGCAGGAACGGGCGTAGATGTCATTGTGACAAAAAATACCGAAGCATAAGAATGATAAAAGCTGTCCGGCGGGGCAGCTTTTATTTTTTGCAAAAAATAAATTATTTTACGTTTATCGTTAATTTTCTGTTGACAAACGTAAATTTTTGTGGTATAATGTAATCACAGTAAGCTTACATAAGAATTTCGGTTATCAATGGAAAGGGAATTGTTATGAAAACAGTTGATGTAAACAAGAGAACACTTGAACAGGAAAAGCAATACCTCAAACAGACAAGCGGGATAGTTCGTATTGAAGCGGTGTGCTTCGCAGCTGTACTTATTATGCTTATGGTGCAGGAGATCATCTCTGCGGCTCCCGGTGACGGCGAAAGTGCTTCGGCATTGTTCTGGGTGAAGCTCGCGTTTCTGCCGTTTCAGGCTGCCTCTGCTATAGTTGCTACAAGGTTTGTGATAAATATGTTCAAAGAGATTGAAAACGGAGAGACTCCGTTCAGATACAGTATCGCTGATAAGCTGAAAGGATTGTCAGACGCGATACTCGGAGGAAGTATCGTATTTGCAGCACCATACCTCGTCGCTATGTTCGTTTACTCGTTCACGGGAACGGAAGGCAGCCCGACAAATGCTTCAGCCGTGATAATGCTTGGGGGGCTGTTCCTCGGTGTACTGTTCAAGACGCTTTCATACATCTTCGGGTATGGCTGCAAGCTCCAGCAGGAGTCGGACGAAACGCTTTAAGAGGGGTAAAATATGGATAATAACGTCAAAACTGATATTTCGGAAGATCAGAGATTTAAAGGTATCTGCGGTTTGATACACAACTTCGCTGTAGCATTCAAGATCGGCATATTGATACTGCTTGTTGTTCTCTTTCTGATAAATCTGACTGATACCTTATCGGTCATATATATGAGTGATATATTCAAGGCTGCTTTTATCCTGTACTATTCGGCTGTGTTCTTTATTGTCGCAGGCTATGTTGAGCAGATATTCGGCAGGCTCAGAAAAGCCGAAACGCCGTTCACATACGATATTGCCCATAAAATGAAAGGGCTCGGATATATACTCGCAGTTGGCGGTATCGTCGGAGGAGACATATTCGTATTATTTCACCTTTTTATTGACGGACTTTCGGACGAATGGTTCGGATTCCCGCTTATCATAAGCTTTGTGCTTATGGTCGTGGGACTGATATTCACAGCGTTCGCGTTAATATTCGAGCACGGCTGCAAGTTGCAGCAGGAATCGGACGAGACTCTGTAAAGGCGGTGGTGGTATGATAATCCTACGGCTCGACAGGGTAATGGCGGACAGGAAGATGTCGCTCAATGAGCTTTCCGAGAAGGTCGGGGTGGCGAATGTGAACCTGTCAAAGCTGAAAACCGGCAAGGTCAGCGCAGTGCGGTTCTCGACACTTAATGCGATATGTAAGGTACTGCACTGCCAGCCCGGAGATATCCTCGAATACGCAGAGGACGATGAGGAATGAAAAAGCGGGGAAATGTTCTTCCCCGCTCTTTGTTATTTACGCTTCGGTATCTTCTTATAAATATCGTTCAGTCTGTTCAGTGCCTCATTCAGCGTTTCATCACGCTTCGCAAAATGCAGGCGGATAAGGTGGTTCACAGGCTCCCGGAAAAAGCTGGAGCCCGGTACTGCGCCAACGCCCACATCACGGGCGAGGACTTCGCAGAACTCGAGGTCGTCGTCAAAGCCGAAGTCCGAGATATCCAGCATTATGTAATACGCGCCCTGCGGGACGGTATGCGGTATGCCGATATCGTCGAGCCCCTTCAGGAACAGGTCGCGCTTGTGGGTGTAGGTCTCCGCAAGCTTTTCGTAGTAATCCGCGCCGAATTTCAGACCTGTTACGGCGGCTTCCTGCAAGGGTGCGGCGGCTCCCACGGTAAGGAAATCGTGCACCTTCTTCGCCGCCTCTATTACCTCGGGAGCGGCTATGATATAGCCCAGTCTCCAGCCCGTAATCGAATATGTCTTAGAGAGCGATGAGCAGGACAGCGTACGCGCCCGCATTCCCGGGAGAGAAGCGAGGTATATATGCTTGTGCGGCGCGTAGACTATGTGCTCATACACCTCGTCGGTTATCACAAACGCGTCGTATCTCTCCGCGAGGTCAGCTATCGTTTTCAGCTCCTCGTAGGTGAAAACCTTGCCGCAGGGGTTAGAGGGATTGCAGAGGATAAGAGCCTTCGCGCCCTTCCTGAATGCCGCTTCAAGCTCGTCGGTTTTGAAATTGAACTCCGGCGGGTATAGCGGGACATATATTGGCTCGGCACCGGAAAGTATCGCGTCCGCGCCGTAATTCTCGTAGAAGGGGGAAAATACTATCACCCTGTCACCGGGGTCTGTGACCGTCATCATTGCCGCCATCATGGCTTCGGTGCTGCCGCAGGTGACAACTATCTCCGCGTTCGGGTCTATATCGAAGCCCATGAGCGCCGACTGCTTCTCCGCCAGCGCTTCACGGAAATTCTGCGCTCCCCATGTTATGGAGTACTGGTGGAAGTCCTCGCGCGTTACTTCGGCGAGGCGGTCGAGTATCTCCTTCGGAGGCTCGAAATCCGGGAAGCCCTGTGACAGATTGACTGCGCCGTATTTCAGTGAAACGCGGGTCATACGGCGTATGACAGAGTCGGTAAAGGTCTCTGTTCTTTTTGATAATGTGGGCATGATGTTCTCCTTTTCTCAATAATTTCGTATCTCAAGCAGCTGCTTAAAATTCTCTGCCGAAAACGCAGACGGTTTTTTCACTGTTACTGTAACGGGTGTACCTCCGTGAATATCAAACCAGTTATCGGAGAAAATGCAGTCGAAAGCTTCCAGCGAAAGGCACACGCTTTTGGCGAAATTATCTGATGTCAGCATTATTTCAAAGAACTCACCGCAGTCTTTGACTTCGGTATTTATATGCACCGGAAGGAACTCAAATTCCTTCGGACGCACGAACAGAGTAGTTCCTGCGCTTATCAATTCCCCGCCCTTTTCAAGCGTGTATTCGAGATATTTGGTGCGCTTGTCGGCGGTGAGCTTCACAAGGTCGGATATCTGTGCTGTGAGTATCGGAGCCGCGCTAAGAGCGGGAATTTCCGCGTCTGTCGTGAACTCCCGGAGTGTCTCCGATGTGTTCATGCGCAGACGGCATTTCACGGTAACCGTTATGTTATCCGGTGTATCGTTCGTGACCCAGAGCTTCGGCTCGGCGGGGTCTGTGTCGTCACAGCTCAGCAGCACCGGCGCGTAGAAACGCTTTGCCGCGTAATGCAGAGCCTTCCAGCGTCCGAAGTAATCTATCGACGACCATGAGATGACAGGGTTAGTGTCGTTCACCTGCCAGTATGCGGAGCCCATGCAGCGTCCGCGTGCACGTCTCATGTGCTCCACATTCGAGCGAATGCAATCAGCCTGGACAAGCTGTGTGCAATATATAAGCCGCTCAAAATCATACGGATAGTTTACCATCTGTGCAAGATAGAACATCAGCTTCTCATTGCCGAGGGAGCACTTCTGGTGCGCCTGCATGACGTTACCGCAGAGGTCGAAGTCTCCCTTATCCTCGTCTGCAAACGCGCGGACGGTCTTGATATCCGGTACGCTCTCAAAGCCGTATTCCGAGCAGAAACGGTAGTAATACTTCCGGAAATCCTCGATAGGCTTGAAGCTGTGCCAGACAGCCCAGTAGTGCATATCCCCCGCCCTGTTCGACGACGGGTCGATGAAGCCGCCGCCGGAGGACGGCGATGAGGGGTGATAGAACGGAGCACGGACAGGGTCATGCAGCTGGAGAGCTCTCGGTATTATCTTCTCGAACAGCGTGAGGTAATCCTGCCTGCACTCCTCGTCCTCCGGCAAGCCCCAGCCTACCCATGCGCTTTCTATCTCATTGTTGCCGCACCACAGACCCAGCGAGGGGTGGTGGCGAAGCCGTTCTATATTGTCTGCTATCTCACACTCTGTCGTATAGCGAAACTCCTCGGTCAGCCGATACGCCGAGCAGGCGAACATGAAATCCTGCCACACCATGAGCCCCAGCTCATCGCACTTGTCATAGAACCAATCGGGCGGGTAAATTCCGCCGCCCCACACGCGGATAAAGTTGAAGTTCGCCGCCGCGCAGTCCTCGAGCAGCCGGTCTGTACGCTCCTTTGTCATACGGGTGATTATCTGATCCTCGGGAATGTAGTTCGCGCCCATTGCGAACACTTTCACGCCATTGCACCGGAAGCAGAACTCCTCGCCCCACTCGTCCTTGTCCTTTGAAACTGTCAGCGTGCGCAGACCTATCCTCTTTGTGCAGGTGTCGAGAACTTCCCCTCTTTCATCGCGAACCTCCACGGTCACTGTGTACAGCGGCTGACCGCCCAAGCCCCGCACCCACCAGAGCTGCGGGTCGGGAACCGGGATATCGCCCTCTGTGGGATATTCTCCGTCGTATATGACCTTTCCGTTCGGATCTGTTACCGTATAATTGCAGATATGTTCAGTGACATCTTTACAATGCGCAAGAAAAACCTCAACAGACAGCTCCACACTGTCGGCAGGCAGCTCCTGCACAGGTTTTATATAGATATTTCTTATCCGGAGCTTGTTGTACGCGCGCAGCTCTGCGTCACGCCATATCCCCATGTCCGGCAGCATGGGACCCCAGTCCCAGCCAAACATACAGTGCGCTTTGCGAAGGTGCGGATAGCCCTTCATGCACTCCCCTACGCCCCATATCGGGCGTTTTGCGTTCTCCCGCTCGATGTATTCTATGGGAGACTTTATGCGCACCTCAAGCGTGTTGTGCTCCTTCAGCTTTCCCTCTACGGGTATCTCCCACACGCGGTGCATATTGTCGGTATCCTCTGTCTTTTCGCCGTTGAGGTATATCTCCGAAAGAGTGTCTATCCCGTGAAAGACAATGAACTGCATATCGGCGGAAAGGATATCCCGGCTAACGTCAAACTCTTTTCTGAATGTCACGTCCCTGCGGCTCAGGTCGGTCGAGATATACTCGTTCTCGCGGTAGTACGGGTCGGGTATGACCTTCTGCTCTATGAGCGTTTTATACATCGAACAAGGCACTGTACAGGGGTATTCCCTGCCGTTATACTCCATGGTCCAGTTATCGTTCAAATTAAAAATCATGCGGCACCTCCGAAGATATCCAAAATATTCTTTATTATACCACAGATGAGGACGGTTGTAAATCAGGCGCGAAAAAAGTGCGGATTATGCGCAAAACCGTCCTTTTATACGCTTGACATTTCCCGCGAACTGATATATAATTTCTACATAACATTCTTTGAGGTGACAGCATGAAACTGATAATTGTAAGACACGGCGACCCGGACTACGAGAACGATACGCTTACCGAAAAGGGCAAGCGTGAGGCGCAGCTTGTTTCCGGGAGACTCGCAAAGCTAGATATACGGCAATTTTACTGCTCTCCGCTCGGACGCGCGAAAATGACAGCTTCTTATACGCTCGAAAAGCTCGGGAGAACTGCGGTGACCTGCGACTGGCTGAGGGAGTTCGACCTGCCTCCCGTAAAGGACAGGGTGACCGGGGAAAAGCGGCTCGCTTGGGATCAGCTCCCAGCCGACTGGACCGCGGAGCCCGGATATTACGACAAGGACGAATGGGTCAATGTTCCTATGTTCCGTGATGCAGATATGGAGAAATACGTCCGTGAGGTCAATGACGGTATCGACGGTATAATTGAAAAGCATGGCTACAAAAGACACGGAAATTACTACGAGGCGGTATCGCCGAACACCGATACTGTCGTTCTTTTCTGCCATTTCGGAGTTACCTGCGTGATGCTCGGGCATATACTCGGTATCTCCCCTATGGTGCTGTGGCACGGTACAGTCAGCCTTCCCACTTCAGTTACTACCCTCGTAACAGAGGAACGCCGCAAGGGTATCGCGTCCTTCAGAATGAACGGCTTCGGGGATATCTCACACCTGTACGAAGCCGGAGAGCCTGCCTCATTCTCCGGCAGGTTCTGCGAGATGTACACTAACTTCGATGAACGTCACGACTGATATCCGAAAGCAGATCATTAGCGATCTGCTTTTTTCTTGAAAAAAATCTCAAAAACCTGACCAGATTTTGCCCTCTCATTCGTTTTATTATCAGAGGAGCCTCTATTTCAAAACAGAAAGAAGGATAGGAATGACGGAGAGCGAGCTTGACCGATATATGCGGCTGCACTACAACAGTGTGTACAGCGTTGCACTGTGCTGCTGCAAAAATCCCGACGACGCGTACGATATAGCGCAGGAGGTATTCTTAAAGCTATACACCTGCGGCGCGACATTCTCCGGCGAGGAGCACGTCAAGGCGTGGCTGCTGCGGTGCGCGGTGAACAAGAGCAGAGACTTTGTGCGCTCGCACTGGTATCGGTTCTCACAGCCGCTCGACAGTGCCGCGGACGCTCTTACATACACAGAAAGCCGCTATGAGGGCTATGAGCTGCTGCCGCTTATCATGAAGCTGAAAAAGAATGACCGCGTCGCGCTGTATCTGCACTACTACGAGGAATACACCGTCTGCGAGCTCACGGAAATGCTCGGTATCAGTGAGCAGGCTCTCCGTTCAAGACTGCGCAGAGGCAGAGAACGCCTGAAAAAGCTGATAGAAAGCGAAAGGAGCAAATGATATGGAAATGAAAGAGATCTTCGGAAAGGCGTTTTCCGGCGTGCGGAATGCTTATTCCTGTCCCGACCATGAAACAGCATTGAAAGATGTATTGGAAAGGGCTGATAAAATGAACAATAAGAAAAGAAATATCACCGGAGAAGAGGTTCCCTACTCCGGAGAGCAGAAAAAGCACGGCATTCTTCCCGTCATCGCGGGAGCTGCCGCAGTAGTGGCGATACTTGGCGCGGGGATATTCGGGCTCGGGTATATGAACTCCCACGGCATTGAATGGACTCCGCTCAAGGAGGGCGCTTCAAAGAATACCGGCGGCTCACAGCCGGGAGTTTATACCGCGGTGTCGTCTGTCGCGGCGGAGACTATTGACATTTCTGAGCTCAAAGGTAAAATATTCAAATTCTCCGACTGCACTGTCATGATAGACTACGCAAACTACGACGGACAGTACATCAGAGTGGATTATACGCAGGAATTCACCGGAGAAGTCACGCAGAACGCTTTCTTCCTTGAGCCGCAGGACGTTTCAAGGTATAAAGATACGAAGACCGCATTCTGTCATACAGAGTATGGGGCGTCCGAGCAGAAATGGACATACATAGCGGAAACGGCGCAGGCTTCAAATTATTCCCGCAGCTTTAATCCAGCTTTGTATCATGAGAACGGTGTCGAGCGCGTGACTGACCTTCTCATTACGGCAACAAAAGATCACTCCGCGCTCGTAAGACAGCCGATATGGGACGATATCGACGATGAGGTGGACGAGGGAACTAATATCAGAATGTACTGGGCTTCAGCGGATGTTCTCGAGGCTCAGTTCGATCACGACAATACTATCCAATTAGGTGATATTGTTGTATATGCCGTCGCACAGGACGGGGAAAAATATCCTCTTATCGGAAACTGTGTTGACAGTTATATAAGCGTTAACTCAACTCCCGAAAAACCGATTATACGGTTTAATAATTATTATATCTCAGAAGATCCAGACATACCGCCGCTCTGGCAGATGAAGGGATTTGAGGTCAATGGAAAGCTGTTTGAGATTACCGAAGCTCCGGAAATCATAAACGTAATTATAAACGAAAACGGTGAGGAAGAGATCATCGGAGGTCCGCAGATGGAATCCACCATAACCACAAAAATATATGAAACTGTACCGACGGAGGCAGAGGATACCAGCAATCCCATTACTACAGCGCCATTGACCGAACCGGAGAACGAAAACACAGATGTAAGTGATACTACTACGGAACCAACCACAGAATAACAAACAAAACCTGCACGGGATAACTGTGCAGGTTTTGATATTATATCGGCAGCGAGGCAGAAAAATACCGTCTCAGGCTAAACCCGAGACGGAATTCGCCGCGGGGCGCTCCCCGCTGGTGCCGCTGACCGGGGTCGAACCGGTACGGATTTTACTCCGAGGGATTTTAAGTCCCTTGTGTCTGCCTATTCCACCACAGC
>CAJOMV010000068.1 GCA_905235805.1 uncultured Ruminiclostridium sp.
AGAAGGAGAAATAAAAATGGCTATTTCAGCACAGGACGTAAAGCAGCTCAAGGAACTCACAAACTGCGGTATGATGGACTGCAAGCGTGCGCTTGAGGCAACAAACGGCAATATCGACGATGCTATAAAGTACCTTCGTGAGCAGGGTCTCGCAAAGCAGGCAAAGAAGTCCGGAAGGATCGCGGCAGAGGGTCTCGTTGTGGCTAAGGTAGATGAAGCCAAGAAGATAGGCGCGGTCGTAGAGATCAACTCCGAGACAGACTTCGCAGCTAACTCCGATAAGTTCAAGGCTTTCTGCGAAACAGTTATCCAGACCATCATCGACAACGATGTCGCTGACGTTGACGCTCTCAAGGAAGTTACAGCAAGCGGTACAAACGAGAAGATCGCCGATCTGCTTACCGATACAGTCGCTACTATCAGCGAGAATATCCAGATCAGACGCTTCGTAAGAATGACCGGTGATATATACTGCTACGTTCACAACGGCGGCGGCTCTATCATCGGCTCGATCATCAAGCTCGAATCCGACAACGGCGCAGACGAGACAGTCAAGGCAGTCGCGAAGGATCTGCTCCTTCAGGTTACCGCAAGCGCTCCCCAGTTCATCGCACAGTCTGATGTTCCCGCTTCCGTTATCGACGCCGAGAAGGAGATCCAGCTCGAGCTCGTGAAGAAGGAGAACGCAGAGTCCAAGAAGCCCAAGCCCGAGAATGTTCTCGAGAAGATCGTTGAAGGCAGAATGAGAAAGTTCTCCGAGGATATCTGCCTCCTCGATCAACCCTTCGTAAAGGATCCCTCTATCACAGTCGCAAAGTATATCGCGAACGCAGGCAAGAACATCAAGGTAATTGAGTTCGCACGCCTCGAAAAGGGCGAGGGTATCCAGAAGAAGGAAGATGACTTCGCGGCAGAAGTCGCTTCTATGGTTCAGTAAGAACAGGCGCTGGCGCTCGGGCGGGGCTCTGCCCCGGGACCCGTCACCCCTTTAAAAAGGTGTGGATCCTGAAACGAGCTGCTTCACCATACAGCCGGCAGCGCAAGCTTACAGAGTAAAGATAATAGAAAAAGCCTGTCATTTCGTATTTGAAATGACAGGCTTTCTGTATTCTTTAGCCGCAGGACCTATCGGGGAGATGCAAACGGCTCTTAATCCTCCTCGTTATTCAGTCCATAGCAGAGTGCCATGAGGCTGTCGCCGAGGTGGACATTCTCGATCTTCACGTTATCGAGCCCTTCGAGACTGACATCGTAATACGAGAAATTCCAGAACGCCTTCACACCGAGCGCCGCGAGCCGTCTGCACACATCGGGAGCCGCCTCCTTGGGTATGCAGAGGATAGCGATGACGGGGTGGTTCTCACGGCAGAACTCGTCGATATCGTCCATGGGGGATACCGTAAGCTCGCCGAGCTTCACGCCCACAGCGGCAGTGTCGGCATCGAAGATCCCGCAGAGCCGGCAGCCGTAGTTCTCGTAATCGAGGTGGCTCGCGAGAGCCTTCCCGAGGTTGCCTGCCCCGATGAGCACCGCGCCGTGCTGCTTATCCACTCCGAGGATAGTGCCTATCTCGGTCTTGAGCTCCGACACGTTGTAGCCGTAGCCCTGCTGTCCGAAGCCGCCGAAGCAGTTCAGATCCTGCCGTATCTGTGAGGCAGTCACATTCATTCTTTCCGCAAGCTCCCGCGAGGAGATCTTGCTTTTTCCCTCCGCCAGCAGCTCGCCGAGAAATCTGTAGTACCTCGGAAGTCTGCGGATAACGGAATTTGAGATCTTTTCACTCTTTGACATAGTAATTGCTCCTTCTTTGCAGCCGAGCGTGTCTGCGCAGAGCGTCAAACCGTTGTATCGGGAGATTTATACTGTAGCCTGAAGTCTGATGTTTATCTCGTCAAGGAACTGTTCGGTGTTGACCTTCTTCTTGTCGGGAAGCGTTGACAGAACATACAGATCGCCTGTCATGACGCCCTCCTCGATAGTGCGGATGGTCGCCTTCTCCAGCTTCTCCGCGAATTCGGACAGCTCCGGTATGTTGTCGAGCTCGCCCCTCTTTTTGAGAGCGCCCGTCCACGCGAATATCGTAGCCACCGAGTTTGTGGAGGTCTCCTCGCCCTTGAGATGCTTGTAGTAGTGGCGGGTAACTGTGCCGTGAGCCGCCTCGTACTCATATACTCCCGACGGGGAAACGAGCACGGAGGTCATCATGCCGAGGCTTCCGAACGCGGTCGCCACCATGTCGGACATAACGTCGCCGTCATAGTTCTTGCAAGCCCAGATATAGCCGCCCTGCGAGCGTACGACTCTCGCAACCGCGTCGTCGATGAGGGTGTAGAAGTATTCGATGCCCGCAGCTTCAAACTTCGACTTGTACTCCGTCTCGAATATCTCCGCGAAGATGTCCTTGAATGTATGGTCGTACTGCTTTGAGATAGTGTCCTTTGTGGCGAACCATATATCCTGCTTCGTGTCAAGGGCGAAGTTGAAGCAGGAGCGCGCGAAGGACGCGATAGAGCCGTTGATATTGTGCAGACCCTGAATGATACCGTCGCTGCCCTTGAACTCGTGGATAAGCTGGCGGGTCTCATTGCCGTCCTTGTCGGTGACGATGAGCTCTGCCTTCGAGCCGTCCTTCACCTTCATCTCGCTGTTCTTGTATACGTCGCCGTAAGCGTGACGGGCGATAGTTATCGGCTTTGTCCATGTGGGGATAAGCGCGTTTATGCCCTTGACGATTATCGGGGCGCGGAACACGGTGCCGTCGAGGATAGCACGGATCGTGCCGTTCGGGGACTTCCACATCTCCTTGAGGTTATACTCGGTCATTCTCTGCGCGTTCGGGGTAATGGTCGCGCACTTGACCGCGACGCCGTACTTCTTGGTGGCGTTGGCGCTGTCTATGGTGATCTGGTCGTTGGTTTCGTTGCGCTTTACAAGCCCGAGGTCGTAGTATTCGGTCCTGAGGTCAACATACGGAAGAATGAGCTTATCCTTTATCATCTTCCATATCACGCGGGTCATTTCGTCGCCGTCCATTTCGACGAGCGGGGTCTTCATCTGAATTTTTGCCATTTTATTGTTATCCTTTCGGTTATTATTTATCCCTTGATATCGGTATCAAAAATCATCTTTTGGCAACCGGGACAGTAATCGGCTTCTATCGTGAATGTTGTAAGTGTGTAATTCGGGGCAGTCAGGTTGTCTATCCCGATAAGTCTGTCGAACCAGCCGGTCTTTTTCTCGCCTGGTTTAAAAGTTACACGGCTTCTTCCGTCACCGGACAGTATACCGGACTGCATTTCTTTTCCGCAAAACGGACAGGTCATATTATTTTCCTCCGTTTTTCTTTGTATAATTCAGAAGTCCGCCCTCAAGTATCATGCCCTTGCCGCGCTCGGAGAGCTCGAGGGTCGTCTCTATCTCGATACCCTTGGTGATGTCCCTGACGATGATCTTCGAGCCGTTCTCAATTGCCTTCCTTACGTCCGGCAGAGCGAGCTCGTCGCCCTGATCTATCTTGTCATAATCCGCCTCGTTTACGAAGGTGAGCGGAAGAATGCCGTTATTTATGAGGTTCTGCTTGTGTATTCTCGCGAAGGACTTGCAGATTATCGCCTTTACGCCGAGGTACAGCGGAGCAAGTGCCGCGTGCTCGCGGGAGGAGCCCTGACCGTAGTTCGAGCCGCCGACGATTATCGACTTGCCGGCTTCCTTCGCGCGCTTCGGGAATGTCTCGTCGCATACGGCGAAGCAGTACTCGGAGATCGCGGGGATATTCGAGCGCAGCGGGAGTATCTTCGAGCCCGCGGGCATGATGTGGTCTGTGGTGATGTTGTCGCCTACCTTCAGGGTAACGCCCGCCTCGATACTGTCGGGAAGGGGTGTGTTTATCGGGAAGGGCTTGATGTTCGGACCGCGGAGCACTTCAACAGAGGGAGCCTCCTCGGGAGAAGCCGGAGGGGTAACCATATTGTCGTTGATGATGAACTTCTCGGGCATAACATAGGGCGGCATTGCCCCGAGGGTGCGCGGGTCGGTGAGAACGCCCGTTATCGCGGATATCGCGGCGGTCTCGGGGGATACGAGGTATATCTGACCGTCCTTTGTGCCGCTTCTTCCCTCGAAGTTGCGGTTGAAGGTGCGCAGGGAGATACCATGGCTGTTGGGGGACTGTCCCATGCCTATGCACGGACCGCAGGCGCACTCGAGTATGCGCGCTCCCGCGTCTATGAGGTCGGACAGAGCTCCGCACTGTGCCATCATGTTATACACCTGCTTTGAGCCGGGAGCTATCGCGAGGCTCACGTCTGGGTGAACGGTCTTGCCCTTTAAGATATGTGCCACTTTCAGTAAGTCCTGCATAGAGGAGTTGGTGCAGGAGCCTATGCAGACCTGATCTATCTTTATATTGCCTATCTCGCCTATCGTCTTTACGTTGTCGGGGCTGTGGGGACATGCCGCAAGCGGCTCGAGCGTGGAGAGGTCTATCTCCACTACCTTGTCATACACCGCGTCGGGGTCTGCGGACAGGGGGATATAGTCCTCCTCGCGTCCCTGCGCTTTCAGGAACGCGCGGGTAGTCTCGTCGGAGGGGAAGATAGAGGTCGTGGCGCCGAGCTCCGCGCCCATGTTGGTTATAGTCGCTCTTTCCGGCACAGACAGCGACAGAACCCCGTCTCCGGTGTATTCCATGACCTTGCCGACGCCGCCCTTGACGGAGAGTATCTGTAATACTTTCAGTATAACATCCTTCGCAGATACCCAATCGTTTAATTTCCCGGTGAGCTTTATGTTCACTACCTCGGGCATGGTTATGTAGTACGCGCCGCCGCCCATTGCCACAGCGACGTCAAGTCCGCCGGCACCGCAGGCGAACATTCCGATACCGCCGCCGGTAGGGGTGTGGCTGTCGGAGCCTATGAGGGTCTTGCCGGGCTTTCCGAAGCGCTCGAGGTGTACCTGATGACAGATGCCGTTGCCGGGGCGGGAGAACCAGATGCCGTGCTTCTTCGCTACACTTCCGATGAAGCGGTGGTCGTCGGCGTTCTCGAAGCCGGACTGGAGGGTGTTATGGTCGATGTACGCCACCGAACGCTCGGTCTTTACGCGGTCAACGCCCATAGCCTCGAACTGTAAGTACGCCATTGTTCCGGTAGCGTCCTGCGTAAGAGTCTGGTCTATGCGCAGACCTATCTCGGTGCCCTTTATCATTTCGCCGTCAACGATATGATCCTTGATAATTTTTTCAGTAAGAGTAAGTCCCAATTTATTTTCCTCCTTAAAAGCATTAAACAATATTCCATACTATATATTGTACTATACATAATGAATTTTGTCAATATTTTGACATTAAAAAATTCATGCAAAATTCGGTGGCAAAATGTACAATTTCATACCGTTAAAATTTATGAACAAATTTCACGAAACCTATTGACTAAACGGTTTTAAGGTGCTATAATCATACTACGGCACTATGCTCGGAGGTGAGAAATTGAGGAAAATAAAATTTGTTTCGGGTCTACTGGCAGTAATATTATGCGCCGTTTATACAGCATCGTGCAGGAGCATGGAAACTCAGACTGCAATTCCCGATACTCAGACCTCCGTGACCACCACGACCATAGCAACAATAGCAAACGGCGACTTCGGCGGCATAGTGTACAGCGCGGCTCCCGTGACGGCAAAGACTGCCGTTCCCATTCCGGGCATGGATTTCGTACATACCACGGCTCCCGCAGCGGACGAGCCGTCCGAAGCTCCCGGGGGCGACGATACCACTGCGGACAGCGCGGAAATAACAACGGACACGTCCGCGGACGGGAATGAGGCTCCCGCGGCGGAAACAAGCGCCGTCACCTCCCGCAGCGTCACCACAGCGCCCCCTCCCCGTGAGACAAGCCCCGAAATGGTGGTGCGCGACACCGGGACGGCGGCTGCGACCACGACAACTGCTGCCGCAGCGACCGTGAGCACCGCGGAAACTGCCGTGGTCACCACAGCGGCAACAACGGCGACCTCCGCAAGGACCGAAGCGCAGACTCTCCCCGCACCCGCCGCCACCGGCACGTCGGGCAGCTATGGGAAAAACAGCTACAAAGCCCTCAACTACGCCTACGTCAAGGCGGTGTGGATATCCTACATCGAGCTGACGACGCTCTTCGGAAAGAATGAGGCGGATTTCACGGCAGGCTTCGGGGCAATGCTCGACAACTGCCAGTCCCTCGGGCTCAATACAGTGTTCGTACACGCGAGGGCGTTCGGGGACGCCTATTACTTCTCCGAGCTGTATCCCTTCACCAAGACCCTCAGCGGCAACCTCGGGGTACGCACCTCCTACGACCCGCTGAAAATAATGATCTCCGAGGCGCATAAGCGTAAAATATCCTTCCACGCGTGGATAAACCCCATGCGGCTGTGCTACTCGGGCGATATGCCGCTCATCTCCTCCGACTATCCTGTCGGGAAATGGTACAAGGGCGCGGAAAACGGCACATACATCGTGAACGTGAACGGGACATGGTTCCTGAACCCCGCTTATGAGGAGGTCCGTAAGCTCATAGGAGACGGAGTGCGGGAGATAGTCTCGCAGTATGACGTCGACGGTATCCATATAGACGACTACTTCTATCCTACCACCGACACCTCCTTCGACAGCGCGGCGTACTCCGTGAGCGGCTACTCAGGGCTCGACAGCTTCCGCGTCGCTATGTGCAGCGCTATGGTGAAGGAGATATACACCGCGGCTCACGAATGCGGCTCGGTGCTGTTCGGCGCGGCTCCCCAGGGCAACAACTACAACAACCTCTACTCCCTCTACGCCGACACAAAGGCATGGTGCGGAGGAGGGTACATAGATTACTTCGCGCCGCAGATATACTACGGCTTCGAAAACGGCGCCGTTCCCTTCGCGGATAATGTCGATGAATGGCGCTCGATAGTCAGCGGGACGTCCACCAAGCTCTACACGGGACTTTCCGTGTACAAGGCAGGCAATGAGGACAAGTGGGCTGGTACCGGCAAATACGAGTGGATAAACACCGACACCATGCTCAAGCGACAGAAGGAATACGCCGACAAGGCGGGCTGCAGCGGCATCGCCCTGTACAGCTACAACTATATTTTCTCGCCGTCATACAGCACGGCGGCAATGAAGACAGAGATAAACAATCTCAAGCCCCTGCTCACAGACTGATATATAAAGGAGAAACGATGAAGAAGAGACTTACAGCGTGGCTGACCGCCGCGGCGATGATGCTGACGGGGCTGACGCTCCCGGCATTCGCCGAGAGCGCGCCGGACGCGCCCGGTGCTCCGGCGGCAGCGGAGGAGACAGCCGCTCCCGCGGCTGCCGCGGAGATGTCGTACCGCTACGCCCTCCCGAGCAATATGCGGGCGGCGTTCATAACCCCGTCGGTGGACTTTTTCAGGGATCCCGACGAGAGCGCGGATGAGCTTTCCGAGGAGCTGAACTCATTATACGCGGAATTTGCCGAAATAGGTCTGAATACCGCGATAATAAATACCGTTTACGGGGATACCGCGTTCTACGACCTCGGGACAGACAGCTCCGCTGCCGACCCCGTTCTTGCGGCGGTCAAGGCGGCATACGGCAACGGTATATCCCCGTTCGTGGTGTTCGATCTGAGCCACGCGCTGTCGGACTGCCGTTCGGGCGCGGAGGCTGTGGATCACCTCATATCAAAGACTCACCGCTTCACACTGAAATATGTGTGCGACGGCATCATACTCGACGATTACTACGCCAAGCGTTCTCCCCGGAGCTACGGTGAGTATATGGAGAACGGCTCCGGCGTCGGATACACGAACTACCTCTACGACACCGCAGAGCAGTATTTCCGCACAGCCGCGGAGGTGATACGCCGCACGAACAATACTGTCGCCGCGGGCTTCATCGTCAACGATATGTGGGCGAACTCCGATGTGAACCCGGACGGCAGCGACACCGCGGACAGCTTTCAGGCATACTACGACGGCTATGCCGATACAAAGGGCTTTATCGAGAGCGGATATGCCGACCTCGTGCTGGTGAGGGCCTACGGCTCCATCACCTCGCAGAGACTTCCCTTTGAAACGGTCACCGGCTGGTGGGGCGATATCGCCGCCGAGAACAACATTCCTCTTTACATAGTGCACCACAACGAGCTCATCGGCACCGATACCGTCGGCTGGAGCGGCGAAGACCAGCTTCTCAAGCAGCTCTCCGTTTCCAAGGAGATAGCCGCCTATTCCGGCAGCGCGTTCAATTCCTTCGCCTCACTGGAAAAAGACCCCCTCGGCTCGACAGATACCCTCACCTCCTTCTTCAAGGAGCAGATAAATGAGTCGTCGCTTTTCGAGGATCTAAAGATGACCTCGCCCTCCGCTCTCACCTTCACCACCGCCGAGGCAAGCGTCGCGTTCATGGGCAGCTTCGACAGCAATTTCCCCGTTTATTTCAACGGTGAGGAAATAAAGCTCAACGACGCGGGCAATTTCTATATAGAACAAAAGCTGAACGACGGTCTCAACAAGTTCACCATAAGCCATAAATCCAAGACCTATACATATAATATAACCCGGAAGATAACCGTCCTTCGCGAGATAGGCGCGGCAATAGCCGAGGGAAAGACGCTAAGCGTTGACGGCGGCACCAGGATAACCATAACCGCCCGCGCGTACAAGGGCGCGAGCGTATACGCGACACTATACGGCTCCACCGTCAGTATGTCCGAGGTTTCGGGGACCGCAGACGAGGACGACGTGAACTCCACCTACCGCCTGTTCAAGGGGACATATACCGTTCCCGCGGGTATAGTCGGACAGACACAGGCTCTCGGCAAGATAAAGATATACGCGTCCTACGCTGGGTATTCCATGGAAACCGTCGGCGCGTCGGTGTCGGTCAACGCCAAGCCCGAGCCCCCGAAACAGCAGGAGGCTGTCATAGTCAAGGACGAATCCACCGCGGGCAGCGGTGAGCTCGTCGCGACACTCGAGGCTCCCCGTACCTCCGCCGAAACAGTCAGGTATGTCAGGACACTTCAGGATTATACCATAACCTACGACGGCAAGACCGCCGACGATATCCCGTCACCGCTGTTCTCGCAGCTTCCCGCAAATACCCTCGAGGTGTACAAGTCCACCTCCGGAAGCTACTATGTCACCGAGTCCGGAAAGCGCATAGCTTCAAGCGCGTCGGTGCTGGAGGAGGGCGCCGCGATAGACAAAAACGCCCTCACCGTCAAGTCCATAGGCACCTCGAGCGGCAGCAGCTACATAAAGCTGCACCTTGACCGCAAAACGGGCTTCAATATGCGGCTCGTCGGCAACAGCTACTACACCGCGTGGGACGGCGACTACAACCTCGACAGCTTCACCGCCACCCACCTGTACATCACCTTCGAGAACGTCACCAGCGTTACGGCGCTGCCGTCCTTTGAATACAATCAGGTGTTCCGCTCCGGCAAGTGGGATACCGTGACCGAGGACAACGGCACCAAGTTCCGGCTTATCCTCGAGCTGCGCCAGCCGGGAGTCTATTTCGGGCATGGCGCAAAGTACGACGCGAACGGCGATCTTGTATTGTCGTTCCCTGTGCCTGTGAACTCCCTCAGCGGCATTACCGTCGTTATCGACCCCGGTCACGGCTACGGCAAGTCCGCCACCGTGTTCGACCCCGGCGCTATCGGTGAAGTGGTGGAGCAGGAGGTAGTTCTCGCGATAGCAAAGGAGCTCACCACCCAGCTTCAGGCTGCCGGTGCCAATGTCATACGCCTTAAGACCGAGAGCGAGTTCCTTTACACGAGGGAGCGCCCGATCTACGCCCGCGGGTACGGCTGCGACCTGTACCTGTCGATACACGCGAACAAAGCGACCGGCGACGCGCGCGGAGTTGAGGTGTACTACTTCACCTCCTATTCGCAGCCCCTTGCCGCGTCTATCTCCCGCAGTATCGCAAAATACTACCAGAACTACGTTTACTCCGACGGAGCGGACAAGAACCGCGGCGCGCGTTACAGCTACTACCACGTCACCCTTCAGCAGGATTTCCCCTCCGTGCTCATAGAAACAGGCTTTGTCGATAACAAGAGCGACGCTATGGCTCTCGCCTCCGCCACCCACCGCAAGGGCATAGCCGCCGGTATTGTCGAGGGCATAAAGGCATTCCTCGGCAGAAGCTCAATCTCCTATGCCTCGGACGGCTTCTCGGCGGCAGATCCGACTGCCTCAGCGGAGATAACGGCAGAGGAGACCACCGCCCCCGTTACCGAGGCTCCCGTGGAAACGGAGACTGCCGCAGACACAGAGACCACAGATACCACAACGACCTCGGATACTGCCATTCCCGCAGAGAGCTCTGCTGATGAGGAGACACAGCCGGCTGCCGAGACATCGGTTTCCGCCGATACCTCCTCAGAGCCGGAGACTTCCGTTACCGAAGCGCCCGCATGGTACACTGATGATACAACAGCCTCGGTAAGTGAAACGACCGCGGAAAGCACAGAGGAGACTGTGACGCTCTCTCCCGGCTTCGAATGGAGTTACGGGGGATTGGGCTGAAGCTTCTTGCTTTCAAGGCAGACAGCGTTCCTTTACACAGAATAAAAAACTGTCATTTCAGTACGAAATGACAGTTTTTTCTTTGCAGTGAGGCACACCCTCTCCCCGCCGGGGAGGAGTCACTTGCTGCCGAAGAGCAGTCTGAACACCCACGCGAGGGAACGGGGACTTTTCATTACGAGGACTTTCATGGCATTGTTCTCCTTACTTGCAGTTTTTCTTCAGGATAAGCCCCACTGCTATGAGGAGCAGGGCTATGAAAATGAACAGGAAACGGTACGACAGAAAACACAGCCATACAGCTCCCCCTATGATAAGGAGCACCGATATCACGCAGAGCGCACAGTTTGGTCTCCGCCGTCTCATTTCCGTTCACCTCCCGCATATTGTGTTATTATTTTATTCCGCGGAAAGTAATTTGTTACAGCTTTAAATTTGTCCGAAAAAAATTAATAACTCGTAAAGAAAATTATTAAAAACTATTGACAAGTTTTGAGCGATGTGCTATAATCTGAAATAAGAAAGAAGGTGAGCCGATGAATAAAAGTGTGTACAGTCTCGTGCTGTCGGACGATGTGGTCGAGGCTGTTGACCGGGAGGCGTACCGTGCGGGAATGAGCAGGTCGGCATATATAAACAAGGTGCTCGCGGAAGCTGTGTCGTACACCACGCCGGAGCAGAGAATGAACGATATCTTCACGGCGGTCGAGAGCCTTATGGACGGCGGGATATTTCGGATAATGCCGCGGCCGTCGGACACAGCCCTTGCGATGCGGTCGGCTCTGCAATACAAGTACAAGCCCGTCATTCGGTACGGGATAGAGCTGTACAGGAGCTTCGCCGGCACTATCGGAAAGCTGAAGGTATCGCTTCGCACACAGTCGGAGGCGCTTATCACGGAATTTGCGAAGTTCGTGGGGCTGTGGTCGGCGCTCGAGAAAATGTACATCATGGACCACTTCCCCGACGGGATAACCTACACCGTCGAGAAGGGGCGCTTCACCCGCACGTTCTGCCTGCCGCCCGACAAGCATCTGCTGTCCGACGACGAGATCGCGGCGGCACTGTCGGAGTACGTCAAGATGTTCGACGAGATAATAAAGCTGTACTTTGCCAATTCCGGCGACGAAAAGCTGGCGAAGGAGCTCGTCATGAGACGGTACAAGGCATATTTCGCGGAGGGAATGCCGATAATTTAACATACAGAAGGGAGATAATTTTATGAATACCAACAAGCTTACACAGAAATCAATGGAAGTCATTCAGGAAGCGCAGAGCATAGCCGTTTCCAACTCAAATCAACAGATAGACCAGCTCCACCTGCTGCTGGCGCTGCTGTCAAATGAGGACGGGCTGATACCCGGGCTCATCGAGAAAATGGGGATAGACGCGTCGGCGGTGCGGGAGCAGACCGAGCGCTGCGTGAACGGGCTCCCGAAGGTGACCGGAAGCGGCAGACGCGCGGACGAGGTGTACATCACGCAGGACACCGACAAGGCTCTGAACGCCGCGGAGGAAGCCGCAAAGCACATGGGCGACGAGTATATCTCCGTCGAACACCTGTTTATCGGACTTATCGAGAAGGGGCGCGAAAAGACGAAGGATATCCTCGATTCCTTCGGGATAACGAAGAACAAGTTCCTCGCGGCACTGCAGACCGTGCGCGGCAATACCCGTGTCACAACCGACAACCCGGAGGGGACGTATGACGTGCTGAAAAAGTACGGACAGGATCTCGTGGAGCTCGCCCGCCAGAACAAGCTCGACCCCGTTATCGGGCGTGACAGCGAGATACGCAACGTTATCCGCATACTCTCCCGCAAGAGCAAGAACAACCCCGTGCTGATAGGCGAGCCGGGCGTCGGCAAGACCGCTATCGCCGAGGGACTTGCTATCCGTATAGTGCGCGGAGACGTGCCGACGGGACTGAAGGACAGGAGTATTTTCTCCCTCGATATGGGTGCGCTGGTGGCGGGCGCGAAGTACCGCGGCGAGTTCGAGGAGCGTCTGAAATCCGTATTGCAGGAGATAAAGAAGTCCGACGGCAAGATAATCCTCTTCATAGATGAGCTGCACCTTATCGTGGGTGCCGGCAAGACCGACGGCGCAATGGACGCGGGCAACATCTTAAAGCCCATGCTTGCGCGCGGCGAGCTGCACTGCATAGGTGCCACCACCCTCAACGAGTACAGACAGTATATCGAGAAGGACGCGGCGCTCGAGAGACGTTTCCAGCCCGTGCTGGTGGGCGAGCCCACAGTCGAGGACACTATCTCGATACTCCGCGGACTGAAAGAGCGGTATGAGGTGTTCCACGGCGTGAAGATACACGACAACGCCCTGATAGCTGCGGCAACGCTCTCGAACCGCTATATCTCCGACAGATTTCTGCCCGACAAGGCGATAGACCTTGTGGACGAGGCGTGCGCGCTTATCAAGACGGAAATGGAGTCCATGCCCTCCGAGCTTGACGAGCTCTCGAGAAAGATCATGCAGCACGAGATAGAGGAAGCCGCGCTGAAAAAGGAGACCGACAAGCTCTCCACCGAGCACCTCGAGGAGATACAGAAGGAGCTCTCCGATATGCGGGAGAAGTTCAAGGAAATGAAGGCAAAGTGGGAGAACGAAAAGTCCTCCATTAACAAGGTGCAGGATATCCGCAAGGAGATAGAGCAGGTGACCGCCGAGATAGAGACCGCCCAGCGCAAGTATGACCTGAACAGGGCGGCGGAGCTCCAGTACGGCAGGCTCCCCGAGCTGCGGCAGAAGCTGGAGGCTGCGGAGAGCGCCGAGAACGGCAAGAGCACTACCCTGCTGCGCGACGCGGTCACCGAGGAGGAGATCGCCCGCATTATCTGCCGCTGGACGGGCATTCCTGTCTCCAAGCTCATGGAAGGCGAGCGCGAGAAGCTGCTCAATATGGAGAATATCCTCCACAAGCGCGTCATAGGACAGGACGAGGCAGTGGAGAAGGTGAGCGAGGCGATAATCCGTTCCCGCGCGGGCATACAGGACCCGAACAGACCTCTCGGCTCCTTCCTGTTCTTAGGACCCACGGGCGTCGGCAAGACCGAGCTCGCAAAGGCGCTCTCCGAAGCGCTGTTTGACGATGAGAACGGCATTGTGCGCATAGATATGAGCGAGTATATGGAGAAGTTCAGCGTTTCCCGTCTTATCGGAGCGCCTCCCGGATATGTGGGCTACGACGAGGGCGGTCAGCTCACCGAGGCTGTGCGCCGCAAGCCCTACGCGGTGGTGCTGTTCGATGAAATAGAGAAGGCTCACCCCGACGTGTTCAATATCCTCCTGCAGGTCCTCGACGACGGACGCATTACAGACAGTCAAGGCAGGACAGTGGATTTCAAGAACACGATAATCATACTCACTTCTAACCTCGGTTCACCGTATATCCTCGAGGGGATAAAGGAAAACGGCGAGATATCCGATGAAGCCCGCGAACAGGTGGACGCGCTGCTCAAGCAGTCCTTCCGCCCCGAGTTCCTGAACCGCCTCGACGAGATAGTATACTACAAGCCCCTTACCAAGACCGAGATCGGCAGCATAGTAGACCTGATGACCGCGAAGCTTGCACAGCGCCTCGAGGACAAGCAGTTAAAGCTCACCCTCACCCCCGCGGCAAAGGAGTTCATCATCGACAACGGCTACGACCCCGTTTACGGCGCCCGCCCGCTCAAGCGCTTCATTCAGCATAAGCTCGAGACGCTTATCGCCCGCGCTATCATCTCCGACAGCCTCGAAGCCGGCGATACCGTCACGGTGGACTGCGACGGGGATAAGCTGGTGCTTAAATAAGATATAAAAGCGGCAGGTATGTTTGCATATCTGCCGCTTTTGTTATGCTATAAAAAGAAAGTAAACATATTTTTTCAAAAAACTATTGACAAGTGCCCAAAAATATGATATAGTAAAGCTATAAGAGCATAGCAGCGGTAAAATTGGAACTAAAGTATTATAACGTAACGGAGGTATAAAAAATGAAACTTTATCAGCAGGTGCAGATCTCAGATGGTATTACAGATCAAATCAAGAGTGGGGCGAAAACTGCCAGAGCAAGAGACATATTCCGCATTTCGCCCGGGAGTGCGGTATTAAGTACAGATGCCCGCGCTTTAGTGGAGTATGTCCGTTTAGGCATAGATTCGCGGATAAAAATGACCTCGGAGTATGAACAGGGCAGTCATGTGTATGAGCTGAACGGGGACAAAGAGGAGGAGAAAGATGTTATATGAGATGACCTTGGAGTTCATGGTGCCGAACATACAAGTATTAGCTTATAGCCATGAGCTCCAGACAGCGATGAACAGCTTCAATGAGAAATCACGAGAAGCCCGTAACAAAAAGTCTATCAATAAAATGCAGTTGAACCGCAGCAGCATAAACCTGACCCTCGAAAGCCGTGTACCTCTCGAGGTTCCGGGCAGGTCGCTCCAGACCTTCGTTAGAAGTTTTCTCGATACCCTCTCATACGAGCAGCGCGAGTACTTTGTCCGGGACGGTCGTGTCTTCCGCACGATCTCCACGGAGGTGTTAGAGGAGGAAGAGCCTATTTTCGTCGGGGATAAGCTTGTGCTTGCCAAAAAGGTTCTCAACAATCTCACAGACCCCGATACAGGCGACGCTTTCGCGCGGGAATTACAGGATTTTCTGTTGACCCGGCAGAATGCTCCGTCATGAGCAAAAAATCCTTCCGTTTGCAAAACGGAAGGATTTTCTTGTTACTCAGCAATGTAGGTATTGACTATCTCCCCGAAGTACATGATATGCGCGTCGACGGGTGCGGGATAGAACATGGCGCGGTATCTCTCGTCGATGAGAGAGGGCTCCTGCTTCTGGCGGGCGACAACCTTGCACTCGAGCGTGAGGGGAAGCTCCAGTATCCCCGGCACCGAAACGATGTCCGACTTGACGGGAGTGAGCCCGAGCTCCTTTATTTTATCGACATCTCTGCCGGACTTGCTGCCGCAGAAGCCGAGTATCTTCCTGTTGAACTCACCGTAGGGTATATTAACCGTGAATTCGGGATTCCTGTCGAGCAGCTCGCGGGTATACCTGCTCTCGCGTACCAGCGCGATGAACATCGGCTTGTTCCAGTCCGTGCCGAGAGCTCCCCAGCCTATGGTCATGGTGTTCACCTTTCCGTCGGCTGCCGTTGTCAGCAGCAGTCCTCCCGGCAGTGCCTCGGTTATCTCCCGCGAATGGTCAAAGGGGTTCGTTTTTTTATTCATAAAAGCAGTCCTTTCATTTTATTGCTGATATAATTATAATTATGCGGCTCCCCGAAATCAAGTGATATTCTGTAAAATCTGCTTTTTAAACAAACATGTTTGTTCACATTTTACCCGTCGGATCATTCTTGCCGCATTGACGGTTTGGACGCTTTCAGAGCGGCCTTGTTCTCGTACATACTGTTGTCGGCGCGGTCGAAGACCTCGGACACGCTGTCGTCGTTCACCGGGTCGAACGCCGCGCAGCCCACCGCCACTACGGGACCATCGCCGCGCCTGAGGTTATCGAGCGACCTTTTGCGGAGCAGCTCCACAAGCGACGCTCTTTTGTCGTAGTCGTTGTCCGCGAGCACTGCGGCAAATTCGTCCCCGCCTATGCGAAAGACCGGGCTGTGCGCGAAAACTCCGCAAATCATGCGGCAGGCTGTGCGGATATATTCGTCGCCTGCGCTGTGACCCTTGTAGTCGTTGATATACTTGAGGTCGTTCACGTCGCAGACCGCTATCGCAAAGGCGGACTGCTCCTCCCCGCTGTCTATGCCGTGCTGTATGGACTCCACATACTCGCGGTACGCGGTCGTGTTCCTCACGCCGGTAAGAATGTCGTGGCGCGCAAGCTCGTTCGCGCGTTTCAGCGCTTCGAGCTGCTCCTGCTCTCTCTTCACCTCGTCGTTTATGTTCTCGAGCCCGACGATAAAATGCAGGTTGTCCTCGGAGCGCATTATCTTGAGGCGGGTATGCACGGTCCTGCCGTCGATGATCCTTCTGTAATCGGCACGATACTGCTTTGCGTTCTCGAGGGCGGATATCATATAGTCCTTATCGACTATGGCGAGTATCCTGTCCTTGTCCTCGGGGTGAACGTCCTTATCCGCGAGCTTCACGCACTCCACGAAGAAATCCTTCCCGGGTACGGTCATATCGGTATCCGTAACGCCGGGAGCGGACGAATAGCGGGAATACTCCCCGTTCACGCTGTTGACATAGTACACGGTCTCATAGCGGGAAACCAGCCCGTTGACCACCTGACTGTACACGGCGCTCCTGCGCTTGGTCTCCTCGAACGCGCGCTGTGTGCGAACCTCCTCGTTGATGTTCTCGATACACACGAGGATATGCTTCCTGTCGCTCGCCCATACCTGCGAGCAGCGGACATACATGACCTCTCCGCTCACTATAAGCCTGTAGGTGAACGAAAAGCGCTTCGAGTTCTTCAGGTCATTCAGCATCGTTTGCTTGTCGAACAGCGGCAGAACTCTCTCCTGATCGTCGGCATGAATGAATTTCTTCGCTTTCCTCAGAGTCTCCGCGAAAAAGTCGTCCCCCTCGGGAGGGATCCGAAGGCTTTTATAGACGTTCGTGGAGGAGTATTCGAAGTAGCGGTCGGTCTCCATATCCACATAATACAGCGTGTCGTAATACCCGGCAAGGCTGCCGGCTATCTGGTCGTATATTTCACGCTCGCGCTCGAATTTGTCAGACAGCAGTCTGGCTCTGACCTCTCTGTCCACATTCTGCACGCCCAGAATGAAGCAGCCGTCCCCGCCTACTCTCCTGATGAGCTTCGAGCGGTGATAAACGGGCTTTCCGTCTATCACAAGGCGGTAATCCGTCAGATGTACGGCATCGTTCTCGACCTGTGAGAGCAGTATATCCTTCAGCTTATCATTCAGGAAAATATGCTTGTCGTCCTCATAGATTATCTTCTCTGTTATCCTTACGACATCCGCGAAATAGTCCTTGCCGCGGTCCCCGTCATGCAGCGCCCTGTACCAGCCGCAGGAGGAGTATACTATGTACTCGTTCGTCTGCGCGTTCACATAGTAAACACAGAGGTATTCCGAAAGCAGTGTCTCCGCAATATTTCTGAAAGCAAGCTCGTTATTTATCATAGGGATACCTCCTCACGGCACTTCACGGGATCTTTCTGACGCAGGGCAGATATTATGCCGCTTTAATTATATTATATTTCCAAACAAATGTCAAGGGAAACAAGTCATTTTGCACTAAATTCGCGTCATTTTCTGAAATAACATTGACAATCAAGCAAATCGGATATATAATAATGTCGCAGGGGCAGGAAATATATTTCGCTTATATAATTCTCTCCCCTGACAAATCTCTCCCAAATAACAAACAGCCTGTAAGGATGCGGGCTGTTTGTTGTGTATTTACAAAAGACATTTTTCGGTATTGACCCAGAGGAAAAAAGACATGGACAAGATCAAAGGAAAAATGGGACTGAAAAAGGCTATCACGATAACCGTAGCTGTGACGACCTCTCTTATGCTGCTGTTCGTATCGGTCATCGGATACCTTGTCTCCTACGGCAAGGTCAAGGAAAGCGTGACCGCGGACGTTGAGCAGTCGCTCCTTGTCTGCGCGGAGCAGGTGGACGCGTGGCTCGGCGAGCAGGGGGATTTCACCGTCTCGCAGGCTAACGCCGCCGGTAATATCGGTCACTTCGTATCGGGTCACTCCCGGAACGACGAGTTCATCGACAGCGTTATGCTGCTGAACAGCTCGCTGCTTGACTGCTACACCGCATACGAGGACACTACGCTGTATATGGCGGTGACGGACACCTCGACGCTGCCGGAGGGCTTTGACCCCACAAGCCGTTCGTGGTATCAGTCCGCGAGATCGCAGGGCAAGGCTATATATACTTCCCCGTATGTAGATACCGCAACAGGCGGTCTTATCTTCACTGTGGCGGCTCCGATACGCGAGAACGGCACATTTGCGGGAGTTTTCGGCTGTGATATCACCCTTGACACGGTAATACAGCTTGTAAGCAAGATGAAGATAACCGACAACGGCTATCCCGTGCTTATCGACAGTGACGGCAACTTCCTTGTACATAACAATTCCGCGTATATGCCCGCAAAGGACGGCTCCCTCACCTCCGTAAGGGACGCCGCGGGAGACTACTCGAAGGTAGTGACCTCCCTCGGCAGCGGTGTCAGCATCGGCATCAACAAGGACTATGACGGCTCGGAGAAATATTTTGTGTTCAATAAGCTCGGTGATACCGGCTGGTCGGTGGGCTACATAATGCCGATAAGCGATGTTGAGGGAACTCTCACCGAGCTCAGCATAATCTATATCGTGCTTTTCGTGGTATTCTTCATTCTCGGCAACGGTGCAGTCATACTCGTGATAATGATGCAGATGAAGCCTCTGAAAACGCTCAGTGCCACCGCAAGCCGGATATCCCGCGGCGACCTCTCGGCAGACTTCGACTATTCCTCCGATGACGAGATAGGCGAGCTTTGCACAGAGTTCGAGAAGTGCATAGTGGCTATGCGCACTTATGTCAACGACATTTCGGCAGTTCTCACCGCCGTATCGCAGGGTGACCTCACTGTTTATCCGTCGGTCGAGTACATGGGCGATTTCGCGGAGATAAAGACCTCGATGGAGCGTATTCTCACCGGACTTAGCGGGATAATGTCGTCTATCGACAGCGAAAGCTCGCAGGTGCTCTCGGGCTCTGACCAGATGGCGGAGGGCTCCCAGGCTCTCGCGGACGGCACCACCCGTCAGGCTTCGGCTATCCAGCAGATATCCGCCACTATAGCGGAAGTGTCGTCTCAGATTTCCAACACAGCACAGAACGCCTCCGAAGCGGGAAGCCTGTCCAAGCTGACGCAGGACAAGGTAAACCAGCAGGACGGCGAGATACAGAGCATGGTCACCGCAATGAATGAGATCAGCTCCACCTCGAAGGAAATAGAGAAGATAATCAAGACTATCGAAGATATCGCTTTCCAGACAAATATCCTCGCGCTCAACGCTGCTGTTGAGGCTGCGCGTGCGGGCGATGCCGGCAAGGGCTTCGCGGTGGTTGCCGATGAAGTCCGCAACCTCGCCAGCAAGTCCGCGGAAGCCGCCAGCAGTACCACCTCCCTCATCATGGCTTCCATTGACGCCGTGGATAAGGGCAGCAGGATAGCGCTCGCCACCGCCGACTCTATGAAGGAGGTCAAGGATATGTCCGCAAAGACCGCGGAACTCATCACTCAGATAGCCGCGGCAAGCTCCGAGCAGAATGAGTCTATCATGCAGATAAATTCCGGTATTGAGCAGATATCGCAGGTAATACAGACCAACTCCGCGACCGCGGAAGAGACCGCCGCATCGTGCGAGGAGCTTTCCGGACAGTCGAAGCTGCTCAAGGAGCAGGTCGCACGGTTCCGTATCAGCCGGTAAGTCACAGTACAACAAAGGCGCACCGTTCGGTGCGCCTTTTTCTGTTCCAGACCTCCCGTATATTTCTCTCCGCACTTTGATCGCGGTGAAAAAATATATCTGTACTTTGGACAGCGAGGCAGAAAAATACCGCCTGCTACAAGAGTAACAGACGGTACTGGCAGCGCGGCGTCCGCACTGTGATTGCGTTACAAAAAGTATATTTTTTGTTATGTGACGTAAGCCCGCGCGGTTGAGCGGTTATACCTCACTGTTTTTTTCTTCGATCAACCGTCTCTGCGTCTGGATATACTCCTGCAATTCCTCTATTGTCGGCAGGTTATAGATATATTTTGAGGCGAAAATCTGCTTGTTATCATTCAGAACAGAGTATTTCGCAATCGTTTCGTTAGGCTCCGAACACAAGATGATACCGAGCGTAGGATTATCATCGTCGTTTTTCTGCAATGCATCGAACATCCGGATATAGCTACCAGTTTGTCCTAAAACCTTATGCATCTACTACCTCATAAGGATACTACAAGAGAACTTGGGTTAACTGTTAATTCAAAATGAGCCTCTATTAATCATCTAATAATATGTTTTCAAAATATTTGAATGCTATATGTAAAATCGCATTATCTTCATCAGATATTGTATTTGAATGGGAATCAACCTTTCTAAAACGATTAATTGTATCAAAGAACTGTTCGAATTTCACTTTATCACAAAAGATATTGTTATAATCTTTCCAGTCTTTTAACATCAATTCTTTCAATTGTGAAAAATAAAGCTCCTGCATTGCGTGTTTTAAATCTTTTGCATTTTTTATTTTATCTTCCTGGGTTTTATCGGTTGTTGTACCATTTGTTTTGTTTAATAATTGCTCGCGAGCTTTTTTGCCATACTTTATTTTATATTGGTTCTCAATTAGCTCTCTTAATCTAGTTTCAATAATAGTTCTTCTACGAGCAATTTGCGCAATCTTTTCAACCTCGTCAGTAATTGTAATATCGTACTTGTTTTGTTGAATCAAATAATCACCTATTGAGCGAATTCTAATAAAATAATCATTATTTACAAATTTTATTAAGCAGTAACCTAATAGATGAGATATTGAACTATCTCCATACACAAGTTTTCTCTTAAAGCTACTGCTACCATCCAATGCTAGTGTCTTGAGATGTTCGTATTCATATGGATAATAGTCTTTTAAAACGCCTAGTATTTGAGAAAACACCGCCTCCATTTGTGTTCGATAATCTTCAGCTCGTTGATCATATATATACTTTGATACTTTATATGGCCTTGAATAATTTTCTTTAAGTATCTCATTATTAATCTTGCTACATATCTGTCTTGTTAAGAAAGGATGTCCACCATAATCATCCACTAATTTAGAATATATTTCTTCGTCAAAAGATAAACCTAAATGTCCACCAATATTGGAAACCATGGCTTTTACATCTTCATATTCAAAAAGCGGAACAAAGATTGGAGTAAGAATATTAAAAATCGGGTTATCCGTTTCGTTTATTTTGCTTGTTTCTATACACTTTGGATTAACGCCTGTAATGACAAAAGAAAAAAGCTGACTGGATGATTGAAATATTGAACGCATAGCTTGCCAAAAGAAAAGGGCATCATTTTCTTTTTTCCAATGTGTAGATGGGGAAGTAGTAAATGATATTTGTTCTATCTCATCAAAAATAAATAACATCCTTTTATTGTTTAAAAGTTTATACAATTTCTTTAAATCTTTTTCAAATAACAGATTTGCTTCAGTTTCGTTATATTCCGCTGCTAATTCTAAAGTCTCAAAATCAAATTCATCATAACTAAGATATTTTTCGTAAACTTCATTTATAATTTGCTTAAGGAAACCATACCATCTCAAATGATGATATTTAGTGCAATCAAAATAAATAACAATTCCATTTGATTGATCTACTCTTTGTTGCAACATATTTAGTATAGATGTTTTACCTATTTTTCGTAGTCCAAACAAACCGCCATGTTCGCCCTGCATATATTTACCATATAATTCAGATATAATGTCGGTTCTGTCTTTTCCAAAGAACATATTATCATTTTGTAAAGGAGTTGCAACGCCAAACAAATCGCGTTCATATAAGAAAGTTCTTAATCTTCCCTGCAAAAAATCTTCAGATAGACCATTAATAATCTCTGAATATGAAAAAGGAACAATTAATCTTGAATCTGGATTATCTATCCTGTCTTGCTTTACTCTATCAGTTATATCGTCACAATCATCAAGTAAAAAGCATGTTATCTTATCTAATCTATTTCTAAACTCTGAAAAAGTAACATCCAAAAAATCTTTTGTTCTGCTTTTAAATTCCTTAAAATTATCATTACAACAGAGAATAAGCACCTCGTCGCCCAAATTGTATAGCTGTCTCAATCTATTTACGGGCTTTAAAAAATGAATTATATACTCGGAACTTTTAAAATTGCAATATTTTGAAAACGTAACTAATCCATATTTCGATATTTCCCGTATTGCCCTATATACTTTTTCATTGCCTTTTATTATAATGGGTTCGCCCTTTATTCTTGCAATTCCTACAGTATCATTTTTAGAAATGATACTTGTTAAATTATCTGTAACCATATTTGTTCTCCAGTTAAATACATATATTTGTGTTATTATACCATATTTCGCTGCGAAAATCAATACTTTTATTCATTTTCTACAAAAGTTTATATACAAATTCATGCTGAATATTTTTTTGTTCTGAAAAACGATAGAACGGCAACATTCAGAGTGTAACCATTACCGTAACTAGTCTAGGAATGTCAATAGTGTTGACTGTTATTTACACATGTGTGATTTACATAGTATAGGTTGTTGACGAGACTATTCCTAAATGCTAAATTTTTATGCTGTACCCTTTATCTCAATATCTTCCGCTCCGGTGACCTTCACCCTGATCGTATTCTTATCTATAATCGTCACCCGTTCTACCGAGTGTCTGACAAGCGCGTCGTCAAACCAGTCTATCCGGAACTCTCTGCTCTCAATATCATCGAGTATGTCCTTGACATTGGCGGCGGATTCCGCACAGGCGTTGAGCCGTTCCTGTTCCTCGGTTATCTGCTTGCTGACGGCGGCAAGCTCATCCGACAACCGCTTGAACTCGCTGTCGTAGCGTGTATAGTCGTTCTCCTTGAATGAACGGTCGAGCAGGTCGCCGATCTCTTTGTTGAGGTCGGCTTTCTTCTTTTCAAGCTCCGTGAGACGTTGACCGTCAGGCAGAAGTACAGTCTGTATGCTCTCGCGGAGGACGCTTTTCACATCGGCTTCGACATCGAACACACGATTCATCGCATCCATGACCGCTTGATGAAGCCTGTCCTCATAGACAGTCGGCGAGCATTTGCAGAACTTCTTCCCGTTCTTCAAGCGGTTGACACATCTCCACACAGGAACCTTGCCGCCGTTCTTGTCGTCCCATGTGATTCGTCGGTAGGCTGTTCCGCACTCGCCGCATACCACCAGACCCGTGAGCGCGTATTTCCCGCTGTACTTGCCTTTTTCGTCCGCTGTCGAGGGCTTTCGGAGGCTCGTCCGACGAGCAATCTCGGTCTGCACACGATTGAAGGTCGTGCGGTCGATGATCGCTTCATGGTGGTCTTTGACGAGATACATCGGCAGTTCGCCGTTGTTTTTCTTGACTTTTTTGGTGATGCAGTCGGTCACAAAGGTCTTTTGCAGTAAGGCATCGCCCGTGTATTTCTCGTTCTGCAAGATACTTGAAATGTTCGAGTGTGTCCAGTTTGTATCACCTTTGGCATTCTTCAATCCACGCTCCGACAAGGTTTCGGCTATCTTCCGATAGGTCAGCCCGTCGAGAAACAGGCTATAAATCAGCCTGACCGTTTCCGCTTCTTCGGGTACGATCTTCGGCTGACCGTCCTCGCCTTTCTCGTAACCGAGAGTCGTGGCGTAGTGCATTGAGAACTTACCCTGCTCGAAGGAGCGCCTCACTCCCCATGTGACATTCTTGCTTATACTTTCGGATTCCGCTTGCGCGAACCATGAAAATATCGTGATGAGCATCTCGTCCTTTTGTTCAAGCGTGTTCAGCGCCTCTTTCTCGAAGATGACCGCGATGCCGAGCGCCCGCAATTCACGCACATATTGCAGACTCTCGACTGTGTTCCGAGCGAAGCGACTCACAGACTTTGCAAGGATAATGTCGATCTTACCTTGTCGGCAGTAGCGGATCATTTTGAGGAACTCCGGACGCTTTTTCGCTTGCGTACCTGTGATACCCTCGTCTGCGAACACCTTGACGGGCTTCCAGTCCTCGTGGCTGCTGATAAGTTTTGTGTAGTAATCGCACTGGGCTTCGTAGCTCGTCAACTGCTCGTCATCGTCGGTGCTGACGCGGCAGTAAGCGGCAACACGCTTGATCTTTCGCTGCCCGACAGCAGTTTCGTCCTTTGGTTTTGCGGGAATTACCGTGACCTGCGGCTCCCGAATCTTTGTTGTTTCCATGATTACGCTCCTTTCAGAATCTTGCCGTTGATAAGCTCAACAGTCACTATACCTTTATTTATATGCACTGCCCTGATGATCTGCTTGGCGAGGTCGATATCAAGCTCTGTCATCGGCTCGCGGGCGGTCAGCAGTTCAAGCATCTTCATCGTCCTGTCCCTGTTGTCGTAAGGGCAAGCGTCATACTTCGCCGCCGCAGTACCCGCTATCAGCCGTGTGATTGCGTCTATATTTGCGCTCGCGTCCTGCATCATAATGGCAAGCTGCTGCTCCATTTCCGTAATCTCGGCGGTCGGAGCGTACTCCGGAAGCTTGTCCGGTGCGGCGAGCTTCGGCTTTGCGATCAGCTTGTTCAGAATTGAAACGAGCAGCCCCTCGACCTCACTTTCCGTGAGAGAGGAGCTGCCCAAAACCAAGCTGCGAAGGTATTTTTCCTTCTCGTCGGTGCAGACGCAAACCGCCGCTTCCGCTGCTTTATCTCGTTCGCCGTACGGAACATTTCCGGTTCGATGATAGCGGGATAGCCGTCTGCACCCGTGTAGTGCATGTTTTCAAGTATGCGGCTGACCATATTTTTGTTCCACGATTTATCAACATTATATGGAACGGTCATCGCCGCCGCTATGCTTTTGAGCGACAAGCCGTGCAGATACATCTCAAATATCTGCCCGACCGCCGCGGATTCGTCGGGGGGGAGAACGATCTCTCCGCCCCTCATCATGTACCCGAACGGAATATTTCTGTGCGCTTTCATCTTATCACCTCTCGATCATTTCCTTGAACTCCAGCCCGCCGCTGACCTTGAACAGCACCTCGTTCTCGGACAGGGCAATGATTTTTTCAACCGCGAGCGAGAAGATACTTTCGTCGAAATCCGTGAGATATGCCGCGCTCTCGACCAGATCAATTAAGTCATAGAGCTTGTTGAGCCTGTCCGAGAGTTCGTCCGTATCTCCCGCCGCTATCGCCGTCTGCCGCAGTTTCAAGAGCCGTGTCTGCAATTCCTTTTTTCGTTCGTTGAATATTTCGTCGGGGAGCAGCCCGCTCTCCCGAAGCCTGTGTATCTGCACAAGTTGATCGTGCGCGTCGATCATGTCACGACGGGCGGTTATCAGCGCGCTATTCCCATTCTGTTTCTTGATGATAATAGTTTCAAGCTGCTTTGCGGCGGGCTTCAACAGCGTTCCGCAGTAGGCTTTCAGTTTGTTGAACAGCCTGACGAACGCGGAGCAGATGCCCGTTTCGGCTATCTGCCTGACCGGACAGTTGGCGGCGTTCTTGTTGTGATTTCCGCAAGTCCAGTAGGCTTTTCCGCTGCTTATCGCCCGCTTGAACGAGTGTCCGCACTGCCCGCAGACGATCATTTTGCTGAATACATAGTCGTGAAACTGCTTTTCTACAGAGTGTCGGGAAGCTATCAACTGCTGCGCTTTCCGGAAGGTTTCCTTGTCAATTATCGGCTCGTGACTGCCGCGAACATAGTATTTCGGCTGCTCGCCGCGGTTGATGTGCTTCTTGAACGGGAGCGTTTCGGTCATGCAATACTTCTGCAGAAGCGCGTCGCCGATGTAGCGCTCGTTGGCGAGAATGTAACTGATAGACTGGTGATGCCAGCGTTCGTCTGTCTCCTCAGTCAGCTCCTCGGCTATGGCTTGTGTGCCTTTCCCCGCAAGGAAATCCGCGAATATTCGTTTGACGATCTCGGCTTCACGCTCGTTCACGACCAGCTTTCCGTCGATGTAATCGTATCCGAACGCCGCAGAGTTGTTGATGTAAGTGCCGTCCTGCATACGCTTTTTGATACCCCAGCGCAGGTTGTTCGAGATCGAAACGCTTTCGTTCTGCGCTGCCATTCCGAGCAGCGTTATGAGCATTTCGCCGGACACATGGTCGGTGTCGATGCCGTTTTCCTCGAAGCATACCGAGATGCCAAGTTGTCGAAGCTCGCGGGTGGCTTCGAGGCAATCCTTCGTGTTCCGAGCGAAACGCGTCAGCGACTTTACTATGATACGGTCGAACCTGTGCCGCCTCGCGTCGTTCATCATACGGTTGAACTCACATCGACTGTCCGACGAACTTTCTGCAAGGTATCAATGACTATCAGCCGTAGGTCTGGCAGTCTGCGCTTGGCATCTTCGAGCTGCTGCTCCAGTCCGCCGCCTATCGTCTTGGCGAGAGTTGAGAACTGCAAGCCCTCAGCGGGTTCTTCCGTGAACTCATACAAGCGATTCTGTAATCGGAGCAGACTATCTTCGAGTGCGAGATAGAGCACCTGTCCGCGATGTGTTTCGTGCTTGAGGAACGGCTCGCCTTCTGCCACTGACAAACACAGGTCGAGCGCCAGCCATGACTTACCGATCTTCGGAGCACCTGCGAGGATATACAGTCCCGGA
>CAJOMV010000069.1 GCA_905235805.1 uncultured Ruminiclostridium sp.
ATCATGGACGAAAGGAGAAAGCAAAATGGAGGAGCTTAAAGGCAAACGCGTAGGGTTTGCGATGTGCGGCTCGTTCTGCACATTCTCACGCTGCTTTGACGTGCTCGGGGAGCTGACAGCCCTCGGGTGCGAGATAATACCGATAATGTCGTACAACGCCTACGACACCGACACCCGCTTCGGCAGTGCCGCGGAGCACCGCAGGAGACTGGAGGAGATGAGCGGACGGGAGATCATACACACTATCCCGGCTGCCGAGCCCATAGGTCCCAAAAACATGACGGACATAATGCTCGTCGCTAACTGCACGGGAAACACCCTCGCAAAGCTTGCGGCGAGTATAACCGATACTCCCGTCACCATGGCAGTCAAAAGCCACCTGCGCGGCAGCAAGCCCGTGCTGCTGAACATAGCGACGAATGACGCCCTCGCGGGGGCGGCGAAGAATATCTTCTCGCTGATAAACTACAAGAATTACTACTTTGTTCCGATAAAACAGGACGACTTCGTCAATAAGCCGTTCTCCCTCACCGGAGACTTCGACAGGATACCCGAGTCCCTTGTCAGGGCACTTTCCGGCTTCCAGCCCCAGCCTGTGCTTGGGTAGTGCGCCCGAGCAGGAGTACACAGACAGCAAAAGCCTGTCATTTCATGCTGAAATGACAGGCTTGTTTATTCGTTTATAAGCGTGCCGAATGACTTACTTTCTGCCGCGCTTGCGCTTATCCTTCTTGATCAGCAGCACTGAGCCTATGGCGGCAGCAGGGATAATTATGCCTGCGGCAGCGCCGGTCGCGGGGTTTGCGGAACGTCCGTTGCCGTTGTTGGCTGCTGCGGCTGCCGCGTCGGCGTTTGCGGCGTTGCGGCGGGTGATGATGTCCTGATCATAGGGGTCATCGGACGCAGCCGCTACACCGTTGTTGGACTTCTCGTCATCAACGACGTAAACCTCTTCGTCCTCATAATCGTCGGGGTCGTTGAGATCAATACCGTTATTCGCGCTGTTGGGAGCATAGCCGTTGACGTAGACGAGCTGACCGTCAGCACCGTCCTTACCGTCTCTGCCGTCGCGTCCGTCCACGCCGTCTCTGCCGTCTCTGCCGTCAGCTCCCCGGAGGGATTCCAGCCAGTCGGCTTCGGAACCGCGGAAGCCGTTGCGTACAGCTATTTCATACGCGGAATCGCCGACAAGGGAATTGAGCCACTCCTGCTGTGTGCCGCGGAAACCGTTCTGCACGGCTATCTCGTACGCGGAGGCTCCGTTTGAGCTGTTAGTACCGTTCTGGGCGCTGCGCGCAGCTGCCTGATTGACTATCATGGCAATGAAATTGTCTACACTGCCGTAGTTCTGGACAGCCCATTCGTTGAAGCTCTGACCGTTGGTGCCGTCCTTGCCGTCTTTACCGTCAGCGCCGTCCTTGCCGTCCTTACCGTCCCTGCCGTCACGTCCGTCTTTTCCGTCTTCACCGTCCTTGCCGTCTCTGCCGTCGGCACCGTCAGCGCCGTCTTTGCCGTCGTCGCCTTTAAGAGCGCCGCTCCTGAGCTCAGCGAGCAGGTCGTCCACATCGGAACGCGTCTGGTCGACCTCAGCCGAAAGCCTTACTATCTCCGCCTCAAGGGAGACAAGATCGGGTATTACGGTCGTGTTGTAATTGCTCTCTATGGCAGAGATAAGGCTGCGGAGCTCATCGGTATCCTCGATGATCTCCCTTACCTCCTCCGTAAGCTCCGATGTCAGGTCGCCCCACAGAGCGTCCGCCATTACCATACGCTGTGTGTCGGAAAGCCCGCCGAAGGTGTCCATGAGAACAGAATTCAGCTGATTTTTACCGCTCGTGGTATTGATGAAGGTCCACACGAGAAAATCAAGATTTTTCAGTACCTGATCGGTTATCTTTTCATTGAGCTCCGCGTCGGAAAGCAGCTTTCCGTCAACCTCATCAAGAATGCTTTCCTTCATATTGTCAACATACGTCTGATATTCGGAGGTGTGAGTGCCGAGAGCTTTTTCCAGCATTTCCTCAACGGTGTCTTCATCAACATAATTGAGACTTGCTATATACTCCTTTATCCAGTCCTCGCTGTAATCGCGGAGGATACCGGTCACCGTGGACTTTCTGGTGTCGTTGTTTGCGAGTATCAGCCTTGCTTTGTCAACTATGATGTCAAAGATCCTGTCGAGGAGATCGTTGTATTCATTCGGAGTCATATAATTGCTGTTTCCGCCGAAAAGCGCGGTCACCGCGTCCTTCAGCGCGTCTCCGAACATATTGTTGTTGTCCATGTAATCCTTGACGAAATCGTCGAGATTATCATTGAGGAACTGCTGAACATAAGTCTCTATAGTGGCGGTATCAGCTTTATTGTCGAGCTGTGAGTAGATAGTGTTTACCGCGTTATCCACATATTTCTGTACATTGTTGTCCCGCAGATCGGTATATTCCCAGCCGACAGCTTCCGTAAGGGCGTCCTTGATAAGCTGCTTGACCGCTGTTTCGGTCGGGCGGGCAGACAAGCCGCTCTCCAGATCGGTCAGTATCTCGACCAGCGATTTGCCCGGGTATTGGGCTTTGACATCATCAACGGTCTGCTTCAGCTCTGTCACATCCGCATTGATAGTCTGCGCCTTTTTATCTATGAGATTGTCTATCAGGGTCCCGAGTGTATTTGCCGCGATCTGCTCCGCGGTGCTCCCGAGCAGGGTGCCTATCTGTTCCTTTATATCGTCCTCGGCGGCTTTGATGACATAATCCTTTATCGCGTTTGCCTGATACTGTGTCGTACCGTCGCCGAAGATACGGAATATTTCGTTGACTATACGATCCTCCAGGTCGGTATTGTCAATAAGCAGCTCGGTGAGGTCGCTCAGATTAGCGCCGCTGTTCTTGGTGAAATAATCATGGATAAGCGTGTCTATTCCCGCGTCATTAAGATACTTGGCGGTTATTTCGGACGCTATTCTGTCGGTAACATCGGTGAGCGTGTCATCGGCATCTACTCCCGTCAGCCCGAAGGTATCCACGAGAGTCTGCTTTATCAGAGCCTTTGCTTCCTCCTTTGTATAGTACTCTCCTTGTGCGGGGGAGTAGGCTTCGATATATAAGCCGTGATATGTATCGTATTTCTCGTTCTCGATATCGTTTCCGCTGCTGATATCGAAGGTTATATTTGCAGCGGCTTTTCTGAGAGCAATGGTGACTTCATTGTCCCCGTCCTTGACATAATAGCGGAGCATATCAGAGGTGTCCACGTTCGCTTTTTCAAGGAGCTTCATCGCGTACTGGTATCCTATATTGTACGAGAGCGTGGTGCCGAAAAGACTGTAGTTGGCAGTGTCGGCGCCCTTTATCATCAGCACGCCGTCCTTAGGCTTGGAAAAATCCAGCGCCAGATTGACGCCGCCGAAATCTGTGCTGTATATCAAGGGGGAATTAACGTCGTCGAAAAAGTCTGAGGTTATCTTCGTGGAATACACTGTTCCGGTGAAAGAGCCGGACGGCGGAACAAATGTCGTGTCATACAGCTCAAAAGTATAGTCGGTCTCGTCGTAGTCCTTTGCCACATCCAGCGCGCTGCCGCTTATGAGAGAAGGAAATTCGTTCGTATCGGATCTTATCTGATAAGTCGCCACATGCTTTGAACCCCATGAGGTGCTGAACGGGGTAGCTCCCGCATCGGGCTCCTTGAGCTCTGTGTAGCTCATGCCGGTATACGCCCCTGCCCCGAACGAAAACATACCTGTTGTCACAGACATCGCTATCGCTGCGGCAGTGACTGCCGACAATATCTTCCTGATCTTCATGTTTAAAGCCGTCCTTTCAGCGGGGATCTCCCGCGTCCGAAATATGATCGCTGTTTTTTATTCAAGCTGTCCGAGTCTTTTCCGGCAGTACATATCGGAGTGCTTTGCCGCCGAACGCAGCTTTAAGCCTCCAAGAAATGCCAGAATATATATAACAAGAAAAATGTAACTGTCTACTGTAAAATCAAACTGCGGTATAAGCCGGGTGAATGGGTATGCCCACACCGTTTCCATTATATCCGAGATGAAGTACTGCGTCTCACTCAGCGCTTCCCCGCTGTCGGGGACTATTATCACCTGCGGAAGCGCAAAGTACACAGCCGTAAAAATTATGAACGCCCATTGCTTGCAAAATCCCGCAAGCATAGCCGCCATGAGCCATACTGTCAGCATGATCGCCAAAGCCGCCCACTTCACCGCGATGTTGTCGCTGTGCGCGAGGAGCCCTCCCGCTATACCCGCCGTAATAAACGCGTTGATATTTACATGGAGTTCTGTATCAAAAAATATATCTATCCGTTCCTCGGCATATTTCCTGAATGAGGGGTGCTTTGCCGCGAACCTGTCTATCCTTGCGCCTAACATATCAATTCCCTGCCCCGAATAATACTGCGGAAAACCGCTCCGTGCCGAAGCCGCCCGCAAAAACGATGTACGCGCATACGCCCGTCACCCCGAGTGCGAGGACCGCGCCCACCGCGACACTCGCTTTCTTTCCCGCTCCCGGCAGCATTATCTCCGCAAATCTTCCCAGAATGGCGTTAACGTCGGGAGCCAGCGCGGTAAGCGACAGCGCGAGCATTGCCTGCGAGACAGCGAACAGCTCCGGGACGAATACCGCTGCCGCCGAAAGCGCCGCACCGCATACCGCGGCCGGTACCAGCCGCGCGTTACGCTCGCTGCTGTGCCGCAGCATGGCGGTCATTATTATGAGGATAAGTGCCGCGATACCCGCAAACACCGCGAGAACAACGGTATTTCGAAAGGGGGTATACAGTCCCTTTCCGAGAAATCCGTACACCGCTCCCGCCGCCCCGGGAAACAGCGCCGCGGGTACCGCGATCACCGCGGAAACGAGCAGAGCTGCCCAGTTGTTCGGTATCAGAGTTATGAGCCACAGCGGTATCAGCAATACCGCGGATATATCAAAGCACGCTGCCGCGAGAAATACCGCCGCAGCCCTGAAAAAGCGCCGTTCTCCGATATATTTTGCCGAGAACAGGCCGATAAGCATCGCCGTAAATGAATTTGCGCTCACAAACGAGCACGGCAGGAAGCAAGCCGCGAACACCACCGCGCCGGCGTAGGGCTTATCCGGTCCGTTGTTGATGTATGCGGCGGCAAGCAGTGACTGCAATACCGCCTGCACTATCAGAAAGCCGTGTGTGCCTATCCCTGTCTCCATACATATCTTAAGTATCAGGAGGTACGCCGGGGGAGCCTTTATCCCGAAGACCGCGCCGACCTCCACAGCGTCGGTCAGCATACCGCGCAGCTCAAGCGCCTCCATTTCGGCGCCCGCGCCGCTCATGTCAGTTACCCGCCACAGTCCCGCCGCGAGGAATACCGCCGCGCCGAACAGCAGGCTGAACAGAGCCTTCTGCTCCCTTGCCGCGCAGAACGCGCCTATACAGGCAAGCACTGCGGGTACGGCGATAAGTATGATATTTCCTAAGATCATAGTTTGTTGTTATTCTTCAAGAACATCTTCGTCGGTAAGGGTATCGTCCTCCACCGTGCCGCCGTTCTCTTCTATCACGGTGCGGTAATCGCTGCTCTTGTCGTATTTCAGAGAGCAATGGGTCTTTATCACGCCGAGGAACTTCGCCTTCGACAGCGATATCGTTGACAGCGCCGCTTTCAGCTCGGTATGCGTGGTCTTGTTCTCCCTGAGCACCAGCGCGGTCCCGCCCGTATACCCGCCGAACAGCAGTGAGTCATTGGCTATGCAGAGCGGCGGAGTGTCGATGATGATGTAATCGTAGTAATCGTAAAGAATACGCACCAGCCGCTCTGTCTCGGCGCTCCCGAGGATATCGGAGGGGTTCTGGAGGTGCGGTCCCGATGGCATGACGTGAAAATTCTTCCTGACCTCGGCGCAGATACCGCTGTATATGTCGCTCTCACGGGTGAGGATAGTGCTGAGCCCGAAGCGGTTTTTCAGCCGCAGGGTCTCGTGTATCCCCGAACGCCGCAGGTCGGCGTCTATCAGCAGTATGCGCTTGTCCAGCCTGCTGAACGAAAGCGCGATGTTTATAGCGGTGGTGGTCTTGCCCTCTTCTCTGCACTGACTTGTCACGACGACGGAGCGGTAGGGGGAATCTCCGAGTCCCGCTATGAGGTTTGTCCGTATTTTTGAATACGCTTCGGTTATCACGAACGGGGTATTCTCATTGAGGATAAACTGTCTGGTAATGGATTCGTAACCCTGCAAACAACGCTGCCCCTTTCGATGTGCGTACCGCATAATACTACACCATATATTATAGAACATTATTCACAATTTGTCAAGAATGTGAACAAAATTTTCCTCAATAAAATGCGGTAAATTATGGAAATCGAGCTTCCTCTTGACATTACCCCCGTAAAAGTTATATAATAGAAGAAAGAGAGCACCGCCAAAGGAGTATAATCAGATGAATTATATACGCTTAGTATTATCAAGCCTTGCCACAAACTGCTATATCGTCCCGACCGGAGCCTTTGTGGACGTCGAGATCACAGATGACGGCGAACAAAAGACCGTAAAACGCGAGGCAGCGGTAGTAATAGACCCTGCCGACAACGCCGGACGCATAATCGCCGAAGCCGAAAGAGCAGAGCTCTTTGTAAACTGCATACTCCTCACCCACGGTCATTTCGACCATACCGGAGCGGTCTCCGGGCTGAAGGAGGAGTACGGTGCTCCGGTGTATATCTTCAAAGACGACGCGGATATGCTCAGCGACCCCGAGACCTCCCTATCCTTCTTTACTCCCGAGAGAGCGTTCGTGAGCTGTGAAGCCGATGAGCTGCTCAACGACGGCGACTGCCTCAGCATCGGAGCTCTGAAATTTACAGTGCTCCACACCCCCGGTCACACCGCCGGGAGCGTCTGCTACCTGTGCAATAACACCGAGAGCGGCGAAAAGCTGATGTTCTCCGGGGACACCCTGTTCAAGGACAGCATAGGCAGGAGCGACGTCTATTCCAGCGCCCCCTCGGAAATGCAGCGCTCCCTCGATAAGCTCGCGGCTCTCCCCGACGATTACATAGTCCTCCCCGGTCACGGCGAACCTACTGTCCTCTCCGCCGAAAAGCGCTTCAACCCCTTCCTCGCCGGCATCTGAGACGGAGGGGAAGAAAGCCCCTGTTCCACCGAAGACACAAATCACGTCGTCTATTCATTTGTATATTATAGCGCCCTTGCACAATGAGTGCGGGGCGTTCTTCTATTCCGTACAAAAAGAACTTCCCCGGCAGATGTGGATCTGTCGGGGAAGCCCTATATAAGGAAACTAAATGAAAAGAAGCTTACTTGTTCTTTCTCTTCTTTGCCGTGAACGCAGCCGCAGCAGCGGACGCGCTCATTGCAAGCACTGCGAGTCCCACAAGCGGAGCGCTGGTGTGCGGGTTTGTCTCGGCGGTATCGACTGTCACCGTGGCAGAATCCTCGTATATAAGGGCGTAAGTCGAGAACTCGTCGCTCATAAACGACACTGTGCCAAGCAAACTGCTGAACTTGCAGGGCAGGATAGTAACAATGCTGTTGTGCAGTCTTGCAATGCTGTATTTCCTCGTCACATTCGGGTCGCTGTTGATGAACGCGGCGGGTATCTCAAACGAGACTGTCACAAGTGCGTTTGTTTCATGTATCTGTTCGGCGCGTCTGCTGCCGACCTTCTTGAACAGGGATGCATCGAAGTAGAAGCCTACCTGCACATCTCCGTCTGCTGTTTCAGCGATCTGCCCGACCTCCTGCTCGATAGCCTGCTGTTCGTCTGCGGGAGGAGTGATCTCCTCTACCTCGAGGTAAACTTCAACAGTCTCCCCGCCTGCAACAGCAGCCTTGTCCTCTGCTGTGAGTACAGCGTTCTCAAGGTAATCAGCGTCATCACGGAGACCTGCTCTGCCGAGGTTAGCGTCCTCGTCGGTGATATTCTCAAATGCGCCGTCATCGGCGGTCTTTTCGACCTCAACGCTCAGATCGAGGTCTGCGTCGCCCACAGCGGAGCCGTCCTTGTCAGCATCAACACTGCTGTCGAGCTGCTCATTTACTGCGGTATCGTCTTCGATGTCTATCTCGGTATCGACCGTTTCAGCGACGGTCTCCCCGGTGGTATCATCATCGTCATTGTCGGTATCGGCAGACTGTGCTGTGCCTGCGCTGCTGTCGGTCGTTTCGTCATCGGCGGGCGCTGTGACAGACTCTGCGGTGTCAGCTGCTGTCTCCGATGTTGCGGGAGTTGTGGGAGTTATTGAAGTGGGGATAGAAACGGGAATATTGTTGAGGCTCCACTGCGCGTATACCGTCAGATCGGACGCGGGCATTGTGGGAGGAACTCCCGGATTCCAGCCGTTGAAGGTCATTCCGTTCCTCGTAAGTCCCGCGGGGATATAGCTTGCAGTAGCGGTGCCTTGACCGAGCTTGTATGCAGCGACAGTTGTGTCACCGTCAACAAATGTGAGTGTGTAAGCGGAAGCAGGTGCAGTGCCGGCTACCGTGAACGGCTCACTGCGGTTCTCGCCGGTATAGCTTTCGCTGTCCGTATTTGCCACAACAGCCGCGATATATGTATCCGCCGCTGTCGGGAAGTCGGTACCTGCTCTTGTGAGGCTCTCGCCGCCCTCTGTCTTCTGATAAGTGAAGTAGATTATGTGATACTCGCTTGCGGGAACGGTCTTTCCGTCAACAGTCACCGTTACGGACTTGTCAGAAACGCTGACAGTTACCGTACCCTTGGAAATGTCGGTCTTATCGGAACCCGCTGCGGGCTCATCTGTCGAGGGCTCTTCTTCTGCGGGCTCGGTGGAAGGCTCGGTGGAAGGCTCGGTGGAAGGCTCAGCAGTGGGTATCTTCCATGTGAGGGTCTTGTTCTGAATAGCGGTGAGCGGAGTATCCGTTGTTATTTTGGTAGTATCATCATAAAGAACCGTATCGCCTGCGCCGTAGGCTACTTTTGCGCCGTTCACGGTGCTATAGAAAGCATATGAACCGATATCTAATGTTGCGTCTGCTGTTCCAGGGGTAAAAGTCACGCTTGCAAGGTTGGAACACTGCTTGAACGCGTTAATACCTATACTCGTCACGCCGCCCGGAATGGTCACAGCTGAAAGCTTTTTACATAAGCTGAACGCACTGTCGCCTATGCTCGTTACGCTGTTCGGAATGGTCACGCTTGAAAGAGCGGTGCATCCATAGAACGCATAATTACCTATACTCGTCACGCTGCTCGGAATTGTCACGCTTGTAAGCGCGGAGCAGTTAATGAACGCATAATTACCTATACTCGTCACGCTGCTCGGAATAGTCACGCTTGCAAGGTTGGAACACCACTTGAACGCGTTAATACCTATACTCGTCACGCTGCTCGGAATTGTTATGCTTGTAAGAGCGGAGCATCCATAGAACGCATAATCGCCTATACTCGTAACGCCGTCTTTTATCTCAACTCCGGTTATCTTATCTTCCTTCACATCTTCCCAAGCAGGTGTATTACCTACAGCTGTCCAGCCGTCGTCACCCATATCGCCGCTGTCTTTGCCCTCTGTCTTTTCGACAGTGAGCTTTGTGTCAACGAGGGTCGCGGTAACATTGCCGTTTGTCCACTGCTGACCGGATTCGCCGGATTCGCCGGAGGTGGAACTGCTATCGGCAAGACCCGATATGTAAACTATTTGATATTTGAAAAAATATCCTATATCATCGAGGGTATTACCGCTCTTAGATAAAGATAGAGATAGATTCATTTCACTTACATAACTTTCATTAATACAGTCGGAAGGCATGAAAAAGCGTATCAAATTTCCGTTTTCTTTCCAGTAGAAATCGTTGCCGTTACCATTATCCGCACTCTTAATTGCGTCAAGATTTGATATTATCCACGCTTTAGCAGCTTCCGTTGTACCTTCAGCGATGTTAGCATCGGTTATCTGACTCTCGTCTGTAACCTTTTTGAAGACTAAAACGGTGGTGGATTCTTCCTCGGAGGGCTCATCTGTTGAGGGTTCTTCTGTTGCCTCTTTTTCCCATACTGCTTTCAGCTCGATATCCTTTGTCACTGCCGCTGTGAAGTCATAATCCGCGCCGTCAAGCTGCCATTTCTTGAAGGTATAGCCTGTCTTGGTGGGGTCTGTGGGCTTTGTCGCGGTCTTGTTGTATTCAATTTCCTGTGCCGCTACCTCGGAGCCGCCGTCGGAATTGAATGTAACTTTGTACTTGTTGACAGTCCACTTTGCTGTAAGACCTGTATCCGCTGTTATAGGCGTAGTAAAATCAAACTTTGTATCGTCCTTGTACCAGCCGTCAAGGGTATAACCTGTCTTTGTGACCCCGGTAGGTTCTGTCGCCGTGCTGCCGGAATTGACAGTCTGATCTTCCGGCTCGGGAGTGCCGCCGTCAGCCTTGAATGTCACGGTGAAGGTTGGAGCCTTCCAAGTGAGGTCTTTGTCGCTGAGGTCACCGGCTTTATTGCTTGTGGTTATCTCTGTAGTACCGTCAAAGAGCGTTATTGTGCCGGTTCCGGAGTATGCGATCGCTGCTGTGCTGGGGACTGTATTATTACCATTATCATTATCATTCACGAAAGCAATGTCACCGACATAAAGACTGCCCGTATTGGCAGGACGTTCAAATGTCACGCTTGTAAGAGATGTGCAGTTGTAGAACGCAACATAGCCGATACTCGTCACGCTGCCCGGAATTGTCACGCTTGTAAGATTGGAGCAATCAGCGAACGCACCCATGCCTATACTCGTCACGCTGCCCGGAATTGTCACGCTTTCAAGAGCAGAGCAGTTGACGAACGCATTTTCACCTATACTCGTCACGCCGTCTTTTATCTCGACTTCGGTTATGGTTCCTCTTATATCATTCCACATATCCGCAGAACCTTCCGCTGCCCAACCGGTACCCATATTCCCGTTCTGTGCGCCGTCAGTCTGGGCTACGGTGAGCTTTGTGCCGTCGAGGGTCGCGGTAACGTTGCCGTTTGTCCACTGCTGGGCGGCGGGGGTGGAAGCCTCCCAAGTGAGGGACAGACCGTTGAGGTCACCCGCTGTTTTGGTCGTAGTTATCTCTGTATCTCCGTCAAAGAGTGCATAACTGCCGGTTCCCGAATATGCGATCGCTGCTGTGCTGGGGACATTTTGATAATGATCATCAAGATTCACGAAAGCATTTTCACCGACAGAAAGACTGCCCGTATTGGCAGGACGTTCAAATGTCACGCTTGTAAGAGAGGTGCAGTCTTGGAACGCATAGGCGCCTATACTCGTAACACTGTTTGGAATGGTCACACTTTCAAGAGCTTTGCAACTGTAGAACGCACCTTCGCCTATACTCGTAACGCCGCTCGGAATTGTCACGCTTGCAAGGTTGGAGCACATGTGGAACGCGCTGTTACCTATAGAAGTCACTCCGTTTCCAATGCTTACTGCTGTGATATTCTCTCTTTCATCCCACCAAGGCATCGGCTCTACACCAAAATCCATCATCGCCCCCGTGCCGCTTATGGTGAGGGTTCCGGAAATTCGGTCATATCTCCATGTAACATTATTTCCTTCCGCACCGCAGTTGCCGGAAAATGCTGCTGCACTCGCCGTCGCGCTCATTCCCACCATGCACGAAATAATCATGCAGAACGACAGGAACACGCTTAGAATTTTGTGTTTTGTTTGTTTCATTGTTTTTCCTTCCTTTTTTGAAATTTTTCGGGGAAAAATATCCCGATAAATACTATTATACACACCGACTATCACAACAGTCTCACAAATGACCCCTCGAAATGTGACAGCAGACTGAAAGTTTTGTGATAACCAGCTGAAACTTGCAAAAATTGAAAAAAACGACCTTTTTGGGGCTTTGATATGATACGAGGTATTATAACAAAAGTATAAATTGATATCGTTCAGCAGGTCAGGCTGAAAAAGGACACAAAAAAAGCTCCGCTCGGCGATCAACACGCAGGAACAGAAAAGCAGCGTAACCGAAATTACGCTGCTGAAACGAACGAGGGGAGCTTATTTATCGGGGGTCAACTTTCCCTTGACGGTGCCGGTGATCGGCTTAACCGAAGATCGCCATGAGGGCGCCGGCTGCGACAGCAGAGCCGATGACACCTGCGACGTTAGGACCCATAGCGTGCATGAGCAGGAAGTTGGAGGGGTCTTCCTCCTGACCTACCTTCTGCGAAACACGGGCAGCCATAGGAACCGCGGAAACGCCCGCGGAGCCGATGAGGGGATTGATAGTGCCGCCGGAGAGCTTGTTCATGAGCTTGGCGAGGAGCACGCCGCAGGCTGTGCCGACGCAGAACGCGATAAGTCCGAGGACGACAACGAGGATAGTGCGTATGCTGAGGAAGTTTGCGGCTGTGGCAGTAGCGCCGACTGTGGTGCCGAGCATGATAACGATGATATTCATGAGCTCGCCGGAAGCGGTCTTGACAAGTCTGTCAACGACGCCGCTCTCCTTGAACAGATTACCGAGCATGAGCATACCTACCAGAGGAGCCGCTGAGGGAACGATGAACGCTACGATGACGGTTACGGCGATCGGGAAGATTATCTTCTCGGTCTTGGAAACGCTGCGGAGCATTCCCATTTTTATCTTGCGCTCCTTCTTTGTGGTGAGGGCTCTCATTATGGGGGGCTGGATAACGGGGACGAGTGCCATGTAGGAGTAGGCGGCGACCGCGATCGAGCCGAGCATATCCGGGGCGAGCTTCGAGGTCAGCCATATCGCAGTAGGACCGTCCGCACCGCCGATTATGGCGATAGAAGCAGCTTCCGCGAGGGTGAAGTCGTGCTCACCGCTGAGCGCGGAGACGATACCCAGTGCGGAAAGTCCGCAGGCACCGAGGAAGGTGAAGAAGATACCGCCCTGTGCCGCGGCGCCGAGGAAGAAGCTCTTCGGGTTCGCGATAAGGGGACCGAAGTCGGTCATACAGCCGATACCGAGGAAGATAAGCGGCGGGAAGATGCCGCATTTTACGCCGAGATACAGCACATCGAGCACGCCGCCGTCATGAAGCACGGTAGCGTAGGGAATGCTGGTACCCATGAAGTATTCGGGGTGGTAGAGCTCGGCGCCGGGGAGGTTGGTGAGCGCCATGCCGAACGCGATAGGAAGCATGAGCATAGGCTCATACTGCTTGACTATCGCAAGATACATCAGGAAGAAGGAAATGAGGAGCATAACGCCCTGCTGCCATGTTATATTGCAGAACGCCGACTGCTGCCAGAGGTTCTGTATCGTTTCGAGAAATGTTTCTATCACAGCTCTTGTCCCCCTTCCTCAGTTGCCGAAGCCGCGCATATTGTCGGCTATACCCGCGCTGCTCCAGCCGGAGCGTGCCGGGCGCGGACGCTTTATGCTCGCTATGCGGTACTGCTTGCCCTCAGCCGCGCCGTAAGCGGCGATAGCTGCGGCGATGACCGCGATTATCTCTTCATCGTCCTCCTCTATGTACTCCTCGTCGGGCTCATCGGAGGTGACGGCAGCGGGGGCGGCAGGGGTGCGGGTGTTTGCTGCTTGCTGTGCGGTGGCTTGCTTTAGCTTTGCTTTCTTGTCTCCCGCATCGTTTATCGCTTTGAATGTCTTGCCGAAGAGCCACAGGAACAGGACAAGTATGGCAAGAATAAGGAAGACTATTACCAGACCCGTTACGACTGTTGAGCCTATGAGCCCCCAGTCCATATCGACCAGTGCGGCTTTATTGATAGCGTTGTACATCTGCAAAACCCCTTTTATTGTCATTGCCGCGCTATACGGCTGAATAAATCCGAAATCCATTCTATTATACTACAATCGTGTAAAAATTTCAAGGGGTTTTGCATATTTTTGCGCTCAGAGAGAAAAAATATTATTTTTTTCGGTATGCTATTGAAAAAAGTATAAAATTATGTTATTATATAGTGTAATGCTTTCGTAGTGTATAATTTATTTGCAAGCAAATTAATCGGAGGCGTGCTAATTACAGGCACGGACAAAGTATGGCAAAAAAACAGCTTATACGAGGGGTAGCGGGACTTGCAGCCGCAGTCACGATGCTGTCGGGGTGCTATTTCTTCCCCGAGGAGGAGAAGCTCCTCGACCCGCCGACCATAGCTCCCGATGAGGTGGCATACTCCACCTTCACCGCGAGGAACAAGACCATAGAGAGCACGATAAACCTCACGGGCTATGTGCGTTCCCGCACCGAAAAGGAGTGCTACTTCACCGGCTATACCGGACGTATCAAGAACGTGTACGTCCGTGCGGGCGACATGGTGGAGGAGGGCGACCTGATAGCCGAGATGAATGTCGGAGAGCTGGAATACGAGCTCGAGATACAGGGCTATAAGGTGCAGGCGGCACAGCTGCGGTACAATTCCACGGGCTCCGAGGCAGACAGGCTCCAGCTCGAGATCGAGCAGAGCACCCTCGAGATGTATCAGGCAGAGTACGACGGTGCGAAGATATTCGCGCCGATGAGCGGTCAGGTCTCGTATGTCTACAAGATAAACCCCGGCACCGAGTTCGACCCGTACAAGGTCATCGCCCGCATAGTTGACCCCGGCGACCTGTATGTCGCGGCAAGCTGCGACGACGACAGGCTTTTCGCGGTTGGCGACAAGGTGACCGTCACCGTTGACAGCGACGTTTACGACGCGACGGTGTCTTACACACCGAAGGAAGCGAAGGCTGACGGCGCAAGCGACACAAAGGCGCTGTACGCCGAGTTCGGCAGCTCTTCCCCGACCTTCGCGTACCTCGGCTCCCTCGCCGATATCAAGAAGGTCAAGGCGGTCTCCGAGAACGCCGTTGTAATACCCAAAAACCTCATCAAGACAGACGGCGGCAGGTCGTATGTCCAGATATACGAAAACGGCGAGAAGCTCGACAGAGATGTGACTGTCGGCATCACCAACGCGACCGAGGCGGAGATAGTCTCGGGACTGTCGGCGGGTGAAGCGGTCATCATTCGGTAAGTAAGAAACCCTTTGGATTTAGGAGAATTGCTTGTTTACTTTGCTTTTCAGGAAAATGCGCAAGACCAAATGGATGGTACTGTGCCTTTTCATAGGATTTCTGATGGCGGCGGGAATGATGAGTACCGTGCCTATATATATGGACGCGTCGCTCCAGCGTATGCTGATAAAGGATATGGAGGCGTACCAGCTAAGCTCGGGGGATTACCCGGGCATATACTCCGTTGAGCGGGCGCTTGCCACGAATATCGGCAGCGCCGAGCAGCTCAAGCTCATCGACGAGCTGCCCGGGACAGTCAGGGACAGGGTCGATTACCTCCCTATCCCCGTGAAAGCCTCCAAGACCGTCGTGTACGACAACATGCTCTACCTGCTGCGCGGCGGCATAAACGGTACGACCTCGACCCGTGTGAAGCTCACCGCCATGACCGACTTCGCGAAGCACGTCACCGTGACCTCCGGCAGAATGTACGCGGACGGCGGCATCACTCCCGAGGGCGTCATCGAGGTGGTAGCCAATGAGCCGGCTCTCCGCCTCATCGGCATAACTCTCGGCGAGGAATATACCGTCAAGGGCGGCGATACCGGCAGCGGTGACCTCACGGTGCGCGTGGTGGGCATCTACGAGCAGTCCGACGCGAACGACGTCTACTGGTCGGAGACCATGGCGGGCTATGAGAGCGCGCTCATCACGGACTACGGCTGCTTCCGCGACACGCTGATAGCCTCAAAGGCGATAAGCCTTGCGAATATATCCGTCCGCTACGCCCTCGACTATCAGGCTATGGACATGAACGACCTTCCCTTCGCTGTCACCGCGATAGAGGAGGACGCGGCATATTTTCCCGACCTGTCCTGCACCTTTAAAATGGGTGTGCTGAGTATCTGGAAGAAATACGCCGCGGAAGCCGAGAAGCTGACGCAGATGCTGTGGGTATTGCAGATACCGACAATGGTGATGCTGGCGTTCTATCTGTTCATGGTGTCGAGACTGAACGTGGAGCAGGAGAAGAACGAGATAGCTGTGTTCAAGAGCCGCGGCGCGAGCTCATTGCAGATATTCGGTATGTACGCTCTCGAAGCGGGGATCCTCGGTCTGGTGACGCTGATAACGGCGCCGTTCGTGGGTCTGCTGATGTGCAGGCTGGTGGGAGTTTCGGACGGCTTCCTCGAATTCGTGAACCGCACCGGGCTCAACGCGAAGGTGACCTCCGGGGCGGTATGGTTCTCGCTGCTGGCGGTGGTGATATTCTTCACGGCGACGATGATACCCATTATCCCAGCGTCTAAGCTGTCCATTGTGCAGTACAAGCAGAGCAGGACGAAGGTCGTGAAGATGTCCCTGTGGGAAAAGACGGGGATAGACTTCCTGCTTATCGCGGCGGCGATAATATTCTATATGCTCTACACCGCGGACGAGCAGATATCCGACGTCTCCTCGGGCGAGATAAACCCGATGTTCTTCATATTCTCGACCTGCCTTGTGTTCGGGCTGGGACTGCTTTTCATACGCGTATACCCTTACCTGCTGAACCTTATTTACCTGATATTCAAGCCTCTCTGGACGCCCGCGCAGTACATGGCGATAACCACGGTATGCCGCTCGCAGGGCGGACGGGAGAGATTTCTGATGCTGTTCCTTGTGGTGACCTTCTCTCTGGGCATATTCTCCGCGAATACCGCCCGCACTATCAACAATCAGAAGGAAGACCGCATCTATTACGCGGCAGGCGCGGACATCACCCTCACCGAATACTGGCTGGAGGCTACCGCAGCCGACAACAGCTCGACGGTGCTCGGGTATGTGGAGCGTGATTTCGGGCGCTTCGAAAACTTAGAGGGCGTTGAGACCGCCACAAAGGTACTGATAAACAAGAAGGCAAAGGTCGGCGTTGACAACAAGACCGAGGACAATGTCACCCTCATGTCGATAGAGCCGTACAAATTCGCAAACACAGCGTGGTTCAGGAACGACCTGCTGCCCGCGCACTGGTGGAACTACATAAAGGCGCTTCAGGACTACCCCTCCGGTGTCATCATCTCCCGCGCGCTTGCCGATAAGTATGAGATAGAGCTCGGCGACGCGATAACCGTCAAGTGGTCGGGCAACGAGAAGATAAGCGCGCCGGTGCTCGCGGTAGTGGACTACTGGCCGGGCATAAACCCGAACGTCACCGCCGCGCAGACAAATACCTCCCGCCGCGGCTCCGAAGAGGAGGAGAACACCGCGACAGTCACCTCCTACGCGGTGAACTGCTTCGTGATAATGAATTACTACTACACGAGCACGGTCTCGGATATCGAGCCGTATCAGGTATGGCTGAAATTAAAGGACGGCGCGTCAAGTCAGGCGCTCTACAACGATATAAAGGAAAAGCATATACCGATAGAGTCCATAACCGACGCTTCACAGCAGCTCATTACCATCAAGAACCAGCCGCAGCTTCAGGGCATGAACGGTGCGCTCACACTCAGCTTCGTAGTGATAATGATAATGACGATCATCGGCTTTCTCATATACTGGATACTCTCTATCCGAAGCCGCACGCTCCAATTCGGTATCCTGCGTGCCATGGGAGTTACCTTCCGGGAGATAATCGGAATGATCGGGTATGAGCAGATACTTGTGTCCGGAGTTTCGATAGCCATGGCGTTCGTCATCGGCGGGATCGCAAGCGATATGTTCGTACCGCTGTTCCGCTCGATGTACAATCCCGCCGATCAGGTGCCGCCGTTCCTTGTGGCGGCAGCGCAGAGCGACTACATCAAGCTCTACCTGCTGATAGTCGTGATGCTCGGAGGCGGCTTCGCTATCCTCGGAGCGCTGATAAAGAAGATAAACATCAACAAGGCTCTGAAGCTCGGAGAGGACTGATAGACCATAAGCCATTATATAGGTGTGAGCGGGCGCGCTGTGATAGCGGAGGAATACCGCGCGGACTTCGGGCGGCTTTATCGCAGGGAGTACGATATGATAACAGCGCCCGTATTCCGTGAATACATCGGTGAATATGAGAACGGCTGTCTGTGGCTTGATAGGTGGGGCGAGTACTTCTGTAACGGGGACTTCCCCGGGATAAACGAAACGTCCTACGACGAGGAGAGCGGCTTTTTCTCCTACGGCGTGACCTTCAATATGCATAACACGGATCTGTATTACGCGATAACGGAGTTCATACAATTGCTGCATAAAATTACCGAGCGGGAGACCGACTATAGAACATGGGACGAATTCGACCCGCCGGATAACAGACAATGAGCAGAAAAGGAGAGCAAACACAATGGGACTGAGATTTCATAAGAGCATCTCGATATGCAAGGGGGTAAAGCTCAACCTTAGCAAATCGGGAGTGGGTGTCAGCGTCGGTACGAAGGGACTGCACTACTCGATAAACTCGCAGGGCAAGAACACCGCGACGGTGGGACTGCCGGGAACGGGTCTCTCGTACTCGAAGTCGTTCACGCTGGGCAAGAAGAAAAAGAGCACCTCGGACGCTTCCAAAAAGAAGGAAGAGCTCAAAAAGCAGAAGGAGGAGCTCGCGGCGCAGAAAGCCGAGCAGAAGGCTGCCGAGCTGGAGGAGAACACACTGAAAGCCGCGGAGAGCGAGAATTACTGTGAGCTGATAAAGTCCGTGCATAAGGAGTGCGCCGAGGACACAGACTGGGCTGCGCTGGCGGAGAGCGCCCCGCCATTCGTGAAGAGCGCCGGAGGTCCCCGCGAGGCAGAGGCGCAGAAGGCTCTGGACGAATATAAGCCCGGGCTTGCGGGAAAGCTGTTCGGCGACGCGAAGGCTAAGGAAAAGCTGACGGCGGCGCTGGAGGAAGCGAAGAAGCAGGACGCCGAGGAATTCGCGGAGTGGCAGGAAGGCTACAAGCTCGCGCAGAGGGTCATGGACGGCGATATCGACGCGTACCTTGAAGTGATAGCCGAAGCGAACCCATTTGAGGACCTCGTGGAGTACGGGAGCGGGTTCGAGTTCGGCACCGACGACCCGTCGGTAATGGAGATAGAGTTTCAGGTGAAGTCGGACGAGGTGGTGCCGAAAACACAGGTCACCGTCCTCAAAAGCGGGAAGCTCTCGGAAAAGGAGCTCACCAAGACCGCCTACTACGACCTCGAGCAGGACTATGTGTGCAGCTGCGCGGTGCGGCTGGGGCGGGAGATATTCGCCCTGCTGCCCGTCGGCGGAGTGATAGTGCACGCCGTGGATACGGTGCTCGATACCGCGACGGGAAATGACACCGAGACCACTATTCTGTCGGTATTGTTTGAGCGAGAGAAATTCGAGCAGGCTAACTTCGACCGCATTGACCCCTCGGATTTCGTCAACTCGTTCACCTGCAATATGAAATTTACAAAGACAGCGGGATTCAAGCCCGTGAAGAGGTTAGGAGAGTAAATAGGAACTATTTACGAAAGGAACTACCGTATAATGTTAAGTCTGAAGAACATAAGAAAGAACTACAAAATGGGCGACACCGTGGTCGAAGCGCTCAAGGGTGTGAGTGTGGATTTCCGCGCGAATGAATTCGTGGCGGTGCTCGGACAGTCGGGCTGCGGCAAAACGACCCTGCTGAACATCATCGGCGGGCTTGACCGCTACACCGAGGGCGACCTGATAATCGACGGCGTCTCCACAAAGAAGTACCGTGACCGCGACTGGGACACCTACCGCAACCACAAGATAGGCTTCGTGTTCCAGAGCTACAACCTGATACCGCATCAGAATGTGCTGTCGAATGTCGAGCTCGCGCTGACGCTGTCGGGCGTGTCCAAGTCCGAGCGCAGGAGGCGTGCCATAGAAGTGCTCGAGAAGGTCGGACTCAAGGACCAGATGAAGAAGAAGCCGAACCAGATGTCCGGCGGTCAGATGCAGAGAGTGGCTATCGCCCGCGCGCTGATAAACGACCCGGATATCCTGCTCGCCGACGAGCCTACCGGCGCTCTCGACAGCGAGACCTCCATTCAGATAATGGAGATACTCAAGGAGATATCAAAAGACAAGCTCATCATCATGGTAACGCATAACCCCGAGCTTGCCGAGAAGTACGCGAACCGCACCATACGTCTTGTGGACGGTCTGATAACCGGCGACAGCAACCCATATACCGAGGAGCAGCAGCTCAAGGATAAGCCCGAGAAGGTGCGCAAGACCTCGATGTCGTTCTTCACCGCACTCTCACTCTCCCTCAACAACCTCATGACCAAGAAGGGCAGGACGATACTCACCGCCTTCGCGGGGAGCATCGGTATCATCGGTATAGCGCTTATCCTCTCGCTCTCCAACGGCGTACAGGTGTACATCGACGATATCCAGCGCGATACCCTCGCGTCCTACCCTCTCACCATTGACGAGAGCAGTACGGATATATCCTCATTCTTCAACAGCTCCATGTCCAATGCCGTGGATTCCGCGAACAAGCGGCAGAAACGTACAAACGACAAGATATATTCCTCCGACAGAATGCAGTATGTGTTCGAGGGAATGTACGCGCAGACCAATACCAATGACCTGCAGTCCTTCAAGGAGTTCCTCGACGGCAATGAGGAGATAAAGAAGGAAGTCACCAATATCGAATATTCCTACGGCGGACTTACCTTGCAGGTATTTTCCCGCCTTGACGACGGTATAAAGCAGGTCAATCCGAACACCGTGCTCGACGATATCGGCTTCGGCTCGGTATCGGGGATATTCAGTCTCCGCACACAGGTAATGTCCTCCGCGTCCAATGTAGATGTGTTCACAGAGATAACCGGTGACGACGGTATGTTCAATACCCGCTATGAGGTAGTTGCGGGAAGAAGACCCGAGAACTACAACGAAGCCGTGCTCATCATCGACAAGAACAACGAGATAACCGACTTCACCCTGTACGCGCTCGGTATGCGCGACCCGTCATACCTTCGTTCGGCAGTCCGCGAGATGATGCAGAAGAAGGAAAAGGACGAGGTCACAAAGGTCCCGGAAAGCCCCGATTATGAGTACGACGACTTCCTCGGAATGACCTTCTCCGTTATCCCGAACAGCGACCTCTACAAAAAGAACGAGGACGGCAACTGGGAGGATATCACCGAGGACGACGAGCTCATGGAGGAAGCCTATGACAACGGCGTTGAGCTGAAGATAGTGGGTATTATCCGCCAGAAGGAGCAGTCCTCCTCCATAAGCGGTCTCATAGGCTACACAGGCGAGCTCACCACCCATATTTCCGATATCATAAACAACAGCGAGATAGTGAAGGATCAAGAAAACCGTGAGGACTACGATATCTTCAACGGACTGCCCTTCGAGGACACCGACGCTGGCGAAAAGGCTCTGGCGGACGCGAAAGCCGAGGAAGAAGAGCGCGCCAGAGAGCTCGAGGATATGCAGAACCAGCTCAGAGAAGCAGCCGAGCAGATGAAGGCGGCGCAGGAAGCAGCCGCGGCAGCTGCGGCTGCGGCTGCGGAGCAGGCTGCCGCGATGCCCGATATGCAGACGATCATGGCAAGCCTCTCCCCCGAGCAGCAGGCGGCTCTCGCGGCAATGTCCCCCGAGGAGCAGCAGGCATACCTTATGCAGATGATGCCGCAGTCAGCCGACAGCGCCGGCGCAATGCCCGATATGTCGTCGATAATCGCCATGCTTCCCGAGGACCAGCAGGCTATACTCTCCGCAATGTCCCCCGAGGAGCAGATGGCGTATCTCGAGCAGCTCTCCGGCGAGGGATCGGCAGCTCCCGCTCCCGCGGCTTCTATAATGCCCGGCATCGACCTGTCGAGCATAGATATGTCAAACTTTGATATGAGCAATATCAGCGATGAGCAGATGTCGTTCTTCATGTCCATGTCCGAGGAGCAGCGTTCGGAGCTGATGAAGCAGCTCACAGGAGCGAGCTTCAAAGCCTCCAATGTGGTTTCCTCCTCCTCCTACTTCGATAACATGAACAAGCTCGGCGTTATCAGCATGGACACCCCCTCGTCCATATCGATATACCCCATAGACTTCGAGTCGAAGGAGCGCGTTGTAGAGATAATCCGCAAGTACAACGACAGCGTTGACGAAGACCACAAGATAACCTACACCGATATCGTGGGAATGCTCATGTCCTCCGTTACCGATATCATCAACGCTATCAGCTATATCCTCATAGCCTTCGTCGCTATCTCCCTGATAGTTTCCTCGATAATGATAGGTATAATCACCTACATCTCAGTGCTCGAGCGCACCAAGGAGATCGGTATCCTCCGCTCTATCGGCGCCTCCAAAAAGGATATCTCCCGCGTATTCAACGCCGAGACCACTATCATCGGTCTCATCTCCGGCGTCATCGGTATCCTCGTCACCTCACTGCTCATTATCCCCATTAACATAATTATCGAGGATATCACCGATATCGCAAACCTCGCAAAGCTCCCGCCCATAGCAGCTGTCATCCTTATCGTCATAAGCGTCGTGCTGACTCTCATCGCAGGTCTCTTCCCCTCCGGTGTCGCCGCTAAAAAAGACCCCGTCGTCGCTCTGCGTACCGAATAAGTCCCTGCGCTCAAGCCGTGGGAAGGGCGAATTGCCTCGCGCGCACTTAAACGGCGCCTGAATGCAGAAAAAATACAGAAAGCCTGTCATTTCAAGTACGAAATGACAGGCTTTTACTTTTATAAAAGTTATCCCGGTCTCGAGCGAAGCGACCGGCGCGAGCGCCGACGGCACTCAATTATCCTTTTCGTAGAACGGTTCGCCGACTTTTTTAGCGCCTTCGCCGAAGGGGGAGTTGACGGGAGCCGCCATAATGGGGAATTTGGTGAGGAACATTTTTGCGGACTCACAGAGGGAATCTCCGATATCACGGCTTGTTTCGCTGTCGGCATCTATATCTAGGGTGAAGAGGTAGAACTCCTGATCGCCCTGCTTCATCATGCAGAAATAAGCTGTCTTGACCTGCGGGGTCTTGGCGAGCTTTTTGCGGAATGCGCCGAGGACTGCGTCGGGGATATTCTTGGGCTTGCCGAACATGAGCTTGACTGTGGGGGCGGCATCTGCGGGAGCGCCCGCTTCGGCGGCGTCACGGCGTGCCTGCGCCTGCTCGGAGACAGTCTTTACCGCGTTCAGAAGGTTCTTTATAGCCTCCTGAGTGAAGATTATATTATGGGACATGGGGTTGATGACGAAGCCCTTTATCACGTCAGCCTTTGCCTGTGCGAGCTGTGCTATCTGCGGGAATATCACTACGATAGTGTTGACCTGATTTTTGCTCCACCTGCGAAATTCCTGAATATCAGTAAAGACGGTGAAGAACTGCTCGCCCTTGTTGTTCTGTATCAGCTTGAAATTGAACTTTGCGTCTTTGGGAACATCGACCTTGCCGTTGCCCTTTATGGGATTGCCGTCAGCGTCGGTCACGTCTACGGGAGCGAAGAAGCGGGCGGAGAGCACCTTTGTCAGAAGTGCCGCCTGAGTCTCCTTGTTCTCGTTTTCCTTGAGCGCTACCATAGCCTTAACGAGCTCCTCGTTTCCGAGGTCGGGGAATATATTCCCGGGGTTGGGTGTATTGTTTTCGGGAGTCTGGTTATTATCGTTTCCCTCGGGTGCGGGGAACGGGAGATGATTGTCAGCCATAGTTATCGTCCTTTCAGAATAGTTTGTAATATTATATCATATTCTCTTTTTTTTTTCAATAGTTTTTTGAGATTTTGCTAAAACAAAAGCGCGTACGCCGAAGCATACGCGCCGTCAATTACGATACAGTTTACTTCTTAGCCTTGGGAGCAGCCTTAGGAGCTTCAGCCTTCTTTGCAGCCTCGGGAGCCTTTACTTCAGCCTTGGGAGCCTCTGCCTTCTTTGCGGGAGCAGCTTCTTTCTTAGCGGCGGGAGCCTTCTTTGCGGCAGGAGCCTTCTTTGCGGCAGCCTTGGGAGCAGCTTCCTTCTTAGCAGCGGGAGCCTTCTTTGCGGCAGGAGCCTTCTTGGGAGCTATCGCGATGAAGATGTCAGCGCAGCCTGCGTCATTGTCCCTGACAACGAGCTTACCGCTTTCGAGAGCCTTGTTTACCGCGAGCTTGCCCTCTACAAGAGCAGTGAAGGTGTCAGCGTCAGCCTCAAAGACAGCGGTATGATTATCATAGCTGAAATTCTCTACCGAAAGGACGCCGTCCTTGAATTCCATATAGAATGTGCCGGCAGCATCGCCCGTAACATTGAACTGGAATGCGAAAAATCCTTCGAAGTTGGAGGTGTCAGTCTTCTTGATAGCTTTTTTGAGACCCTCATAAACCTTTTCATAAGCCGATTTAGCCATAGTGAATTTCCTTCCTTGTAATTGATTCTGAACGGACGAAAGACCGTTTTCCTTTTTGTTTCGTGAACATTATAGCATAAAAAAAACTGAATTTCAAGCGATTTTTTACATTTTTTTGTAAGTTAGTGCAATATGTTTAATTTTTGTCAAATTTTACAGCCGGGTTAGGTATTAATTTACTATAAATTCAACACGATTTGCCCGATTATTGCCGAATTCAAGGATATTATACGCTGTTCGGAGGTAATATATTCATGCCGAGGAAATGATCTGAGCTTATTTTTCGTCAGGCAGTCATTAAATCCGACACTGCGCAATAGAATTTTAAAAAGTAAGAAAGGAGTGCGGGAGATGCTTTGCACTTTCGACGACATACGCAACAAGGAGATAATCAACATAAAGAGCGGTGTGAAAATGGGATTCGCGGACGACATCGAATTCGACACCTGCACGGCTAAGGTGTGCAGGATAGTGATATTCGGGAAAGCGAAGCTGTTCGGACTGCTTGGACGCGAGGACGATATCACGGTCTGCTGGAGCGACATCGAGATAATCGGTGAGGACGCTATTTTGGTGAGCTGTGATATGCCTGTGCATACAAAAAAGAATGGCGGAATGCTCAAAAATTTGTTAAAATAGACGAAAAGAAAAATATTGTAATAACAGGAAATGTGTGATATAATATTAAGGCAATTCACAGAGTTGCAATCCTCACGGCGGTATAAACCGCGGGAGTGCGGTGTCTGAGCAGAGCTCAGCCACTGTCCGCGGCGTTCACTGACCGGCGGAACAAAACAAATTTTTTTACAGGAGGACGCTATAATGGCAGTCGTATCAATGAAGCAGCTTCTTGAAGCCGGTGTTCACTTCGGACATCAGACAAGACGCTGGAACCCGAAAATGGCACCGTACATTTTC